>CAZHAH010000196.1:0-10445 GCA_964530095.1 uncultured Desulfobacteraceae bacterium | reverse complement strand
GGGGCGCAACGCCATTTATGCCTCCATCGGCATACCGGTTTCGTTTCTGATCACCTTTGTTTTAATGCGCATGTTTCGTCTGTCCATCGACGGGGTTACCCTGTTTGGTCTTATTCTGGTTCTGGGGATCCTGGTCGATGATGCCATCGTGGTGCTTGAAAATATCTTTCGCTATATTGAAGATGGTCTTTCGCCGATTGAGGCCTGCCTCGTTGGGAGCCGGGAGGTTCTGGCTCCGGTACTGGCCTCGGTTTCCACAAATATGGCCGCATTTTTTCCGCTCCTGTTTATGCTCGGGGGGGTGATCGGAAGATATCTGGCGATTTTGCCCATGGTCGTTCTTTTCGCATTGTCGGCGTCTCTTTTTGAGGTTTTTTTCATGCTCCCGTCGCATGTAACGGAATTGACATCTCAAAAGGCCGCCCAGAAGGCCATTTCCCAAAAAAGAATCGATATATTTGCACCCCTAAGAAGAATCTATTATCCCTATCTGCGAATCATCCTCAGGCACCGCTATGTCTCGGTGTTTGTGATTGTTTTCTCAACGATCCTGGCCCTTTTGCTCTATTTTCAAACCAGCTTTGAGATGTTTCCCAAAACAGATGCATTTCCGCGGTTTAATATCCATTTCGACCTCCCCATCGGCTCCACGCTGGAGCGGACAAAAACGGCGCTGATGTCCCTAAGCGATCTTGTCAAAGACCGCATCGGCGATGACCTGGAAGCGCCCCTGGCGGTTGCCGGAATGAAGGAAGTCAATTATGAACCGGTTGTCGGCACCCACTACGGCATTCTGAATGTGATATTAAAAGAACCCGAAGAGCGGCAGCATAGCGTTCTGGAACTCATGGAGGGGATTCGTGCAGAAGCGGGGAAACTCCTTAAGTCACATGGCGCAACGGCCTTTGTTTTGGAGCGGATGCTGGAAGGTCCGCCGGTGGGCACCGATGTGGATCTCAAGATTCAGGCAAAAGAATGGGCCACCTCGGCCGCTATTTCAAGAGCCATACGCGAGGAGCTGTCCCGGCACAAAGGGATTGTCGATATACAGGATGATTTTTCGAAGCAGAAGCATTTTATGGAAATAACGGTGGATGAAGCCAAGGCCAAGAAACTCGGACTCGATCAGGAATATCTGGTAATGGCGGTTCAGGCCGCCTTTCACGGTCTGACGGTGGCCACGTATCATCAAGGGGATGAAGCCCAGGATATCAAACTGAAATACCTGCCCCAATACCGTGATAATTTTGATGACTTGCTGAACCTGAAGATTACGGTTAAGGGGCATGGTCTGATCCCCCTGAAGGAGGTCGCCCATATCCAATTAACTCCCGGCTTCCACAGAATTTATCGTTACAACGGCAAGCAAACCGTACGCATCACCGCCAATATCAGAAGCGATCAGGACGATAAAGAGGGTTGGGAACAATTTAAAGCCAATTTCAGCAAAGAGGGTTGGGAACAATTGAAAGCCAATTTCAGCGGGGGCCGGATGACGGCCGTCAAAGCCAACAGCATCGCTCGCAGCTATTTTGAGCAGATCAAAAACAAATACCCAGGGGCCTATATGATTGAAGGCGGGCTTCAGGAAGAAACCACGACCTCCCTGATGGAACTTCGCAATGCCGCCTTTCTGGCTTTGGCGTTAATCTTTTTTATTCTCGCCCTGCAGTTCAACTCTTTTACGCAACCGATTATCATTATGATAACGATTCCGTTTGTAACCCTGGGCGTCATCGTGGGGCTGCTGGTGAGCAACAATCCGATAACGTTTGTCACCCTGATCGGGCTTTTGACCCTTTCCGGAATTGTGGTCAATGATTCTCTGGTTCTAATCGATTTTATCAACCGTTACTGGAAAGAACACCCCACACAACTTTATCTGGCTATCATACGGGCCTGCCACATTCGCATGCGGCCCATTATCCTCACGTCTGTGACGACTATTTTCGGGCTGGCTCCCATGGCTTTCGGTTTAGGTGGAAAATCCCCCTTTTGGGCGCCATTGGCCACGGCCATCATGTGGGGGCTCGGCTTTGCGACCCTGCTCATCCTCTCCATGGTGCCGGCCTACTATGCCATTTTGCAAGACATCGGATACCTTCTCCGGCACCGCAAACGACGCAAGGCCGAGACCATACAGGAAATCGAAGATGCTTTTCGATATGAAGCAATCCAGCCCTATCTGCGGCATAGAGACACTTTGTAGATAATGAACTCCAACAAATTCGAGTCCGGATCTCGAATGTAAATACTTGTTCCGGAAGCTTGCCCAGCATCCCGCCCCCCTTTTCTAGCGACAGGCCCTTCTACGATTTTGGCATTCGCCGCTTTTAACCTTTCTGATAAAGCCTGTTCTGTATCCCCCCAAACAAAACAGAAATTTCCACACCCTGGCCGTGCAACCGGGCCTCGTAAAGAGAATTGTTCTGATTGCCATAATTGGGGTGTGTGAAAGTTGATTTTATTTTGGCCGAAATGTGCTGAATACACTAATGACTCATAATCATCCTTTATCTCAAATCCGAGCTTTCGATAAAACAGCAGCATTTCCTCAATTTTTTCGATGGGAATGGCAACATGATCAAAGGCAGTGATCGTCATGGGATGCTCCGGCTCTTTTTAGAAGGGATGACAAATTTTAAAACCGCATACCCAGTATAAAGGAACAAGAGCGGCACCCATACATAGATCATTTCGGATATGATCACTTGTTTCCCCCAAGGGGTGAAAAACTCCCATATCCCAATGGGCGAGACCCGTATCGGTGTCCATGGAAAAAAATATCTTGAGCCGGTCAACGGGGATAAGAGCGCTATGCCCAATCCACCATCAGTGAAAGCGTCAAGAAGGCCGTGACTCGCTCCAACAATCGTAAAGAAAAGGACATACTTCCACCATTTCGTTGAAAATGGCCGAAAGTGGTTGAAATAAATTTGAACCAACAAAAGACTGATAAGGAAAGAAAAGAAGGGCGAATGAAAGAAGCCTCTGTGGCCAAAGAAATCGCCATACCGCACGCCTACTGAAAACCCAATTACATCTGCATCAGGCAGGATCGAACAGAAGGTGGCAATTAACCATAGGCGCAGTCGGTCTCTCTTTTCGTTAAAGGCCTTGGCTGCAACACCGACGACTATTGCATGCGTAATCAAGGTGGGCAACGGCCCCTCCTCCCAAAGGCTATTTGCCGCAGCACCTTTTATACTTCATTCCGCTTCCACAAGGGCAAGGCTCGTTGCGGCCGACTTTCTTTTCAGCCTCCCTTGGTTTGGGCCAATTCAATAATATTTCTAAACCGGTAATATCCTCCGGTTTATCCCGTTCTAATTCAATTGTATATTTCCAGCCGTTTTTTTCAAATATCTTAGCGACTTCCTTCATTCGTTTTTTTGTTTTTACATTCACAACAGCCGGATTCTTTTCGGTGCCTAATTTTGCCCTCTTTTTACCATCAAATGTCTTTTCCATCTTTTCACCTATAAAACATATAATCGTTCAAGGGTTCAAAGGTTTACCCGCCTTAGGCGACCAGGATTCAGGGGTTCAAGGTTGCATTCTTGTCCTTAAAGTGTCCAATTTAGAAATGTGGATTTTTCGTGTTGGACAAGGCCGCACAAGGGTTTGCGGTGAGGCGTACTCAGTGTACGTCGCAACCGAAAACCCGCGGAGAACGCCGTGCAACGCGAAAAAGACCATTTATGGATGGACACTCGCTAAGACCACAGATGTCTCCACCTGTCGTTCCGGAATCGACCAGTACTTTCTGAGAAGGCAGTCCTTTTCCTCCCCCAAGACGAGCGTATATCCGTTGCGTTGATAAAATGAGATTGCCCACGAAGCTGCTGCCCAAGTGCCGATAAGGATAGGTTTCTCCGTCGTTTTTTCCAAATGCCGGAGCAGCTTAGTTCCGATTCCCCGATTTTGAGATCGTGTCCGGACGTAAGCATGTCGGATGAGCGTCACCTCGCCTTTGTCCTGTATCCCCATGACACCCTGAAGCTCTCCGTCATATTCAAGGCCCCAGAAAACAATTCCCGCCTCGATTTCCTTGCGGAGTTCTTCAAAAGGCATATACGGCTCATGCCAGCGATCGTCCGGAATAATGCCCTTATATGCTTGGGCACCATCATTGATGATCTCAAAAATCTCATGAGCGACGCTTTTGTCAGCGCAAAGCTTGATATCACCCATAAAACGAATGGTAACACATTTTTCATTCACTCCGCAAATGGCCACGGTCGGGTTGGCTTTCGGTTGCCTGCAAATTGATTTCCTTAGCTTTCACGAGCGCGGTGATCACCTCGTTGTATGGAGCTGACAGCTTAACCTTTCGCGCCAAGGGCGGAATTGCACCGTTGATCACACCAACCTCCGATTTCCGACCGGCCAGAATATCAAGCAGCACCGAGGGCCGCGCGTTGGGCATCTGTGCCCCGAAGTCCCGTACGTATCGAACGGGGTCCTGAAAATCGAGTTCTATTCCTAAAGCCTCGGCAACCCTAAACGCCTCCAGCGCGCACCCTGAGGCGACCTGCCATGCCGCATCGTCGGCCATCACCTCTCCAATCGTTCGCTCAAGCACGGCGCAAGAGCCACTGAAGCATACATTACAAATCAATTTTTCCCAAACCAACTGGTCGATATTGTCAAATGCTTTAGCCTTAAACCCGGCTTCCCGCCAAACTTCAGTCAATCTCCTAAGGCGTGGGGTTACGGGTCCGTCCATTTCACCAAGTCGTATAAGCTGCCAGGCGTTGTGATGCACGTGTCCGGGTTTAATCACAGAAGCCCCAAATCCTTCCGCGACGCCTTTGATTACACGATTCGAACCCAGTATGTGTGCAATTTTCTCCACGCTGCCCAATCCGTTTTGGATCGTTAGTACCATCGTATCGGGTGCAAGCATTAATTTAGCGCTTGCAGCCGCTGCTTCGACGTGCATCGCCTTGGTTGCGATAATAACGAGCTCGACTCGCCCTACCTCCTGCGGATCAGTTGTGGCATGGATCTTCACTATACGATTGCCGCTGGCCCCCTCAATTCGAAGTCCATGTTTGCGGATCGCATTAATATGGGTCTGCCAGATATCGACAACCCAAACTTCGTTCCCCGCGTCTGCCAGCAGCCCGGCGTAGACCGATCCCATCGCCCCGGCGCCAATAACTGCTATTTTCATAGTTTTAATCCTGCCTATATTTGGTTTTTAAGGCCTCAACAGCGCTATTCAGGTAGACAGACTGATCTCATTAACAACTGTTTGCGACCAGTTCAGTTACTTGGATTCCGCTTTTATTCAGGTACTTGTGTTCGCCTTCGAGCACCCGCTGACTGCGCCGGTTGTGCAATGTGGACCGAAGGGTCACGACGGCGGTCGTATACTGTAACAATGGTAAGGAGCTTCAGCTCAGGCAGGCTTTGATAAAGCCGAAAAAAAGTGGGGCCGGTTTATCAATTCGCGATTTCAGCTCAGGGTGGGCTTGGGTGGCAGTAAAATACTTCAGATTTGGCAGTTCGATAAATTCTACCAGCCGGCCATCGCTGGATACGCCCGAGAAGACCATTCCATTTTGCCGAAGGACGGAATGGTATTCAGGATTGACCTCGTAGCGGTGTCGGTGTCTTTCCGAAACTTCTTCATCACCGTAGAGATTGTACACCACGGAGTCTTTCGTCAGTTTTGCCGGATACCCGCCCAAGCGCATGGTTCCGCCCTTATCGCTGATTTTCTTTTGTTCCGGGAGGATATCGATGACCGGATGCGGTGTGTCCGGGTCCATTTCGGTGGAACCGGCTCCTTCCAATTGGCAGACATGTCTGGCGAAGTCAATCACGGCCATCTGCAGCCCTAAACAAAGCCCCAAAAAGGGGATATTGCGTTCCCGTGCAATCCGAATGACTTCGATCTTGCCTTCTGTTCCGCGTGAGCCGAAGCCTCCCGGTACGATAATACCGGCAACCTCTTGCAGGAAATCGGTGCTATGCAATTCTGTGGTTTCCACCCATTTGAGGTTGATTTTACAGCTCAGTTGAGCCGAACAGTGATTGATCGCCTCGATAATGGAGGCATATGAATCCTCGAGCTTGGTGTATTTCCCACAAATCGCCACCGTGATTTTGCGTTTAGGATGTTTCAGATTGTCTACCAGCTTTTTCCAACGGCGCATATCCGGCGGACTATAAATGTTGAGGTTTTTATGAATAATTTCAGGAAGTTTTTCTTTTTCGAAAATGATCGGAATTTCATAAATAGTTTCGACGTCAAGACCCGTTATAACGGCATTGGGATGGACATTGCAGAAGCTGGATATTTTGGTCTTGACCTCTTCGGACAGCAATTGGGAGCAGCGTCCGATGATGATATCCGGAATAATGCCCCGGTTCATGAGCAGGTTAACACTCTGCTGAGTAGGCTTAGATTTCTGTTCATTTACGCCGAAAGGAATCGGCACATAGGTCAGGTGAACAAAGATGATATTTTCCCTTCCCACATCTCCCCGCATCTGCCGCATCGCTTCCAGGAAGAGCTCATTTTCAATATCACCGACTGTCCCGCCGATTTCGATGATTACCAAATCCGCACTTTCTTGTTTTGCGGTTTCGAATATGTGGTCTTTGATGACATCGGTTACATGGGGGATATACTGGACCGTCTTCCCGAGATAATCCCCGCGCCGCTCTTTTTTCCTGACCAGGTCGAAGACCTTTCCCATGGTCGGGTTCCATTGTGATTTGCAGGTCACACCCAGGAAACGCTCATAGTGACCAAAGTCCATATCGACCTCTCCGCCATCATCCAGAACAAAAACCTCCCCGTGTTCAGTAGGGTTCATTGTGCCTGGATCGACATTCAGATAACCGTCGCATTTTATGGGAATAATTCTGAGTTTTGAGGAGAGAAGAAGTCCGATGGAGGCAGCAGCAATCCCCTTGCCAAGGCCGGATAAAACGCCGCCAGTTACGATGATATATTTTGTGGGCATGTTTTTTGAGTCGATTTGGGCCAAAAAAGATAAGAATTCGATTTGTTGGGTGTCAATATGCCAGAAAAGAACTTGTATGTCAAGAACTCTATGGGCACATCATGTTGTATATTAATAGGTCCATATTAATCTTCAACTTCAACGATCATTTCGATTTCAACGGCGATGTTCATCGGTAACGCATTCATTCCCACGGCTGAGCGGGCATGTTTTCCTTTATCGCCAAATACCTCGACGATGAGATCCGAAGCGCCATTGATGACTTTGGGCTGATCCGTAAAGTCCGATGCACAGTTGACCATACCCAGCAATTTGACCACCCGCTTTACATTATCCAGATCTCCAATCTCCGCTTTCAGTGACCCCAATAACCCAATCGCTACCCTCCGGGCAGCTTCATAACCCTGGTCAAGGGTTAAATCCGAACCCACTTTGCCGGTGATCAACGTTCCGTCTTGGGTGAACGGACCATGTCCGGAAAGAAAGATGAGCTTGCCGCTTCGTACGGAGGGAACATAATTGGCAACCGGTTTGCCCGCCGGTGGAAGAACAATTCCCATTTCCTCTAGCTTGGCTTCGATGTTCATATTAAAGCTCCTCCTTAATAATTGTTTGATATTTTTCTCAAGATATCGTTGTCAATCTGTGACATCAGTTATCAGCTTTCCATCGAGCATGCAATCTTTGCCTTATGTGTTGTGACCCGTAGCTTGATTCTTGAACTCTAAAGTTCAGGAAGTATCCGAAGCCTGTTCCTTTATTTCATAGATATTTTTAACGTTCGGTATCTCCCGATTTCATCGGGATTGCGTCCCTAGAATCAGTAATCGCCATAGGGAGGTAGGCAAAAACCGCAACCGATCAACACTGAACGAAATCCCGATGCAAACTTTTCACCATGGGTTGCTGATTGGCCTGCTGTGTGCCTGGAAATTTTTAAGCCCTCTGATAATTCCATCACCTTCACACCAAGTTCTCCATGTCAATATATGAAAGGTCGTCCTTCCTATGATCACAACCTTCCTACCTCGACATTTTCATTTCAATCAAGTCCACAAGATGGGTACATCGTAGGCTTCTAATGTTCGATCGTGGGTAACAAGGGTTAGGCTTTCGACAGCGGCCTGGGCCACCAACATCCTATCGAACGGATCATGATGGTGTTTTGGTAAGGCCGCCGCCGATTCAGCATGGGGAAAGGTAATCGGTAGTTTTTCGAACCCGCTATCGTCGACTCCCGACGCTACGGTATCAGGAAGTTTGAGCCTGCCAAGCGATGCTTTGATGGCAGCCTCCCATGCCGTCGCAGCACTCACAAATACGACGTCTGCATCAGCTATAGCCGACCTGGCAGTCCTCTGCAGAAGGGGATCATCTGCTCGCCACCAAAGAAAAACATGTGTATCCAAAAGCAGGTTGTTAATCCTCATCAACCCGCCCTTCGAGTGCGGCTTGGAGTTTAGCCGGGAGAGGGTCATCAAAATTATCTGCGATGTATAATTTCCCTTTCCACCCGCCGGGTTTGCGTTTTTCTTTCGGTTTTGGCACCGAAATGAGTTTGGCAAGCGGCACACCGGCCTTAGCGATCAAAATTTCTTCACCTTTGGCAGCCCTGTCAACAAGGTGCGATAGATGCGTTTTCGCTTCATAAAGATTGTAGATAAGATCAGGCATGTTTGCATCATTTTTTTTGGTCAATATTGACCAAAATCTATCGCTTCTTGTGCTATTTGTCAAGAAATATGTCCATCGTGTCTTTGGGGGACGCTCCAGGATATGTTGATTAATTACTTCGCAATAAATTTGGGCGATTTTCCGATGCAATCTTTTCACCATGGTTTGCTGATTGGCCTGCTGTGTGCTGGGAAATTTTTAAGCCCTCTGATAATTCCATCATCTCCACACCAAGCTCTCCATGTCAATATATGAAAGAGCGTCCCCTAAACCCGATGGTGTGCCCTTAAATAGTCCTTCGATAAATATCTTCCGCAAGGAGGTATGCCGGATGTGGCTTAAATCGTTACGCCGACGCAGTCATAAGCATAGGCTCACCTGGGAAAGGATGCAGCGCTTAATTGCTAAATGGATTTCACCGGCGCGAATCTGCCACCCACATCCCTTAAAGCGCTTTGGCGTCATAACCTAAGGCAGGAGCCCAGTGCGTAAGTAGCGCATGCTGGGATCTGTGCGGGGGGTGCCGGGTAACCGGCATTCCTACCGCGACCTATTTCAGTACGGAATTCAAGCTATTCCTTGACTAAATAGATATTTTTTTATAAGCACCATTAAATTTGTTAATTTGATTCAGCCCACTTGCACAGAGGAGGTTGATAATGACGACCTGGAAAAGTCCTTTTCAAAATGGCCTCATCGTTGTCCTTGCTTTCATTCTTATAGCCTTTATTTCCGCACCGGCAGTTGCCGAAGAACAAGAACCGCCTCCTGAAGAAAACATTCAAAACATCGAAGATTCCTCTCAAACCGCTTCAGATTCAGGCACGAACGAAAGTGAATCAACGCCAAAGTCAGCCGAGGACGAGAAAGATATCTCCGACACGCCAGAAATTAGCACCATGAGCATGTCTGCCTCCACAGCAGCCCCAGGCGGCAGCAGTCTTTCCGCCCCAACCGTGGATACATATCAGTTTACAGGCTCAGCAACCGTTAATATCCCTATCACTGTAGCGCCCGGTAGAGGAGGCATTCAGCCCAATCTTGCCTTGCGATATAACAGCTATCAGAAAAACGGATGGATCGGCATGGGATGGAGTTTGGATACGGGCGCAATCCAGCGGTCGACCAAAAGGGGGGTCGATTATGGTGCCGATGATTATGTAGCCAACGGTTCTTCCGAACTAATACCGCGACCTGAATGGGGTTCAAACTATTACGGGGCCAAAATTGAGGGGGAATTTACTAAATTCTATAAAGATCCATCAGGCGGATGGAAAGCCAACACAAAGGACGGCAAGAAATATTTTTACGGAACTTCTGCCGGCTCAAGACAGGATAATGCACACGGAGTTTTTAAATGGTGTTTAGACAGGGTGGAAGACGCCAACGGTAACTACATGACGCTGTCTTATACCAAAAACCAAGGAGAGATTTATCTTGATCAAGTCGATTATACCGGCAACGGCAGTTTGAGTCCTTCGAATTATGTGAAGTTTCATTTAGAGGAAAGGACAGATGCGTCTAAGTTGTTTACCACCAATTCAGAGGTCGTTACGGCCAAGAGACTCAAAAGAATAGAGATATTTGGCAATGGACAGTTATCAAGAAAGTATGAGTTAGGCTACACGCCTAGCTCGAGTACAGGCCGTTCTCTAATGACTTCAATCATTGAATACGGTAGTGATGGAGTTGTTACATTGCCAGAAACTAATCTAGTAATGCAGGAAGGAGGCAACGGCACATTCGGATCGCTGCTGAATGCATCATACGCGGCGGGTGATTATATTG
>CAZHAH010000195.1:0-10570 GCA_964530095.1 uncultured Desulfobacteraceae bacterium | reverse complement strand
TTTACGTCTTATACATATCAACCTCCACCAGTACCGAATGTGTCCGGGATCCCATACAGGGTTCGGTTGGCACGGTTGACGTAAGAATGTTTGTTGCACCCGCCTGATCCATACCGTTCTCGTCGAGACTCGGCCATATTCCCTGCAGCAGGCAAACCACACCCGGCATGATGTCCTCCGTTATCATAACAGAAATTTGCATCTCTCCCCGGGGGCTTCTTACAATCATTTTGTGAGCCTCCCGTATATCTCTTTTTTTTGGATCCGCCGGATTCATCCATAACAGATTATGTTACATTGAATTTAAGGCACCCCTGAAGAATTACGATGTTCGTTACCTTGATTTCAAGGACCCCTGAAGAATTACGATGTTCGTTTAATATGGTACAAAAACGGATCTGTCCGGAAGGTTTCTTTTCAGCCCTTCGACTCCGTTCAGGGCCGTGAGCCTATCGAACGGCGGTTTTGATACTCCTACTTTATGATTCTCACCGAATACTCCAGCAGCCTTTCTTCCAGGTCATAAGTCTGTTTCTCCGTCTTTTCCCATTCAACGTTCGATGTTGGACGTTGGATGTTCGATGTTCATTTTTTTTAGAAAACCTTCATCAGGCCCCAGGTGTAAAAATAACTTAGCGCATATGGGGGAGCCTCCCGCCTCTCATCATCAGGGCTTATGCGGCTTTGAGCTCCGTCCAGATTAGATCATAAATCCGGGTGGCCTGTCCGACATCCACGACGTATTCGAGGCGTTTCATAACCTCTGCGGACGGATAGATACCGGGGTTATTGAGATCCACCTTGTTAATGAACTTTTTGGCGCCTTCCACCGGTGTGGCATAATGCACAAAATTGGAGACGGCGGCCGACACTTCCGGTCTCAGCCCATAGTTCATAAACACCTCCGCCGTGTATTTGTGGGGGGCCGATTTCGGAATTGCCAGGTTGTCATCCCAGATCTCGCAACCCTCTTTGGGGATGCAGTATTCAAGATCACCGTTTTCTTCTTTGGCCATCAGAACATCACCGACCCACAAATGGGAGAGCCAGACCTCGTTGGAGATCAGAAGACTTTTTACCGGTGCGGAAATATAGGCCTTCAGCAGCGATTTTTGTTCCATGAGGAGCTTCTTGGCCTCCATAAGTTCTTTTTCGCTGGTAGAGTTCACGGAATACCCCCGCATTTTTAGCGCCACGGATATGGCAGACCGCATATCATCCAGCATGGTGATTTTGCCTTTGTACTTGGGATCCCAGAGCAATTTCCAGCTGTCCACTTTACCGGTGATCTTCTTGGAGTTATACCCAAATCCGGTGGTTCCCCACTGCCAGGGCACGCTGTGTTTTCTGCCGGGATCGTAAGGCGGATCCTGCAGACTTGGAGATAAACCTTTCAGATTGGGGATGTTGCCATGGTCGAGGGGGGCTAAAATACCCGTCTTTAGCATGATCTCCACCATATAGCCCGTCGGAACCACGATATCATATCCGGTGGCCCCGGATTGCAGCTTGGCCAGCAGCGCCTCGTTGTCCTCATACGTGTCGTAATTGACTTTGACGCCGAATTCTTTTTCGAAATTCGGGATGGTGCCCTCGTCAACATAGTCCGACCAATTATAGATGTTCAACCGTTTGGAAAGCTTACTGCGGTCCACCTGGGCGGCATAGGCTTCACGGGTTCCTGCAAAAAAGCTGTCAGCAATGGTCAGTGCAGCGGCCATCGAAAGCCCAAATGCAGTGGTCTTCTTGATGAAATCCCTGCGGGTCAGCCGGCCGGCTTCAAGTGTTTCAACCAATTCGTCAATCATTCTTTTTTTGTCTTTTTCTTTCATAATTTCCCCCTTTTTTTGCTTTTCGGAAAAGAATCATTAAACACCCATTCTAGACTGACTTTCTTTGCATCCTGTCGGCGATCGTAATGAGTATAATCGAAAAGAAAACAATTACCGCACTCAACGCATTGATTTTCGGTGAGACTCCCAATCTCACCATGGAATATATTTTCAAAGGCAGGGTGGTGGACCCCACCCCGGCCACAAAAAATGTGATTACAAAATCATCAAAAGAAAGCGTAAAAGCCAAAAGCGCGGCGGCAATGATCCCCGGCAGCAATTGGGGAATGGTCACCTTGAAAAAGGTGGTCCATTCATCGGCGCCAAGATCCATGGCAGCTTCTTCAAGGGAGCGGTCCATGCCCTGGAGCCGCGCTCGCACAATCAACATGACAAAGGGTATATCAAAGGCAACGTGGGCGATGATGATCGTTTTAAGGCCCAGATTGATATGGATCATTACAAAGAAAATGACCAGGGAGATACCCACCACGATCTCCGGTGTGACGATGGGAAGAAATAAAATTCCATCGAAAACCGCCTTGCCGCGGAAACGATATCTATAAAGCCCATAGGCGGTCAGGGTGCCGATAATGGTCGCCAATGTCATGGCCACCACTGCAACGATGAGACTGTTCTTTAAAGCATCCAGCACCAGGGGATCCTGGATTAACTTGACATACCACTTCCAGGTAAAAGCTTCCCAGACGACACTGAACCGGGAGGTATTGAAAGAAAACACAACCAACACACAGATGGGAAAGTACAAAAAGAGATAGCCGGCACCGGTAAACCAAGTCAGGGGCTGAAAAAATCCTCTCCTTTTCATTGCACCTCCTCCAGGGCCTCTTTACCTCCGGAGAACTTCAAATAACCATACACCGCAAAAAGAACAATCGTCATCAGGATAAAGGAGGCCGCGGAACCAAAGGGCCAGTTTCTGGCCTGACCGAACTGAAGTTGAACGAGATTTCCGATCATCATGGTTTTGGCACCTCCCAGAAGATCTGAAACAACAAAAACCCCCACCGACGGGATAAAGACCAGCAGCGATCCGGCTAAAATCCCGGATTTGGTTAAGGGTACCGTAACCTTCAAAAAACGCCAAAAGGGTGTGGCCCCCAGGTCTTCGGCCGCCTCTAAAAGGGAAGGGTCAAGTTTTTCGATGGATGCATACAGCGGCAGCACCATAAAGGGAAGATAGACGTAGGCAATTCCCAAAAGGATGGCCCCCTCGGTGTATAACATGGTCAGGGGTTCACGGATTATGTGCAAATACTGCAGCAGGTGGTTGAGAAGTCCTGTGTCCCGCAGAATAAGCATCCAGGCATAGGTTCGAATGAGATCGCTGGTCCAGAAAGGAAGGATTACCAGAAAAAGCAAGATGTTGCGCCAGCGGTTGTCAGCCCTGGCGATCCGGTAAGCCATGGGGTACCCGATGAGTAACAGAATAACGGTGGTCAGAAAAGATATCCGAAAGGTGCGCAGCAGTATTTTGAGGTAGAGCGGATCCACAAAGCGGGCATAATTTTCCCACGTAAATATCCAGTCGACGCCGCCGTAGAGACCCCTTTGGAGGAAACTGTAAAGGGCCATCAACACCAGCGGGAGCAGAAAAAAGATCCCGATCCAGAAAATACAAGGGAAGAGCACACTCAGAGCTCTGGTATTATCGTGCCGGTTGAAAAACTTGAGAATCCGTATTCTGAGGCTTGTTTTTTCCATATTATTCAACCAGAATAACGGTGTCATCCCGATGCCAGGACACAAGCACTTTATCTCCGACCGAAAACGAAACTTGCTGCTGGCCGGTTCTTTCTTTCTTTAAAAATACGGTGATATTTTCCTTGAGAGAAAGCTCGATAACATAATGCGAGGAGTCACCGAGATATATTTTGTTGACAATCTCACCCATAAATTGATTCTCCCAATCCGAAGTTCCGCTTTGCGGATCGACCCTGAATTTTTCGGCCCTGACAGAAAACTGAACCTGCTGCCCTACAGAAAAGCCTTGATCCGGCGGCAGAGTTACGGTCAGGCCCCCTTCGGTTTTCAAAGAAAAAGTGTTTTCATTGACGGCCGTGATTGCACCTGAAAAAAAGTTTGATTCCCCGATAAAGCCGGCCACAAATCGGGTTCGGGGGCGCTCGTAGATCTCCTCCGGTGTTCCGACCTGTGCCAGACGGCCGCTTTCCATGACGGCGATACGATCCGACATGGTCAGGGCTTCTTCCTGGTCATGGGTAACATAGATAAAGGTGATGCCGATCCTTTCCTGGAGGCTTTTTAATTCGATTTGCATGGCCTTGCGAAGCTTGAGGTCGAGCGCCCCCAGCGGTTCATCCAGAAGCAGGACTTCCGGTCGCAGGATCAGGGCCCGGGCAAGGGCAACCCGTTGCTGCTGTCCTCCGCTTAATTGATGCGGTAAGCGATCGCCCATTTCATTTAATTGCACCAGATCGAGGGCTTCTTCCACCAGTTTGCTCATTTGATCTTTTGGTGTTTTTTTTCTTTCCAGGCCAAAACGGATATTGCTGGCCACGGTGAGATGGGGAAAAAGCGCGTAACTCTGGAAAACCGTATTCACATTTCTTTCATAGGGTCTTTTATTGCTGACATTTACATTGTTGATCAGAATCTCCCCTTCTGTGGGCTGCTCAAAACCGGCAACGAGCCGCAAAGTGGTAGTTTTGCCGCATCCGCTAGGGCCGAGAAGGGAAAAAAATTCGCCGCGTCCGATTTCCAGGCTGACATTATCGGCAGCGGTAACGTCACCGAATCTCTTGGTCACACCTTTTAGTTCAACGGAATTATCCACTATTTGACTCCTGAACCTGAACCCCGGGGGATTGCCCCTGAAACAAAATTGAACAGCTGGAAGAATTCAGCAAAGACAAAATTGATTGTCTCGACGCCTTCCTTATTTTCAATATCCCAATTGATAAATGCATTACAAGGGTTATTATTTATCGATAAATCTAATCCAAAGCCGCGCCCATCAGCTCCAGTGCACAGCGGGCAGCCAGAAGGGCGGTGTTGGTACTGCGTCCGTCAAAGAGCGGAATCCGGTTGCAATAATTTTTTCCTTAAATCTCTGGCGGTGATAATGGTTACACCTTGCTCCTGCACCCTGGCAATATCATGCGTAGAATTTGTCAATCGCCGGATACCGATCAAGGTGACAGATTCCGCAATCCGAAATCCGCAATTTTAAGCTTACCCCAGATACCCCGGTGTGCGCGGAACCCGAACCGCGTTCTCAAGGATATTTATGGCCAGCTGATGGCGCCTGTCCTCGGGTGCGCCCTCGGTGATGCGCTGTTTCATCTGGATTCCGCGCTGCTTACGCTCAATTTTATCGGCTTCTTTAAAAACCAGCGCGCCGTAATGACACTCGGCCACACAGGCCGGGTTACCGCCGCACAGATCGCACTTAAAGGCCTTGCCCGATCCATATTGCTCGATCATGCCGTAGGGACAGGCGGTCACACAATCCCCGCAACCGTTGCACTGGGGGACATTGACGGCCACAACGCCTCTCTCGTTTTTGTAAATCGCCGCTTCGGGGCAGGCTTCCAGACAATCCGGTTTGGGGCATTGAAAACAGACGCTCGGCACCGAGTATCCCTGGAGAGGGAAGTTGTTGATTTTAAGCCGCGCCTTGGAGGGCATGAACAGACCCTCTTTGACCGCGGCACATACATACGTGCAGCGGTTACAGCCGGTGCAGCGATTGGGGGTGGCCAACAGATGCTTTTCCATAACTAGCCTCCGTTTTAAAAACATGTAAAAAGATTATGATACTTAAAAACAGTTTTTAAAGTTTAAACGTTTGTTGAATATCGAACCACGCTAAAGACGTGACCTAAAGTCAAGAATTTCGAATAATGAAGTGAATATATCTTCTTTTCTACTTCGACATTCACTATTCAGTGTTCGGTATTCTACATTCAAAATCCTATAGAGCAAATTGAAGCCAAACTATCTTAATCACCACAATTCGATCAAAGGCTCTCAAGCCCTAATTCCCGCAGCTTCTCTGCTTTGGGCCGCCCTTCTTCGTCCCATCCGCGCAGATGGTAGTAAAGCGCTTTCATTTCCTCCAGGTTCTCTGCATTCAGGACCCGACCATCGTGAGGCCCGTCTTTAAGCGCTTGCTTGGTTATTTTCTCAGACAGGGTGTCGTCTGCCCCCGTAAAACCGGCCTTGAGATTATACAACCGCACTAAGTTCCAGATCCTCTCCCCGGCTTTGTTGAGGTCTTCCGCCGACACCTGTTTGCCTAAGCCGGCCGTCAACAGATCAGCCATAACCTCCGTATCCACGGATCCCCAAAAATCACAAAAGCACATCGACCATTTGGCGGCATTGCTGTTTTGCCCATCGATCACATCCCTTGCCATGGACTTTAGCTTAAAGGGATCATCCGCAAATATGGTAAATGCTCTCAGATGACAGGCGCCGCGCTCACTGGTGGCATAGGCAAGTCCCATGCCGTAACTTCCCCTGGGATCATAGGCCGGCATCTCCAACCCTTTGGAATGGGCTGCTTTTTCAGGCACACCGTACTTGTCCGCCAATTTGGCCGCACCCAGGGCCAGATCCTGTCCCCGGGGAGTGGATAAGTTCGCAATTTCCGCAATAACATTTAAATAATCCTCAGCCTGGCCGAACTTCAGCCCGAAATCCCGGACACCTGATTCGCTCAGATCCATGGCCAACCCGATGGTGCCGCCGGCAGACATGGTGTCCAGTCCCAGATCATCGCACAGCCGGTTGAAGCGCATGACCTGTTCCATATCGTTTATTTCGCAATTGGATCCACCCAGACACAGCGTTTCGTATTCCGGCCCTTCCATCTGAACACCATTGACCGAAGTGAAGTTTCCGCAGCCCAGGGGGCAGGAAGCACAGGCCCGATCTCCAATCTTAATCGCATTAATGGTCTCAGTATCAAGGGCATGGCGTTTGGGGTTAACACCGGCGGTATAGTTGCGGGTCGGGTGGATACCGATTTCATTGGTTACATCGATCAACATGGGGGTGCCGTCATTTTTAGCCCACAGATTTTCATCGGTTAACAAATTGGATTCTTTATGCTGGGCGACTTTTTCATAAAACACACCCATGTCTTCAACCTGGACACCACCGGTGCCCTTGCAGGCAATTGCTTTGAGGTTTTTGGAGCCAAACAGTGCTCCGGCGCCGCCGCGTCCCATCTGGCGGTAAGCCTCTGAGCCGATACAGGCATAGGACACCAGGTTTTCACCGGCCGGCCCGATGCAAAGGCTTTTGACTCCATGGCCCATTTCCCCGGCCAGCCATTGTTCGGTTTCAAAGATGCCTTTTGCCCGGACAGGTTTTGCGTCTTCAAGGCTTACCTGATCATCCTCGATCCGCAGATACGCCGGATGCTCGGCCTTGCCGGTGATAACAATACCGTCATAGCCAGCGAATTTAAGTTCCGGCCCGAACGCGCCGCCCACATTGGTCTCGAAAATGGTGCCGGTATGCGGTGACTTGGAAACCAGACAGGTGCGTGATCCCGTGGGTGCCAGGGTGCCGCACAGAGGGCCGGTCATGATCACCATGGCGTTATCGGCAGATAATGGATCGGTCTTGGGATCCGCCAGTTCGTAAAAATATTTGACCGCCAGACCCCAGCCGCCGATGTAGTCCTGCAGCCAGGCCTTGTTAATGGACTTAGGCCGGATCTTTTGGGAGGTTAAATCCACATGCAGGACCTGCCCGGAATAAAGGTTCATGGGTTCAGCCCGTTTCGGGATTTCAATGGTTTTAAAAACGTCTTCGAGCCGGTTAAGGACTTCATCCAATATTTCTTGGGGGACATTTAAGGCCGGTTCGATCCGAATCGTTTTCGAATTGGTCAAGGTGCCGGCGGTCAGCACCCCGCGGGAAAAAAGACCGGATGCGACTTTGTAGCCGATGCCGTCGGTGGGAAACTCCATGCCGATCAACAACCCCAGTCCGCGCACATCCGCCAACACACCCGGGTAGCGTTCTTGAAGCTGTCGCAGCTGGCTTAGCATATACTCACCCTTGGCCTTGGCTTGTCCGGCCAAATCTTCTTCCAGCAACACGGTGATGGCTGCCAGCGCGGCTGAACAGGCCAGCGGATTGCCACCGGTGGTGGTGGTGTGCATAAACGGATTGGGCTGCATGCATTCCCAGATCTTGGGTGTCGAAAAGAAGGCCGACATGGGTACCACACCGCCGCCCAGGGCCTTGCCCAGGCAGAGAATATCCGGGGCCACCTGCCAGTGGTCAACACCGAAAATCTCACCGGTTCGACCCATACCGGTCTGAACCTCGTCGGCCATCAGCAGTACACCGTAATGATTGCATACTTCCCGCAGCCGCGGCCAATACTCATCGGGCGGCACAACCGCTCCGGCCTCACCCTGCACAGGTTCGGCGACCACCGCAGCGATATCATCACCCACCGCCTTGGCCGCCGCCAGGGTCTGTTCCACGGCATCGGCATCCCCGAATGGAACATGCCGCACCCCTTCTAAAAGCGGCAGCAACGGCTGGCGAAACATTTTTTTGCCCATCAGAGAAAGCGATCCTAAGGTTTTGCCATGAAAGGCCTTGAGCATAGCAATAAATCCCTTGCGTCCGGTGTATAGCTTGGCCAGTTTCATGCCGCCTTCCACCGCTTCCGTACCGGAATTGGAAAAAAATCCATATTGAATTTTGCCGGGGGTCAGCAAAGCAATAACCCGGGCTAACTGGGCCCGCAGGGGGTCGAGCAGTTCCTGACTATACTGGGGTGAGCGATTCAACTGGGCCTTTACCGCAGCCACAATTTTGGGATGCCGGATACCGTATGCGTAAAGCCCAAAGCCGCCGAGAACATCCAGAAACTCCCGATCCAGCGCATCGACCAGAATCGAGCCCTTGCCGGTCCATTCGGTCATGGCAAAATTGGAGGCCTCTGTCACCGATTTGCGATATTCCAAAAATCCTTTGTTGATATGGTCGCGAAAGTTGCGAACCGTCTTGCGCGCAATTTCTTCGCGAACCTCAAGCGGTGTTTGATCCGGCGGGGTGAGGATGGTATCCACCATTTGCTGGGCTTCTTGCAAGGCAGTTTTTACATCCCGACCCTTATAATCACTGGTGTAATCGTCCTCAAAATCAATCATGGGTATGTCTCCTAAGGTTATCGTTAGATTCTACGCGCTGATATTTTAATGGCGCAAATTATAGGTTTCAGGATTTGGCACCTTTGAGCCTGACACCCGACACCTGACACCTCTGAAATAACAAAACACGCGGTAACATCGACAATAAATTGTCGCTATGATGTCGTTAAGCGCCTAGAAACCATCTCAAAAATGGATTAAAACGTTTCATCTTTCAGCATGGATAATACAAGATGTTTTGCATAATCTGAAAATTTTTTAAATGGTTGCCCTTCAGATAAAAACTGGGCGTGAAATTCCAGACCCTCCATCAGCGTAACCATGATGTCGGCGGCCTTTTTCAGGTCGTTGGCTTTTACGATCCCCGCTTTTTGGTAAAGCTCCAATTCGCGCACCAGGTAATCCCTGAACCGCTGTATCATCGTTTCGTAGGCTTCCCGGATCTTTGGATTCCTGAAGCTAAGATAATAAAAGCCGAAATGCAGACCGGGATCGATGGTTCGCGACCACTCAAATGAAAAGACCGTGTCGATCAGCGCTTGAAATCGCTGCTCTAAATCCTGAATGTGCTTAAATTTGAGGAACTCGGGGGCCTCATATTTTTCGATGAGCAAATCCACCAGTTCGATGGTCATGTTCTCTTTTGTTTTGAAATAGTGGATAATCAGGCTGGGGTGGATGTGCATGCGTTTGGCGATCTTGCCGATGGAGGTTCCTTCAAATCCCTCCTCAATTAGGACTTGATAATAATTTTCAAGGATTTCAGGCTTGCGTAATTCAGCTTTTTGATTTTTCCGCATAATCAGTAAGTAGTAAGGTGAAAGGAGGAAGATAATTAACTGAACATTCATTTCATTTTTTTAAAATAGAAAGTCAAGAAAAAATTACATTCATTTCATTTTTAAAGTTGCTTAATAAATTGGGTTGAATTAATGAAATGGATAAAATTCGGATGAGCTGTTTAAAATGGGGTTGCTTTGGAAGTAATTAAAATTATTGATTAAATATAAGAAAGAGTCTCATTAATTCATATCTGTCCATAAATTTCCCAGTTTAAGATTTGACCACAAAGTTCTAGTAAGTCAGCAATGGGGTTTGCCGGAGATAATTCGGAGAATTCAATTGTTCCAGGATGAAATGGGCAACATCCGGCCGCGAAATTTTGCCGGTTTAAAAAAGGGTTTTACGGTTCCTCAAGTGGATGAAAAGCATGGATGGCCGGAGCCCTTTGTCTGGTCTATGTTTCCTGTAACATCCCCGAGCACCTGCGGACCTTTTCGCGCCAATCGAACAGTGAGTTCATCCCGGTGGATGTCAACCAGACCATCGAAGATTGCCTCCTGATGGTGAGCGAGCAACTGTGGGGAAATAGGGGACATTTGTAATTAAACTACTATTCGTGAAGTCTGCTGGTTCTTACTTATTTACAAATGGACGCCCCCTTTTATTTCATAGTTGTGAACTTTTTTACAATCTGGCATAAAATGTTCGTATGCAGATGGTGACTCAAATAATCTGAGCTGCAGGCCTTTTTCATCTTTTAAATGTGCTTGCGGTTTGATTCATGAA
>CAZHAH010000194.1:0-10580 GCA_964530095.1 uncultured Desulfobacteraceae bacterium | reverse complement strand
GGTCACACTCCGGTCATATTTTTGTTAACTGGAGCTTTTTAGATAACCGCATTATGTTATTCACCCTCTTCGAGATAATCGATCATATCTTCGAAATTGGTGATCGCCGCATCAATGAGCATGATCGAGTACTTCTTGTTGTGAACTCCGTTGCCGAATTGCACGATGTGCAAATCCTCGCGGCCCTTTTTAAGCATAGCGTGAGCCTTGGACAGTTTGTCCTTGGAAAGCTTAGCCTTGTGCTCGGCCATGACCTCCAAAGCTTCCTGCTCCACCTCCTGGGCCTCTTTGACATTTTTGGCCACTTCGGTCTTCCAGTCCTTGAGCATCTTGTCATGGTCTTTGGTGTGACAGCGCACGCAGGTTTTGCCCGATGCCGTCATCACCTTGGCGCCCTTTTGGGTGCGCTTCTGCTCTACGTGACAACCCAGACAGTTGGTGCGGGCTTTGAACATGAAATCCGGAGTCTTGGACACCCCTTCACGCTTCGGCCCGGCAGACAAAAGACGCTGATAGGTGTGAGACTCAAAATGACAGGCCTGGCAGCTAATGCGCGTGGACCGTTTGTCCGCGGGCTGCTGTAAATCGGTCTTGGTGTGCCGGATCGGTTGGTGGCAGTCAAAACAGCGGGCGGTTTTGACCGTTACATGCTTTTCGTGCATTAGTTTCTTGTTTTGCCCTTCTTTGAGGGCCTGCGTCTGGTCATGACAGGTGCGACAGCTCGCGGGTCTCATCCTTCCAGCACCTATAACCAGGCTCGTTTTTAGCTCTCCCGCTTCAAAAAAGGCCTCAAACTTACCACCGCCCGAGGCCTGGATGAGCTCAATGTGGCAGCTGGAACAAGAAACTTTGGCCTCTTTGAGCATGGCATGGGTGATCGGCTTCTCACCCGAGGTTTGAATCGGCTTTTCGGGCAGTTGGTGGCAAAGCTCGCATTTGCCGCGTCCCTCGTTGAACTTGACGTTTGTGAAATGACACAGGTGGCAGGTGGCCTTGCTGACCTCGAATTTCTTCTTCTCGGTCTCGTGCTGATGACAGCTGGTGCAGTTGATGTTCTGTCCTTCGATCTGGTTTTTGGCTTCCAAATGCGGCTTGTGAATGTAGGTGACTTTTTCGGTAAACTGGATCTTCTTGGTCTTGAATTTGTCGTCCGGCTTGCCGTGGCAGGCAGTGGTGGTGCAGCTGGCATTACTTATTCTGGGCCGCGTGCGTATGGTGTCGCCTCCAAGTTGAACGTAAGAAAAGTGCTCCGGCGGCTTTTTAGGGATGTGCTTTTTTCCCGCTACGGTGTTTGCCGGCACGGTCTGGTCCGAACTCTCGCTCTCCTTTGGCGGGTAATGGCACTCGACGCAGCCGACATTGTTATGCTTGCCCTTTTTCCAGAGCTCGTACCCCTTTTTGACCACGCTCGGATATGTCAAGACATGGCAGTAGCCGCAGAAAAACTGGGGTTGGGGAATTCCAACCTGGGGGAGATCGGTGCGGGTTTGGATTGTTTCCTCGGCTCCTAAAGCGCCATTGAAAATCAAAATAAAGACACCGCAAATCAACAGGTATTTGAATACATTCGTCATCCGAAAAGTGTTAAGTGCCATTCTCCTCTTCATAAATACTCCTCAAAAAATAAAATAGTTCATCGGAATCCACCGGTTTGTTAATGCAAGCGTAGATATGATAGCAAATCGCATCTTCCAGTTCCGGGTGAAAAGGCCGTTCAGACAGACAAAGAAAATAAATGCCGGGATGCTTGATCGTCATTTCCCGAATAATTTGATTCGTCACCGAAACGGTATCAATATCAATGACGGCGATGATAAAGTCGTCTTCTTCAAGACAACGCTTGGTTTCAGCTAAAGTCTGCACAGAGACTGCCGGGTATTGGCCGGTTTCAAGCATGGCACAGAATTGGCTACATTGCTCTTCATTTGAATCAAGCACTAAAATCTTTTTTCCCATAAGCATTGATTACTCTGGCCATAGTTCGAGAACAAAATTGCCCCAAGTTCTGCAACTATCATGCCGTATACGTATTGATTTAGATGGAATATTAAAAAAATAATTCAAAGCGGATTAATTCTCAGAAAGGTGTAAAGGCGGCTGCGGTTTAACTCTTTGAAATAATGGTTGGAAAGAGATTTCAATTCTATTCATGTAAAAATCCAAATAGCCGAATAGAAATTTTTTAAGAAACAAACCATCATCGTTGAAATTTCTTTTGAAATGCTAAAAATGTACACGAAAATTGCACAATACTTGTACAAACTAATAAAATGGAGTTAAAACAGTCGGATAGCAATGTATAAAAAATGGACATCTTTTTCTAATAATGCGACATTCAGCTGACTTGGGCCTGTAAAGCAGGCAGAAATTTTGCTAAAGTTGATGAAATTGTGAAGGAGACTTTATTGGGTTATAAACAATAATCAGGCCCTTCTTCCATTTTCACCACATCGTAAAAATGACAACATGATGTACAATTCTTCATCAATGCTGCAAAAGTCCCCTTTGGATTTCCATCACATAATGTACCGGCGACATTCCAGCAATAGCGTCCGGCATTCTTACCGTTGTTTTTGCCATCATGCTTTGTGTCTGTAGCGGCTGGGCAAACGCCTCTTTGTTCGACAAGCAGCCCTCCGGGTTGACGCTCACATTTTGTAAACTCCCAGCAATTCAATTTCATAAATAGGTCCTCCTTTTTGTTTTTTTGTCCCTCCAACCGGTATGGTAAGAGCTGTAACAATAGTTCATGAATGTTAATGATTTCAGATTCCAGTTCATGTTAAGATATAGTTCTGGAGTATCATTCATGATCAGAGTTATCTAAAGCGATGCAACTATCATGCCGGATAAAATTATCTGAAGGGCGGATTTAATAAATGAAGATTTAAAGCGGATTAATCTTGCCGGAGGCAGGGTGTCAACTGCGGTTTAACTTTTTGAAATAAAACCAAATTCGACATATTAGCTATGTTAAAGCTAAAATCTGATATTCAGAAAAAATTATTTTGGGAAACAAAACATAAACGCTGAACTTTCCTTTGAAATGCATAAAAAATGTACACAAGTTCGTAATAATAAAAAATATGTAATAATAACAGTAGAATAATAACGTATAAAAAATGGACACTATTTCCAATAAAACAACATTGAAACCCACTTAGTACACTCATTCCTAAATAAGAATATGTATTATATTTTACCTCACCGCAAAGGCGCAAAGTTCGCGAAGTTTATTTCAATGCCTTTTCCGGATCGGGGCGACCGATCAGGAAAAACAACACGCCCTTCGGGCATAACAAACCGAAGTTCCGCAAGTGCAATAACTCGACGAAGGCGATGCAATATGCCGTTTTTCGCGACCCGAAAAGGGGCATTGCTCTGAATATATCTTTGCGGCCTTCGCGTCTTTGCGGTGAGAGAGCTTTTTATTACAGTATTAATTTAGTACTTGACGATTAATGAATGGTAGGATTGGTGATTTTATATTTCTTGAGCTTGTTGTAAAGTGTGCTGCGGTTGATCCCCAGGCGGTGCGCCGTTAATTTCTTGTTCCACCCGCAGGCTGTAAGGGTATCGATGAGAAGTTTTTTTTCATAATCGACTAGCGTACCATGGTTATCTCCATCCTGATCCGCGGTTTTATCCAAAAGCGCGGATGGCAGGTGTGAAACCTCAATCTGATCGTTTTTGGTCAGCACAACAGAGTGTTCGATGCTGTTTTTGAGTTCACGCACATTCCCGGGCCAGGTGTAACTCAAAAGTCTGCGCATGGCTTCCGAGCTGAATTCTTGAATACTTTTCTCTTGCTCTGCTGTAAATCGAGATAAAAAATGCTGCGCCAGGAGCGGGATGTCGTTGCTCCTTTCTCTCAAAGGAGGTGTATGTATGGGTATAACGTTAAGACGGTAATACAGGTCTTCTCGAAACTGTCCCCGCTTGACTTCCTGTAATAGGTCTTTGTTTGTGGCGGCGATTATTCTTACGTCGACATTGAGCGTTTTTTCTCCCCCGACACGCTCAAATTTATGCGTCTGAAGAACCCTGAGCAGCTTAACCTGGGCGGAAGGAGGGATCTCACCGATTTCGTCCAAAAACACCGTGCCGCCGTTGGCCATTTCAAACCGGCCGCTCTTTTGTCGTGTGGCACCTGTAAAGGCCCCTTTTTCATGACCGAAAAGTTCGCTCTCCAGAAGGGTGGCCGGATAGGCCGAGCAATTAATCACAACAAAGGGTTTGTCTTTGCGTAGACTCTGGGTGTGAATGGCACGCGCCACCAGTTCCTTGCCGGTTCCGCTTTCGCCCTGAATCAGAGCCGTGGCATCGGTGGCGGCAATGTCTTCGATGAGCTTATAGATGAGCTGCATTTTGGGATCCCGGCCGATAATTCCGCTGTACTCGGCGGTGCTTTTAATTCGTTTGTGAAGATCACGAATTTCTTCTTCATGCAGGATGGCGCGCTTGATGGTGCCGGAAGCCTGTTCCAGAATCAACTCTACTTTCAGGAGTTCTCTTTCTTCACACCGGCATTGTGCCTCGCAGACCAAAACCAAGGCGCCTTCGATTTGGTTTTTGGCCAAGAGTGGGATGACGGTCTGCCGTCCCCGGGTGGGAAAGTCTTCCGGAATGAGCGGCGATGCAAAAATTGGATCGGCGGAGATGGTGATTCCCTCCAGTTTTTCTAAAATCTCAGTCGTGTTTCGAACCGTTTGTGTTTCCTTAATCGGAATGGTTCCCTCGGTCGACAATCTGAACAGAATGTCGCGGTGGCTGCTGAAGACCAACAGCACCATGGCGTGACTATCGAGAATCACCTGGAGTTCGCTCAGCAAAAATGATCCAACCCCATCCAGCGTGTTTTGAGCGCCGATTTTTTTAATGATACCACAAAAGACCTGCATCTCGTCATGCGCTTTGGTAACGAGGGACGACTGATCTTTAAGCCGCTGGGTATATTTCTGGATACGTTTGACCATATGCTCAAAAGCGGCGGTGAGTTTGCCCACCTCGTCCTGGCCTTTGACGGGAATATCGACTTTGAGATCGCCTTCGGCGATATCCGCGGCGGCTTTGGCCAGCGCTTTTATGGGTCCCGTTACCCGCTGAATGAATAAGAAGGTAATGACCAGCGCGATCAGTAGAATCACGATGGTCAATAAACCCATTTGCAACCTTAGCTGTATCACCTGCTGCTGAAACGGTTTTTGGGACAATCCCATTCGTAACACTCCGGCCTTGCCTTCAAAAACAGGCCAGGCAATATCGAGAAAAATTTCGCCTTGTTTGGAAGCTATTTTTTTAGTGTGCCCGAAATCGCGCTGAAGGAAAGTATTGGCTTGGATCAGATCAACCGGCATGCCGTCGGCAAACGTATGCGCTAAAACGCGCTTGTCGCGAATGACAAAAAGATAAGCAACGGAAGGGTTGCTGGTCATCTGGCCGTCAAGCATTTTCTGAAGGCCGACCAGATCGTGGATCAGAATTTTATCGGCCGCTTCAAGCGCCAGGGTATGGGCCAGGTTTTCGGCCTGAGCCCTGGCCGTATTAAAGATGCTCTGGCTGTAACGCTGGGTTACCAGCAGAGAAACGAGAGCACTGGAAAGAATCACCAGGGCCGAAACGGCGATCAGAAGTTTGCTTCGAAGGCTATGAATTCGCATGGCTGATTTGATCCAGGGGTCGGACGGTTTGCAGCATTTCTTGAATCGGTTCGTACCACTCTTCTTTAGGGGGCACAAAGCGATCAATCATCAGTTCCTGCAAAATAGCACGCCCTTTAGTGTTGTGATGCATGGATAGCAGTATCTCACGGATTGATTTTTTCTGTTGCGAGGTTAGGGATTTGGAGGCGACCAGGGGTGGACTACCGAAATTATCCGATTTACGGATAATGCGCGTCTGCGATGTGTGAGTGTTGTTGGTATGATCGAAATACTCCCAGATGTGACTGTCAACGGCCGCGCCGTCTACCAAAGATCGGGCGACAGCCAAAATCGAGTTGTCATGTCCATAGGTGTAATTGATCTCCGAAAAAAAAGCCTCCGGTTTTTCATTGATCTGTGACAGCCAATATGTGGGTACGAAACGACCGGTATTCGAATTCGGGTCGGTGAACGCAAATGTCTTGTCTTTCAAATCAGGCAGGGTTTGAAAGGGACTTTTACGATTGACGATCAGATAGGATTGATAGAAGGGTTGTGAGCGGACCTGCGGCACGGCCAAAGCTTCAAAACCGTATTCTTTTTGACCAAAGGCATAGGGCCCGGAGCAGATAAAGGCGATATCGATTTCACCTTTTCCGACCAACTCATTGATTTCACCATAGGTTTTACGTTGAATCAACTGAACCTGGCTCCCCATTTTTTCCCCGATGTAATCGAGAAGGCGCTGATAATATTCAAACGTTTCCTTGGGCGAAATCATGGCGGCAACAGATACCCTTAAACGGGATGGTGAAGCCGGGTTTTCGGCCGGACGTTCGATCTGGACGGTTTTGGAAAAATCGATGACCTCTCGGCCCGGCTCATTGCCGCAGCCGTAGAAAAAAAAGAGGCTCGTCATTAGCAGCACACGCAATAGAATCAAAGACATATAAGCAGCTCCCTAACTGTTGGAATAATTTCATTCGTTCGGTGGAATTTGTACCACATCGTGACAAAACCTGTCAAGTGTTTCGATGTGACCCATCTAGGTCAAAAAAATATTATAGCGAACAGGATGCCGGGAGGGTTCAAAGTATCAGATACTGCGAGGGCGGTTTCCCACAAATTTGTGGGAAGTGTTCTATATATATTTAACAAACTTCCCAATCCATTGGAATAGCAGTTTTTTTCATTATTTAAACATTCTATCCATATACATTTTCTAGCTTTCACATCTTTTGTCTAAGATAGGATTTGTTATCTCGCTTACTGTTTCCCCTTCCTCCATAATTCTTATTTTCCAGGGCCGATTTTGAAGGACCCCATGCACGTACATTGCATAAGTTTGGGCGAAATCGTCATACAGATTTGTGGCGGCATAAAGAGATACGAAATCTGTTTTTGACAACTGGCTGTATGTCAGATCTATCTGAGTGCCAATTCAAGTTGATCAGCCGATGATTTTAGTTTTTTATCTGCCGTCCAAAACGTTACTCCCGCCAACTGAGCAGACGCCAATAGGTGGAGATCGATGAAACCAACACCTTTTCCCATAAGGTGATTTCGATCCATAAAGAATAGGAATTCGTCAAATTCAATTGTCGGGGTCATTGGAAGGGACAGCAGTAAGGAGATAATTTCGCGCCGGTTTTTCAGATTACCACAGGCGAGTTCACCAATAATAAATGGATGGCACATAACTTCAGCATCCACTAAAAGCTTCTCAAGCTTCCGGCTTCCTTGGCGCAGGTGGTCAACCCAGATTGAGGTATCAACAAGGACCATGGTCGTTCTTAGGCAGATTTTCGTCTTGGAATGGAACGCAGATTACCCTCGGTTCCGCCGAGCTTGGCCAGCCGCTTGCCGCTTTCGCGAGCAATTAATGCTTCTAAACCGAGTCGCACCAAAGAGGTTTTCTCCTTAACACCTGTCAACCGCGATGCCTTTGCCAGTATTTTATCATCTATGTTCAGAGTTGTTCTCATGTGCATCAATATGCATAAAATATGCATATATGTCAAGTAGGAAATGTTGGTTTTTAGTTGTTTGCTGATTTATGGACATCCCCAATGTCCCCATTGGTCTTTAACTCTCTACCATCCGGTTAAAATGTGTAAAGGAAAGAGACTGAAATTATGTGATATTCGAGCTCCGCCCCCGCTCCGCTGGGGTATGTCTCAATGGTCCCATCGCTGTAATGGGTTGTTGTATCCCCTCGCATCCTGTAACACTTTTGGAAGGCATATCCCAGCTCCAACCCGTAATGATCTCTAATCCTGTAAGCGCCTTTTATGTCAAGAGCGATCATATCGCCATTTTTAAAACGATCGTAAAAAACATCATTTCTGAGATGGTGATGATCTACGGCTTTATTCCTGACATAGCAACTTCCAATCAGTCTCGTTTCTAGATGGAGGGCACCGAAATCACCCTCAACTCCAATGCCGAGGTAGGGCGTTTCATAGGTCTGCTCATAGGTAACCCCCAAGGTATTTCCAGGATGATATCCCGTGGTATCGCGAAACCTATTGTTTGAATATACAAAAGGGCCATCGCCATAATCATTCCATTTCCAGTTATCAATTTTATAACCGACAATGCCGTTGACGGTAAACGATCCCGGTTCCATAAGGATAATGTCCGCATTGATATCGAAAATAAGACCCTCGGCATCGACTTGAGCACTATGAGACCAGTGTGTCCAGTCTGCATGCCTTATAAACCAATCGTAGTTGTCCTGTTCGCCTGTGCCTCGGCTTACGTTCATCCACCCATCGATATTGAATGTCAGGCGTTTGACTGCCTGAACGGAGAATCCAAGGCCGACCATATAGACATTTTTAAGCTCCCATATCAGCTCGCTGCCTTTTTCTCCATCCCATGACAGATCGTATACCAATTCCCTGGCCTCACCGGTCAGGTGGGCAACTGACACACGGTCCTTTAATTTGGTACCCGCTCGGGAAAGCTGGACTTCTTCGGTTTTTCCCGGCTTGATCTGTTGCGCAAGGGTATCGTTTGAAAAGAAGAACAGGAGTATGCATACCGTGGTTGCTGCAAAAAGAATTATTTTGCTGATTTGTTTCAATTTTACCTTAATTCGTCTCTTTCCGGATCAACTTTATTTTTGTACTCCAGAAAAGCGATAACGGCCCGCTTAACAGGCGCGAGTTTGCGAGCGTCCTCGTTAAAGCGGAGGTTGTGTGCCGGGCACGGCACGTATTCTTAAGGGTGCGTTGAGCTTACCCTTTGTCTAAAAGCTCATCAAGTCCCAAACCCAGCCGGATGGAGGCGAAGGGTATAGCGGTATGGCAATCCCGACGTGTCGGGATGACGGTGCTCGGAGAGGAAGCCGCCCTGCCGAGGCAGGGTACCGCGAACGCATGAGTCTTCGCCTCCGGCTACGCCACCACACGCGGGGCGATGAACAAGAACCGAGTCCCCGCAAGCGGGATCTGCGATACGCGGGCCTGGTGGGACGAGCCTGTCGAAGATCCCGCTCCGCGGGGCAACACAAGGTAAAGTCCTCTATACATCATAGGACAGGCAGGTATACTCGGCGCTCGTGCGCAGAAAGATGCGTGTTTACCTCCCGACGACGGGATCTAAGGACCGGCATGATCTGCCGCGTGTCCATTAAGAACTGAGCGAACCGTAAGGGGAGACTATCGCGTGGCAGCCACCGTCGCCTTGCAGGCTATGGCGGGCCAAGGAAGTCAGCCCCGCCTGGAGGCGGGATAGACGACGGGCAGATTGGTCGGTGCAAACGAGTTGCGGTGGAATAGACGCGGAGGTCTCACCCCGACGAAGGCCCGAACGGTTCCCAACCGAATGGTCAGGGTAAATGGTCGTGGCTATCAAAGAGCATGTTCTTATCGGCACTGTGCAGTCCCGCTGCAAGCGGGAAAATGCAGGTATCGTCTTGCTTTAAGGCCCGGTAGGCCAGATGTCGCTTTAATTGTGCCTGCCTTGACCAGCCGACCTGTCCCGTCGTAGCTTCAGCGAAGCGGGGACCGCCGGATACGTTACTCCCGATTTCATCGGAATGGTGTGAGAGGGGCGCTCAGTGATGGGCGTCCCTATCCCTATAGGCTTATTTTAGAATCATTCTGGCATTGACAGGCTGAACGGGTCGGTTATTCGGGTGATGGATAGCATCAAAAAATTTCTCAATCTGCTCCTTTGAAACGGTATCAAAATGTTTCATGACCAACCAGCGAACACCTTCTGTGCAGGGTGGCGTAGTCAATGATCCGTTAAACCGATAGTAGTCGTGTGAATGGGGAAGCATAGCAAGTGCATCCAAACTAGCGGGTAGCGCGTGTTTCTCACCAGCCTGCATAGGCATATGATCCCAAGCCTTTTTCAATTCTTTATGTTCTTTACCTTCCTTAAACATCACCGCAATCACAGCAAGGATACCATCCTTGTCAGCGTGCACAAAATGGGCTTCCATGGGATAAGAATGCCCTTCGATCGTATTTTCGCTGGGTGAATGGAAGTGGAACTGTTTTAGTTCAAAAGAACTACCATCGACAATTATTGAACTGCCTGGTTTATAATTCACTTGTATGGTATGGCCGTTATTGAGAATTTCATTACCACCTTTTATTAAATTGATTGAAATAGGCTTTAGATCAGCTTCAATAAATGCGGTCATATTAATTGGTGATTGATTCTTACCTGATGAACATGCTGAAAAGTCTGGATCTAATTCGCCCCAGTGCTCTGGTCCTTCATGGCCCGTATACCCCCAGTGTGTTTTATCATCGGCATGAGTTGTAACGCTAAAGCTGGCTACGACCAATACAATTATAAACAATTTAAATTTCATGATTAACTCTCCAATAAATTTTAGTTTAATGCCGGCGCGAAGGAGCTTGGGGGACGTACATAAGTTTATAAGTTCATTATGTATCGAGCAGAGAAAAATTATGA
>CAZHAH010000193.1:0-10718 GCA_964530095.1 uncultured Desulfobacteraceae bacterium | reverse complement strand
TCTGGAAATCGCGCCAATCCGCATTGACAAATGCCATCCGTGTGCTCTTCTTGGCCTGTTGATGCGCCAGAACAAAAAAGTTTTCCAGAAATTTTAGATATTTTTCTTTTGAAAGGCCGGATATACCCTCTTGATCGTAATTGCTTGATTGCTTTTTAAAATAAGGCGGGTCAAAAATAATCAGGTCGGATTTGGTTTTACCTTTCACAGGCCATTTCAGATCGTTTAAATACCAGAAATGAGGCTCAATTTCCGGGCGTGTATCCGGACGATCTTCCATGTCAAAGCTCCAGCATTTCCGGTTGAACGCAAGACAAGTATCCGCTACCACCCCGCCGCCTGCCATGGGATCAAAGACAAGATCACCCTGATCGGAAAAATAATAGAGGATATGCGCGATCATTTGGGCCGGGATGCGACCCGGCCAATCGTCTCCGAACCGTTTGTCACAATTATTGCAGTTCCATACATCCCATGTCAATAAACCCCAGTTAAGTGCCTTGAATCTTGGAAGATCATCTTTTCCTTCCAATGCCAGGGACCAAACCGCCGGTTCTGTCCACCCATGCTTTTCAGCGACCTGGGGGACTGCGAAACCTTTCGACAAGTCGGTATTTACAAGTTTTGCCAATTCTGGCATTTTTTGTAAATGAAGCGAAATGGTCTGCTGTAATACACCCAATCGGTGCGCCATTCGCTCTTGGGGGATGTAAAGCCGGTGCATGCGAAAGATCTTAATATCGATCTCCATCTCGGTGACTGCTCGCAAATCAGAAATATAAATATCTGCTGTCTGCCTTGATCGCCCGATAGCCCGGCCGATTTCAACAGAAGTCAAGCGGGGATTGTTCTCATATGCCCGACGTGCTGTTGTTCTAGCCTCCTCTTCGGTTAACTGGAGGGGACCTATGGCTTTCTGGGCCGCATAGAGAAGGGGATCGATACCATCCAACGTAATAATGTGTACTGGTATGTCGGTTGCGCCGATCTCCTTGTAGGCGTTAAAGCGGTGGGCGCCGTCGAGAATGCGGTATCTATTGCCATCTTGCGGATGAACCTGTACCTCGATGGGCTCGATTTCAAAACCGTCGCGCATGTTTTCGGCAAACATGGAGACGCGTCTTGGATCGACCCTGGCTCTGGGGTATATTTCCTCATCCAGGATAATCCGGGTCATGGGAATGGTGCGGTTTTCTATTGTCATGAAGTTCACCTATGTTTCAGTCCCAAGTCTTCAATGGGGGCGCTTCAATGACACAATCGAGCGCAAGCAGGTTTAATTGACTCGTTTCGTTTATTCGGCAAGCTCAACGATATCGGTGACGTTCAGTTCCAACATCTTAATGCTGGCCAAAATGCGCGCCACATTGCGGGTGAGGGCCGGGAAGTCTTGCCCCAACCGGTTCAGCTCAACGGCGGCATCTTTGATGAGCCGGATTTTGGTATCTATTTCGCTTAAATCGGTTTTGGCATCCATTTTGATCCTTCAAGTCAATTAAAGCTTTTTTCTCAGATCCTTAAAGCGTTTTGCCTTGACTTCGTAACGGGGTAACGTGCCGTAGGCATGAATTTCAAGTTCGTATCGCAAATTGGTTTTTAATCGAAGCTGGTCAACCAGCTCCGATTCAAGCTCATCTTTTTGGGTTTCCCGGCCCGGAACTAATTCCACTTTCAAGCGGATGCGATCCCCATGGTCGACTTTGTCCACCACTACCTCAAATTCATCTCCCAGACCCTCGATTCCGCGAACCACTTCTTCGATGGCCGCCGGCGCAAGGAGCACACCCTTGACCTTGGTAATATCGTCGGTTCTCCCCAGAACGCCCCCTTTGATCAGGCGAAAAGTGCGGCCGCAGGCACATTTTTGGCTGTCCCATTCGATCACATCTTTGGCATCAAAGCGGATACAGGGCTGGGCCAAACGATCAAAGGCGGTGATGATCATCTTGCCCCGGCGGCCCGGTTCTTGGATCATTTCACCCGTATCGACATCTTCGATTTCGACCAGAAAGAACGCATCATTGACATGCATTCCGCCCGGTTGGACCTCACACTCGTAAGACCAGGCCCCGATTTCAGTTGCACCGGCATGATCAAAAACTTTCGCCCCCCAGGCGGTTTCGATTCTCTGTTTGGTGCTGGAGATGCCGGCGCCCGGCTCACCGGCGCAGGTGATCTTGGAAATGGTAAGCTCGGCCGGGTTCAATTTCAGTTTTTGTTTGGCCACATCGGCCATGTTCAGGATATAGGTGGGGGTTCCCATCATCGCCGTGGCCTTTAATTCCCGGATTTTAAGTATGCGCGCCTGTGTATCCAAAACACCGCCCGGAATCACTTCACAACCGATTTTCTCGGCGCCATAGTGACCGGCCCAAAAGGCCACAAAAACATTATAACCAAAGGGGATGAAAATCCGATCGCGGGGGCGATAGCCCTGGGCCCACAGAATGTACGACCAGCATTCGGCAAACCATTCCCAATCCTGCCAGGTATCGGCCTGATAAATCGGTTGTCCGGTGGTGCCGCTGGTTTGGTGAAATTCCGAAACATCTTCAAGGGGGACACACAGTGCATCCCCATAGGGAAAGGGATCCTTGCACTGGACATCGCGCATCATCGATTTTTCAACGACGGGAACATGCCGGATATCCTCAAAGGATCGAATATCTTGAGGAGCGATGCCGGCAGAATCGTAGAGCGCGCGATGAAATCCGGAGCGTTCGTAGGCCCATTTAAATATGCGCCTGAATTTTTTTAGCTGCAGGATTCGAAGCTTTTCCTGCGGGAGGCTTTCCAAAACCGGATTCCAGAATTTTGAATCATTCGCCACAACAGATTCCTCCCGGCGCTAGTACATGAGGTTGGGTAAGAGCAAAATGATTTGGGGAAAGAGCATCAGGATAATGGTTCCCACAACGACGGCGATCAGAAAAGGGAAGATCCCCTTAAAGATCGTTTCGAGGGGAATTTCGCCGATGACGTTTTTGGCCACCCCATAAACGACGTAGACATTGATCCCCACCGGCGGCGTAATGACTCCCATCTCCGTGACCATCACAATAATAATGCCAAACCAGATCGGGTCGTAGCCCAGATTGGTCACTACCGGATAGAAGATAGGCACCGTGAGCGTGACAAACGCCAGGGCATCCATAAAGCATCCGCCTAAAAAATAGATTCCGATGATAATGGCCATGATCACAATCGGCGGTAGATCGAATCCACCGACCCAGGCCGCCAGATCGAATGGAATGCGGGTCACGGCCAGAAATTTGCCGAAAATAACCGCCCCGGCGATGAGCATCAGTACCATACAGGAGGTCCGCAGGGTTTCGTACAAAGACTTTACAAACCCGGGCCAGTCGAGTTGCCGCTTGATCAATGAGATCGCAAGGACACCGAAGGAACCCACCGCCGCTGCTTCGGTGGGCGTAAAAAGTCCGATAAACAGACCGCCCATGACCAGGATAAAGACCATCAGCGTTTCACTCATCCCCAGGAGCGCTTTTATCCTGACGGGCCAGGAAAAGCGTTCTCCGGGAGGACCCTGTTCCGGGCTGATGCGGCATCTGAGATAAATGGAGCAAATAAACAAAATGGTCACCAGAATGGCCGGTAGAATACCGGCCACAAATAAAGCGCCGATGGACTGTTCGGTTAAGATCCCGTAAACGATAAGGACTACGCTGGGGGGCATAATCATGCCCAGACCACCGCCTGAGGCCACACAACCGGTGGCCAGTTCGTCGGCATAATTGTAGCGTTTCATCTCGGGCAGACCAACGGTCGCCATCGTAGCGGCTGTGGCAGGGCTTGAGCCGCACACAGCCCCAAAGGCGGTGCAGGCCGATACGGTGGCCATGGCCAGCCCGCCGCGCGTGCTGCCCAGATATTTATAGGCCGTTTCGTACAGCCGGCGGCTAATCCCGCTGTTGAAGGCCAGCTGGCCCATGAAGATAAAGAGCGGAATGGTGGTCAGTTCGTAGCGTGAAAAGACTTCATAAATATTTCGGGAAAGAAGGGTGAGCCCGCCCTGGGTTGAAATCATCACACTAAACCCCAGGTACCCGACCAGAGCCATGACATAGGCCACAGGCATCCGGGATAAAAAAACCAGAAGCATAACAAGGATGCCGATTATACCGATCAGTGTGGGACTCATTGATTCCTCAGCCTTCGAATGATTTGCAGGACATCCTGCAGGATAACCAGTGTAAAGATCAAACAGCAAAAAGCGGTGACATAGATAATGACATACTCGGGGAGTTCCAGGCTGATGGAAACCTCACCGGATTTTTGCATGGTGCGGGCATAAAGAATCATACGCCAGGTTACAAGGCCAAACAGCCCCAAACTCAATATGCGGGTGCATAAGTCGATGATGGCCTGGGTCTTTTCGGAAAACACGCGCACGAGGATTTCAACCCCCACATGTCCTTTAATCCTATCGGTATAGGGGAGTGCCATGGCCACCGCCATGGTGGCCATGAATCCGACGATTTCCACGGCACCCAGTATCGGATGGCGAAAGAAACGGCCGATCACATCGGCACAGGTCAAAACCATCATACCGACCACACAGACCGCGCCGATCGTTTTTAATTTGTCAGAAACCCATTCCAGGATTTTAAGGCCCAAACTCATGCGATGTTTACCTGTGCGTTAATTTGTTGAGGAGCAAGAGATAAAGGGCCGGCTAAGGCTTCACCCACAACCGGCCCTCTTTAATAGGGTTGCTTTTTTATTTGGCAAGCGCTGCTTTTACGAAATCAACATACTTTTGCGCATCTGAAAAGCCTTTCTTTTTCATGTCCGCCACGTAATTGGTGATAACCGGGGCGACCGCCTTTTCCCATCGTGCGGCTTCTTCTTTGTCTATACCCCAAATATTTCCGCCCTGGCTCAGGAAGAACTGGATGCCGAGCAAATCGCTGGTGTCCCAAGCCTCGGCATGTTTCACTTCCCATTCTTTATTGATTTGGGTAATGATTTGTTTGATATCGGCCGGGAAGGCATTCCACTTGTCCTTGTTCATGACCACAAAAAAGGTGGTGGTGTAGGCGGCCGAGAAAGCGGCCGTGGCATTCTTGGTGACCTCACCCAATCTCCAGCCTTTGTTGGCCTCGAAGGGATAGGAAGCCCCTTCCACAACGCCTTTTTGGATCATCTGGTAGCATTCCGGCATGGGTTTGGCAACCGGTGTGGCCCCTAATGCCTTCTGAAACAGAGCGCTGGTCCCGTGACCTCTTAATTTGAGGCCTTTCAAATCCTCCAGTTTTTTGACCGGTTTGTCTTTGACGGTATGAACCAGGCCGGGCCCGTGGGCATGGACGTACATGACTTCCACATCGCTGATTTCTTTGGGTTTGAATTTACGGATAAATTCGTTCGCAACGGTCGTGGCAACTTTTCCGCTGGTATACCCCAAAGGGAGATCGACCGCCGCCATCACAGGAAAGCGGCCTCTGGTATAAGCAAAGATGGACAAACCGACATCCGAAAGACCGGTTACGACGCCATCGTAGATTTGTCTGGACTTGGTCAGAGTTCCCTTAGGAAAATATTCGACTTTGACTCTTCCGTCGGTGCGCTCTTCAACTGCTTTGCACCAGGATTCGGCCAGTTTGCTCTGGATGTGGAAGGGTGGGAAAAAGTTGCTGTAAGTCAGTTTAATGGTTTTGGCTTCGGATTTTGGGGCACCCGTTGCGATGACGGCGAAAACCACAAAAGCCACAATCAATAATTGAAAAAACCGTTTTTTGTACATTGATTTCCCTCCTTTTTTACTTTTTGTAAGTTCTCAATAAGTTGGGGTAGATTATATTTTGTGACTAATCACTGGATTCCTGCTTTCGCAGGAATGACAGAAACTTACACTCAATCGTCATTCCCGCGGAAGCGGGAATCCATAGCTATTACCCGGACTTATTGAGAAGTTACCTTTTTTAAATGTTGAATACGTTTTACCGGCCCGTAGCTATTTTCACCCCCCTTCCTTGTTCCCACAGTGTGTACGATGCAGTTTTGTTTACACCCTCACATGAATATTTCCTTGGCCTTGGCGATCTTATCCACTTCCCCCATAACAATCAAGGTGGTCTCTTCGTTAAGGACTTGCGAAGGGGGCGGATTAAATTCGATCTCCTGGTTTTGTTCCCGTGAACCGAGGACGAGGACATCAAATCGCTCTGGTATATGAATTTCACCGACCGTTTTGCCGGTGAGTTTTGAGCCTTTGGGAACGGTGATTTCGTGGATTCTCAAATTTCCTTTTTTACTGCGCAACATGCTATCCAAAAAGTCAACCGCGGTGGGGCGGATCATTTCCGAGGCGATGCGCAGGGCGCCGATAAAATTGGGTGATACGACCCTATCGGCTCCGGCCATCCTGAGTTTGGGCTCGAGTCTTTTGTCGACCATTTTGCTGATAATGCGGATATTTTTATTCAGCATCCGGGCACTCATGGTGATATAAAGATTGTCCTTATCCGACGGGAGGCAGATAACGATCCCGGCGGCTCGATCAATACCTGCGGCGACAAGGTGTTGGTCATCTGTTGCATCTCCCTGAATATAAAGAAGGTTTCCGATTGAGCGGCATCTTTCAATCCGCTCTTCAGCAAAATCGATCAGGACTGTCTTTTCCAAATTTTTATGCAGTTCAGAGAGGATATGCCTTCCGGTTTCACCACCGCCGCAAATAATATAGTGATCTTTTAATTTCTGAATCTGTTTTTCCATTTGCTTTTTCCTTAAAATTCCAGAAAGTTCTCCTTCAACAATCAATGCCGTTATGGTCGAGATGCCGTAAACAATGACGCCCATTCCGAAGGTGATCAAAATAATAGTAAATATTTGAGCCGGGACATTGCCGGTCACCTCAATGACCTCACCATACCCAACCGTGGTCAGAGAGATCACGGTCATATAGAGGCAGTCCATAAAGCTATATTTTCCGCCGAAGATAAAATAGTAGCCGGCGCTTCCCCCCCAGATCACGATAAAGATCGCAATCAAGATTTGACCTACTCTTTTTCTAAGATCCATTTTGTTCGTAATTGGCGCTGTGGTTACAGAAAAGACGAGACCGGGGCAGCGGTCGAGCCCTAAATCATTTCCGAATCTAATAAACGAATATAACAGGATAAATCATGCTGTAAAGAATTTTCTGCGCCCTAATAGCAGTTTGACTTTACAATGCACCGGGCGTATCTTATAATTTTTACGTTTTCCGATTACTCGTGGCTATGGATAAAACCCATTTTTAGATGACAACGTCAGCGTGGAGTCAATGTATGGCGTCTCAAACCAATCTTGTGATTGCGACCCGGAATAAAGGCAAATCAGCCGAAATCGGAGATTTGTTAAAAAGTTATCCCGTCGAAATTAAAAACCTGGATGATTTTGGCCCGATCCCGACCGTGGAAGAGGATGGCAGGACATTTGATGAAAATGCGCATAAAAAGGCGAGTTTTACGGCCCGAGTACTGGGTCTTGCGGTAATTGCAGATGATTCAGGGCTTATGGTTGAAGCCCTCGATGGAGCCCCGGGGGTCTTTTCGGCGCGGTATGCCGGCGCAAATGCAACCGATCAAGAGCGATGCGCAAAGTTGCTGGCGGAAATGCGCGGAAAAAAGAATCGCAAGGCGGCATTTGAGTGTGTTTTATCAATTGCGGTGCCTTCGGGGGCTGCCCTGACCTATGAAGCGCGCTGTGAAGGGCTTATTGCTGAAAAAGCGGCTGGGTCCAACGGATTCGGTTATGATCCGATTTTTTATTATCCCCCCTTGCGCAAAACGTTTGCGGAATTAACCCGTAAAGAAAAAGGGTACGTAAGCCACCGAGGGAGGGCAATGCAGGCGCTGAAAAACGAATTTGACAAGGTTTTAATCTGGATAGATCAAAATATGCCCGTATTTCAAACACTTAATTATAAAGGAGAAGAGAATGATTGAAGATCTGGTTCGTAAAAACAGGAGCTGTCGCCGCTTTTATCAAAATCAGAAGATTAAAATGGAGATCCTCAAGGGGTTTGTAAACCTGGGAAGACTTTCGGCTTCGGGAGCCAATTTGCAGCCTTTGAAGTATATCCTTTCCTGTGATGAGGAAAAGAATGCAGCCATATTTTCTTGTCTGGCATGGGCCGGGTACCTGAAAGACTGGGCGGGTCCCGAAGAGGGCGAACGGCCGGCGGCCTATATTATTGTTTTGGGTGATACAAAGATCGCCAAAGATGTTGGATGTGACCATGGGATCGCCAGCCAGAGCATTCTTTTGGGTGTTCGGGAGGCTGGAATGGCGGGATGTATGATCGCATCCATAAACAAAGAGAAATTGAGAGGCGCTTTGAATATTCCAGAGCAGTATAAAATCGTGCTGGTATTGGCAATCGGAAAACCCAAAGAAAAAATTGTACTGGATGAGGTCGGCGCGGATCAAAATATAAAATACTATCGGGACAAGGGGGCTATTCACCACGTTCCCAAACGGAGTTTGAACGATGTCATCGTCGAGTCATACGTCTGACAAATAATTTCAGCACATTGTAGAAATTCCGGGTAAGTTCTCAATAAGTTGGGGTAGATTATATTTTGTGACTAATCACTGGATTCCTGCTTTCGCAGGAATGACAGAAACTTACACTCAATCGTCATTCCCGCGGAAGCGGGAATCCATAGCTATTACCCGGACTTGTTGAGAAGTTACAATTCCGGGATGTTCATTATTCACCTGTCTTTTAAACCCAAAGCGGAGAATAGACATGTTTCAGAGAAAAAGGGGAGTCGATATCGTGATGGAGATCGGCGGTATCGCCACCCACGACGCTGCGATGACGCTTTTTGAGGAAAAAATGGACAAAAGGCACTTTTCGCGCATACAGCGTATTAAGAATCCCGAAGCGATCCTTAAAATCGCAAATGCGGTGGCCATGTGTCAACCGAATACAATTTACATCAATACCGGTTCGGACGAAGACCGCCGCTTTATCCGCGACTGGGCACTAAAAAACGGTGAAGAGTCAGCGCTTCCCATGTCAGGCCATACCATCCATTACGACTTAAAAGAGGAGCAGGCGCGCATTATCGATCGAACGTTTTATATCGCCAATGAAGACGAAGCGACCAGCTCACTGGCCAAAAGAATTGAAAGGGCCGATGCGCTGATAGATGTTGGGGAAAAAATGAAGGGCATCATGCAGGGCATGATGATGATGGTGGGATTCTATATCAGAGGACCATTCGGAGCACCGGTGTCCAACCCAGCGCTTGAAATTTCCAGCTCGGCCTATGTGTCGCACAGCGCCGAAATTCTGTACCGCAATGCCTATCCGCATTTTAACGAAGCCGTTGAGCAGCTGAAGCACTTCTATACCAATATTCACTGTCAGGGATTGAACCGGCCTGAAGATTTGCCAAATGCACGGGTTTATATGGATCGCAGCCATCAAACCTCCTACAGCATGTATTGTACCTATGCCGGTAACACCCTGCTGCTTAAAAAGGGGAATCATCGCTTTTCAGTAGACAAAGCCGTCTATGAAAATGCGGGAAACGAACTTTCAGAACATATGTTCATTACCGGAATCGCCGGACCGGGAGATCGGATAACATTTTGCGCCGGAGCGGCCCCAAGCGGCTGCGGGAAGACCACCACCGCGATGGCGGGTGACTCTTTTATTGGAGATGATTTAGCGCAGCTGTGGGTAGCGGAAGACGGCTCCGTCAGATCCATCAATCCGGAAGTGGGCATATTCGGTATTGTTGAAGATGTCAATTGGGAAGGTGATCCAAAGCTTATGGATTGTCTGCGGCATCAGGGGACCGAGGTGATCTGGTCCAATGTTTTGATCGATGAAAAGGGTGTCCCCCAATGGGTCGGAAACGGCGAAGAATCTCCCCCCCAAAAAGGGATCAATTTTCAGGGGAACTGGGTGCGAGGCATGCTGGATGAAAACGGCAGCGAAATCCCCCTATCACATCCGAATTCTCGCTGCACGTTGTCAAACAGTGCCTTGGGAAATTATTCTGAACTTAACGAAGATCCCAAGGGGGTCGAGACACGGGTCATTACCTATAGTGGTCGCGACAGTGATACGATGCCACCCGTGTGGGTGGCCAAAAGCCCGGAACAGGGCGTCGTGATCGGGGCCAGCCTGGTCTCGGCGGCGACCGCTACCGAAATCGGTGCCACGGGCGTGCGCCGGCAACCCTGGGCCAATGAGCCGTTCATACCGGGGGCTTTGGGGGATTATATGGAGGGCCAATTTGTTTTCTTTGGAAGTGATCGAATTACGAGCGGCAAACGACCGGTGATGGCAGGCTTAAATTATTTTTTGACCCACGAAGCCCGGGGCGGGACTTCCAAAAAACTCCTGGGTGAGAAACAAGATGTCAAAGCCTGGATGGCATGGCTGGAAAGGAGAGCCCACAAAGAGGTGGCGGCGATCGAAACTCCCATCGGATACCTTCCTAAATTCAAAGATCTGGACAGACTCTTCAAAGACATAATCGAAAAAGAATATTCGCAAGAGTTGTATATAAAGCAATTTTCACTCTATATCGATAACATTGTCAAGCGGATCGATTTACAACTGGAAGCGTATGGCAAAGAAAAGAATATCCCGGAAAGGCTTTTTGATATTCTCAGAAAGCAGAAAGGTGAATTGCAGGCACTCAAAGAGAACTTCGGCCCGGTTGTAACTCCCGCCCAGTTGGAAG
>CAZHAH010000192.1:0-10756 GCA_964530095.1 uncultured Desulfobacteraceae bacterium | reverse complement strand
GAAAAAAGTATAAGAACCAAATTCAAAGAATATATATTTGGAATTTATTTCTTTTTAAAAGTAGAAAAGAACATACAACATAACTAAAGTCACAACATAACGATACGCATGTTTCAATATCTGAATCGGCTCAATTGGAATAATTTTTAAGATCCACTGACAGTGAAAAATGAGATTCTGTCCGTTTTAATCTTACCCTTTACCGATTATCTTTAAAAAAATAAAATGATTCAGCTTTTCAACTTCTTATGAATCTCTTCGGGGATCTTCGCTTCAACAGCAAAAATCATTTTCTTTTCGTCCTGCCACAACACCCTATATTTCCAGCCTGTTTGCTTGAGCTTATCCAGCTCATCATCGAACAGTAACAGTTTTTCATTCATTTTTATCAGCCTCCGTGCCTTTTGGGGCTGGGCATGGAGCAGTTTTTTTCAGTTGACAACATTTAAAGTGGCGAATATAAGAGCGCACTTTTCATATTTATTGCCTGCAAATGCAGGGAAAATCTATATAGGAGGATAATTATGCCAGTTAAGAAAGCTGCCACTAAGGCAAAAACTAAAGTCCAAGTGAAAAGGGTTGTGAAAAAAGAGGCCCCCGTGCGAAAGATCACGGCAGTGAAAAAGCCGATGACTAAAGCCGGAATCATCGAAGAGATTGCCATCCAAACAGACCTCACCAAAAGCCAGGTCGCATCCGTGTTTGATGAATTGGCGATTGTAATTGAGCGCCACATTAAAAAACGCAGTCCCGGAAAATTCAGTTTTCCAGGGCTGATGGCAATCAATATCACGAAAAAGCCTGCAACAAAAGCCAGGAAAGGAATCAATCCTTTCACCAGGGAAGAAATGATGTTCAAGGCCAAACCAGCCAGAAAGGTCGTCAAAATCAGGCCGCTAAAGAAACTCAAAGATATGGTTGTCTGACATTCCCGGCCATAATTGTCCAATGAAAAGGCGGGCTGATCCCGCCTTTTTTTATCCCTCAATATAGGTATCCATTAACATATTGCAGGCTACACCAGTCTTGTGATATTCTCAATTTATCTGTACTTGGAAGATATTTTGGTTTCTGAGAAATATCACTGGATTTGGACTTGAAATGGGTATTAATAATTAGTTGTTCTGGTCCCTTTAATGCTTACTATTTCAATCACTTATTCTTTGGTATACAGATAATGAAAATTTAAGAATTTGAGAATCTATATAGGCTCAAAGTGAAAAAAAAAGAAAATGGAACAATTTTAAGTTTTTCTCTTCCGTTTCCATGGCCTTTTCAGGAGAAGGGTGTATTCGAAATAAATTTAAAAGGTGAAAAGGCGCTTTGCGTCATAGAAAATTTGGAGGATGATGAAAAAATTATCGTTCCCTATAGAAAAGCAATGATTCGGAAATTAGACAACATACTGAAGTCCAAAGATATTTCCTCTGGAAAAGAAAAGAGCTACAAAAACATCAAAAATAATCTTAAATCATTAAATGTATTTTCAAAATCAAATATTGGATTATATTTTCCTTATAAAATAAAACTTAGCGAGCCTTTCGCCACAACTGAAATGATACGAGCAAAAAGAAAAGCGCTTAAGTTCACCAATAGATTCATTGAAGTTGTAAAATTTTATACAGGAGCGCCTTTCATGCGACAAATAAGTGATTTAGAGATAGAAGACTTTTTTCTTTACTATGAAGGAGATCCAATAAATAAATATAAATTTATAACTGGAGCTAGTGGAGGAAAAAGCATTATTATTCCCGATTATGGAAAAGAAGCTAATGAAGATGAGATGTCTGCTATTTATGAAGATTTATCTAAAGATCAAGAACTTGATTTTGGAATGATTCTATTGATTAACGCTCAGACCTTCTATTCACAAGGTAACTATAGAACGGCCATTATTGAAGCAGTTACAGCTTTGGAAGTAACGCTCGCAAAATTTTTAAAAATTGCTACATATCAAGCGATTTTAAAACTTGAGGAAAAACCTTCTTATTTAGAAATGTTGTTAGATAATTTTAAAGCAGCTGGACTCAGTCGAGAAAATATGCGTCGAAAATTATTACAAGATGGAAAACCCATAATAATTACTAGAATCGATAAAGTACTAGCACGTCTCTCAATTCATAAAATGTTACTGATTTTTAAAGATCTTATTAATAAATCAAATCTTCTCCCTGAAAAAAAATCTTTTAAGGTCTCTTATTGCATGAAAGCCCTTACTATACGTAACAAAATTGTACATGAAGGATATAAGAAAGTGAGCTCAGCTATTGCTCTATCGTTGCTCCAAGAAATAGGCGAGACTATCTGTTTTATAAAGCTTGTGCGTGAGCCTACTCAAGTAAGCGTCAAAATGCCTATGATTTACCTCGACAAACATGGATTAATCTATAGATCTTATGTAGGTGCTAGTCTAAAACTCGATACTAATAGCTCAAAATAGTAACGGCACATTGTTAGTGGAAGGCATTGTCTCATTTCAGGGACGTAGACAAAACAGTTAGATTTTTTGACGACTGTTATAAAAACCCACTAAACCAGACACTTATTTGTACAGATACCTCCAACATAACCAGACTTTCCGAGACTCCTGAAAAGCTGTGATATCATCTTGATCTGATCACCCCTCCAACCAGCACCACCTATAAACCCAGAACGGTTTCGGTTGGCTGAGATCATATTTTTTGTCGAACCACTTGAACATGTCGTCTGCTGACTTGAAGCCGTCAAATTCAGCTATGATGTATTCCGTCTTATTATGGATCATCGGCATATCATCATGTGGATCTAATCTAAACTCATCATTCCATTTCATCATATCGATTTTGAACACATCCGTTACCTCGACAATCCCGACAATCTTCCTTAAAGCAGGCGCAATTCCACGCTGATCGCATTTGCATTTCAGAAACGGATCTCCACAATGCGAACAAAACACCTTCGCAGGACTACGCTGCTTCCACATCACCTTGACCTTTTCGTCGACCTTGAACCTGGCTTCTTTGTTGACAGAAACCCCTGCAATCGCAGCATGGCATTTTGACCCTTTGTGGCATGTGGTCTTAGCCAACCGTTGTCAGACCACTGTTTTAAGGTCATCTTCATCCCCTGTAATATAGAGCTTTGTATCTTGTAGGACTTGAGTCAGAAAGTGCTCCTTTTCAAATTTTCGGTGGTTGAATTCTTCCGGAGTCAAAATATATGGATTTATCTCCCGTCCAAGTTTCTCAGTTAGCCCTTCTAAAAGTCGAGACAATGAACGAAGTCCTATATTTCCAATCACCATCAAGTCGATATCGCTTTCTGCATTTTCTGAACCTTTTGCCAGAGAACCGAACACAAATGCCACTCGAATGGCCTTATGGTTGCCAAGTGCATCCTTCAATATATCCAACAAGCCGACCGTTTTAATAACCATTGATTGGATTTCTGAAAAGATCGGATGATGTTGATCGGCACGGTAATATAAGCGATTGCCGTCTCTTTTCTTTAAAACCAAATCCAGCCTGTGCAGCTTTTTCAACTCGGTCTGAATCGTGCCGATAGCAAAGCCCGACCGGCGTTCGATCTCCCGCACGTGTAGGGCATCAGGATTTAGACCGAAGAGCAAACGGAAAATCTCGGCACGAACTTTTGAGGATAAAATCTCCGATAGAATACTCATAGTGATCGCTCATACCATACATTCGCATGGTTTGTCCATACATTTTATGTTTGGGAGCATAAACCTTTCTTTCGTTAGGTTAGCCGGGAAAAACTGGCTGACAAATTCATTATGAATCTAAAAAAATGGCTTTCGTCTACCCTATGTCTACCCTTTTATGCCGACTGCAGTCACAAGTACTTCATATTATAGACGCGCCGCACGAAGGCAATGTACAGCCGGGCACTGAATGGGTATGCAATAATTTTAATGGGTTAGTCAAGGATCGACGCGATCAGATAGGCTCACCTTTCCAAAAGTACCAGAAAAAAATCAAGCGTTTCGGATTGATCCAGGGTTTTTACACGGGTGACGATTGTGTTTTGTTTTTCATCAGAGAAAACCGGCGCCACCAGGGTTTTAAACTTGGCGATCAGCTCATCCCAAGTAATCGGATTTTCAGGATCACCCTTGGGATATTCGATTCGAGTTGTGTATTCCGGTCCATCTTTAACTTTGATCTTGACCGAAGCCGGCCATTTGCGGGGAAATTCTCTCTCCAGATCCGGATCTTCGCTACAATGAATGCGATCCATCATCGCTTTCACACTTGAAGACTGAATATTTTGAAGCGAATATTCATCCAAGGCCGCTTGGCCGTATAAAATCGCCACCGCAGCGCCAAATGGCATGCTGAATTGGGCATCGACAATTGATTGAGGATTGGACTTCAATTCTTCGGGTCGGGCCACGATGGGAATTCCGGCCTTAAGAATGCCCAAATTGACCGCTTCAATATCAGCCGCTTTTAGTCGGTTTTCGCGCATTATTTTTAAGATCCCGTCGATTGGCCCCTGCTTATAGCGGCAGCAAGCGTGCGGTTTGATGCTGGTCCGCAGCACTTCATACGGCTCGGCCCAGTTTTTAAGGACTTTGTCCGGATCCGAACGCGGGGAATAGGCATGTAAAAAACCGGATTTTCCTTCAATAATCGTGCTTGGACCGGTAAAACCGTTCTGCGCCAAAAGTGCGGCCATTATTCCACTATGTGCGGCCCATCCGGCATGAAGTCTTTTGGTATACGATCCGTCCGCCAGAAACTCCATCGATCCCGCAGCCTGGCTCCCCGCAATCCCTAAAGCGTTTAAGATTCCTTTTGAATCCAGCCCAAGAATCTTTGCCGCCGCAACCGCCGCCCCCAATGTTCCACAGGTTCCGGTGGGGTGGAACCCCTGAGCATAATGTGCTGCCGGATCCAACGCGACCCCTAGTTTGATCGCGACTTCGTAACCGGCCACAATCGACGCTACCAATTCTTTACCGGAACATGGCTTCGCATGCGCGGCAGCCAGAGCCGCGGCCATTATGGTCACCGCCGGGTGCAAAGAGGCTTCATTGACAACGTCATCAAGCTCAAGCGAGTGCGCCGCAGTCCCGTTACCCAAGGCGGCCAAAGGCGAGTTGACCCTGATGTTCGTCCCGATCACCACCGCACCGTCCTGTGATTTATCCAGATTACGAATCAAATTAAATACCGGTTGGCTCGATTCACTAAGCGAACCCCGCGCCGCAACGCCGATATAATCGAGCAAAAGGTATTTTGTTCGATCGATCACCTCATCCGGCAAATTCTCATACCTTATGGCATGGCACTTTTGAGAAAGTTTCTTCGTGAGTTGCATGATTCCCCCCTCTAAACGATCCGGCCCTGTTTGGCTAAGGCCATAAAGTGCGCAACGTCGATTTCCTTGGGGCATACAAAAGAGCATGCTTGCGCGGTATGACACCGGTAGACGCCGCGATCGCTGAAGATAATCCTCAATCGCTCTTCTTTGGCCGATTCCCGTGGGTCCATCACACGCACGATTGCGGCCAGCATTGCATTGGGTCCCAGAAATGACTTATGGCTGCTGATACACGCGGTCGCGCAGCAAAAGCAATTGATACAACGCGTGGCCTTCACATACCTTTCCAGCTCTTTTGGTGATATTCGCGACGCTGCCCCCTTGGACTCCGGGTTTGCCGGCGCAATTAAATAGGGCTTGACCTGATCGATTCTTTCATAAGCCCTTTCCAGATCCACAACAAGATCCCGAATCACGGGTGCCACACTGATGGGTTCAACCAGAAAGATGGAGGTGTTAAAGTTACGAACGGCATCTTCGACCAGAAGTTCACATGCCAGAAGCGGTTTTCCGTTGACTTTTACCGAGCAGGAGCCGCACTGTCCGTGTTCGCAGGAAGAACTCCAGGTCAAGGTGGGATCCTGCTCTCGGTTTATTGCCCGCAGGATATCAACAAACCTCAGAATACGACCGGCCCGCACGTGATAATCTTGAATCCAGGAGCGCTTTTCGTCCGGGTCAAAACGACGGATCCTCAGCGTTATCTCATAATATGACGGCTTTGCTGTCTCGCCACTCATTTCAAATTTGTCTCCATCCATCAATGTTGATGAGTTCGTAGAAAATCCGATTTAGACGGTTTCGTAAAAAGTCGCTAATTCAACCATAAATGGCTAAGTAAAAAGGCTCATAGACAAGGCGTAGTATTTTTTCAGGGATGAGGCTATACATGTAGTATGCCGAATGTCTGAAAAAATACTACAACGCAGTAGATGAGTCTTTTTACGACGCCATCAATATTTACGCTCAATGATTCCGAACTGCTGCGAAACGGCATCCCGGGCCTCATATAGGCTCATATCCACTTTACGCTTGCCAAGCTCGATCTCCCCAAACAGCGGCATTGAGACGAGGGTATGATAATGGTATGCATCATTGCGTGTCGGAAAATCATCCCGATAATGACCTCCCCTTGATTCCTTTCGTTCCAACGCCGCCCGGGCAATAACCATCGCTACCGGCAACAGGCTATCCAGCTCCCAACGTTGAATCATTTCCGGATTCATACGGAGGCTTTTATTAAATATTGGGATCTTTGCAGCCCGTTCTTTTAGTTCCTTTAAAGCCTCGATGGCTTTAGAAATTCCGGTTTCTGTTCTGAAAATGCCTAAATGTTCGGTCATCACCGTCCGCATCTCCTCGCGCAGTTGGTCTGCATTTTCGGATCCTCGTGCTTCCAGATAACGATCGAATAGAGACAGATGGATTGATTTTTGGGCTTGGGGTTTCTTTTGGGGAGTGTCTTTGAGATGTGTCAAAACCGCTTCCCCCACAAAACGTCCCATGGCGATCAATTCTAAAATCGAATTTGTCCCCAGCCGGTTAAAACCGTGAAAACTGGCGGCGGCACACTCCCCTGCGGCATACAAACCGTGGACGACCTGCAACTGATTGTCGAGTACCTCCCCAGCCGCATTGGTGGGTATTCCGCCCATGTGATAATGATTGCTCGGGTGGACCGGGCACAGCTCTTTTTGGGGATCGAGATTGAGATATTTTTTAAAAAAACCGGTCACCTCGGGGATCTGTTGGGCGTGCACCGTTTCCGGAAGATGGCGCAAATCGATCCACACATGCTCTACCTGGTGGTCGGGGTTCAATATGCCCCTCCCCTCCCGGATTTCAGTTGCGATGGCCCGTGACACCAGATCGCGTGGCGCCAGTTCGCGCATTTTGGGTGCATACCGTTCCATAAACGGCTCTCCATCCCGGTTGCGAAGGATACCGCCGACTGAGCGCAAGGTCTCGCTGGCCAAAATACCGGGCCCGACAATCCCGGTGGGATGAAACTGAACCGCTTCAGGATCCAATACCGGAAGCCCTGCCCGCAGAACCAAAGCCAGTCCATCGCCGGTATTTTGGCGGCAGTTAGTGGTAATTTTAAAGACCTGGCCGCTCCCCCCTGTGGCCAGTACCGTCGCTTTGGATTGGATGTTGATGATTTCGCCTGTCTTTTGTTTGAAGACGATGCAGCCGACGCATTGATTGTCTATAAACAGAAGTTCGATAGCCATTCCTTGATTGATAAACGTAATACCCCGTTTTAACGTTTCGCCCCAGCAGGTATCCATTATGCCTTTGCCGGTACGATCGGCTTCAAACACGGCCCGAAAGGCTGAGGATTCACCAAAGTTGAGTGTATGTCCTCCAAAGGTCCGTTTGGCCAGTTTGCCTTCATGGTCACGGCTGAAATGCATTCCCCGACTTTCAAGCCACACGATTTCGTCCCACGTCGCTTCGCAAACCTTCTTGATCACATCCTGATCGGCCATACAGTCCGATCCCTTCCAGGTGTCAAACATATGATAAACCGTTTTATCGGCCGGATCCTGGGGGTCCACGGCTGCCAACCCCCCCTGGGCTGTGGAAGTGTGGGATTTTTGGGGATGCGCTCCCTTGGTTAAAGCGATAATCCTGGTTTCGGGCGCCTTTTCGAGGATCGTCGCCGCGCACCGAAACCCGGCCCCGCCGGCACCGATAATCAGCACGTCACATTGAATCGTATCGTCAATCCTCACAGCTTTGCCCATATTAACGCGTTCTCCCTCAAACCATCACGATCAGTCGGATGCCGATCCAGGCAAAAACAGCCATCACCAGATAGATAAGAGCCGCGCAGCCTCTTTGCAGCGCTTTTATTCCGATATAGTCTTTACAAATGGATCCCAAGCCGAAGCCGGCATGATACAACACAGCGCAGACGAGGCCGATATCGACGGCCTTGATAAACGGATCCTGCATTCTTGCCACAATCACACCGGCCTCGTGACCCAGGGAGGGCTGCAAATGCATAAATAGAAGATGCGCCGGAATCATCATAAACATAAACATGCCGCTCACTCTTTGAAGCTTCCAGTAACGATCCCCGCCGGCTTGCCATATGCGCGGAGAAATCCAGAGTACAAATGTCACACTCACGATCGAAGCGCTTAGCCAGAAAAATAATGGCGTCACGGATTGATTCCCCATCGTCATACACGATCCCAATAGGGCCACATAAATCGCGGCGATGCCAAAAATCCACCGAATCGCAGAGACGTCGTTTCGGTTCCCGAAAATTTCATAAATAATCAGCCGCGCCCCGTTAAGGGTGTGCAAGATCACCGGAACCGCCAAAAGCCATTCAAGGAAACGGACCCCAAAAAAACCAAAGAGCTTCATCCGGGCGTCATACGCCTCAGGGTGTGTCAAAAAGGAGAGCGTATAAAAGTGCGTCCATAAAAAAAGGACCATACAAACAGCGCCTATGCGGTGAATCCAGGCCAAAATAAAAGGCCATCCCCGGGTCTTTGCATAAAAATTCACAACGGGCAGCCGATGTGCCAAAATCAGCAGTTTTTCCTCCAACGCCTTATATCCTATATCTGCCATTATCTTGTTCGTTTAGCGCCTATGCCTGCTCGCTCAGATAATCCAAAAACCGCCTAAAGGCGATCTGGATGTGGTTCCGAACCATCTCTCCAATTTTTTCCGGATTTGTCTTTTTGCCTTTGAAAAGATCAAATATTTTTTCGTGAATCGCCAGGGAATTCGGCAAGTCCTCTTGATAGTATTGATATGAAAACCGATACCATAAGCCATGCATTCTAAGGGTCTTCAAAATTCCGATCAGGATATCATTTTCGGAAGCGGTGATGAAAATATCATGAAAGCAAAGATGTGCCTCCCAATATGCTTTGGTGTCATTTTCCCGTGCGGCGCTTTGCATCCGCGCTAGTATTTGCCCCATTTCCCTAAGTTTTTGCGGGCTAATTTTGATATACGCTTCTTGAGCGGCAAGTCCTTCTAATACCGAACGGACCGGAAAATGCTCTTCAATATCTTTATGGGTTATCCGTTTAACAAAAGTCCCTTTACGCGGAACGATGACCACCAGGCCTTTTTTTTCGAGATCACGAAACGCTTCCCGCAGGGGAGAGCGGCTGACGCCAAACTGCTTTTGGAGTTCGGCTTCGATGAGCCGATCGCCACCCCTGAGAACGCCTTCCAGAATCGCTTCGGTCAGAATCCGTGAAACCTGTTCTGCGATCACATTCGGACTGAAGTTCAGGTTTTTTAGTTTAAGGGTCAGTTTGTCTGATTCCATTCGATTGGGGGGGCTGTTCATATAATTTATTAATCTTTATAGCACCGGCGGGAAACGCTTCAATACACAGCATACACAGGGTGCATTCGTCTTCGTTCTCCTCCTCTATGGCTGGTCGGTTCTCCTCTACCTTAAAAATGTTTACCGGGCAAACCTGGACCATTTCTTCGATTGCCGGGACATCTGAGCATTTCTCCTGATCGATCCGGACTGTAATAAATACTCCCATCTTACACCTGTTCTGTCATTTTCAGGATTCGCCGCGACCGTTCCACAACCGGATAATCAACAAACTTGCCATCCACCAAAATCGCCGCTTTCCCATCGCTTTCGGCCGTTTCAAAGGCTTGAATTACATCGCGCGCAAAGGCGATCTCCTCCTCACTCGGAGAAAAAATGCGGTTGCAGGGGTTTACCTGATTTGGATGAATACAGAGTTTCCCCTGAAAACCATACTGTTTGGCTCTGATAATATCGGCTTCTAATGCCTCCTGATCCTTCAGATCGACCATGTAGGGGGTGTCGAGCGGCGCTCCCAGACCTGCCGCGGCAGAGGCCATCGCAATCCGAGCCCTTGGATAGGCCAGCTCCTGGCCCCCTTTGGTGATCTCAAAACCCACATCCAATGCCAAATCGGCAGCACCCAGGGCCAGGGTAATGTGGCGCCTCGGGATAAGTTTGGCGGAAGCGATCCGCATTACGTTTTCAACCGCCAGGGCCGTTTCGATCAAAGGAATCATCGCCAGGCTTCCTTTAGACATCCCCTTAGCCTGTTCGGCCTGACACAAAAGTTGATGGAGGAATTGCATGCTGTCGGCTGATTCGATTTTGGGCACGATCACGCCGGTCAAAGGTTCACAAACGATCTCCTCCAAATCACCCCGCACAAATTCGGTCTCGGGACCGTTAATTCGCACCAGCATCGGACGGTCGCAATGCTGTCGGATTTTATCTCCCACGATGGGGCGGGTTTCTATTTTGAGTCCAACCGGAACCGCATCTTCCAGGTCTATAATGACGACATCGGCCTCGGTCTGCACCGCCTTGTCCACCCGATCGGGTCGATTTCCAGGTACAAAAAGAGCCGACCGGATAAATCCTAAATTATTCATCAAACACCTCTTC
>CAZHAH010000191.1:0-10824 GCA_964530095.1 uncultured Desulfobacteraceae bacterium | reverse complement strand
TGATGAGATCCTTAAAGTCTTCAGTGGGGTTATTCTTACAAAGCAAAACGGATTGTTATCATTACGAAATGCAAGGCAAAATTTTCGTAAAAAATAGGCCTTTTTCGTTGCCCCGATAAAATGAAGATAATTAACGTGAATCTTGCATGGCGATTTTCATTTTGAGATGCGGAGGAAGGCAAAAATCGTCGCAACGGTTAGCTGTTTGCCTGGTATTAGTCCCTACAATATGTTGATATATAGAATCATTTGGGTTTTCCAATAACTAGTTTAGTATCAATTTAGTTTCCATTCCTGTTTTCATATTTGCGCTCACGAAAAACAATCCCTTATCCCTAACCGGTGGGGAGTTGGAACGCGGTGTCGGTTTTCCATTTGCATCCCATAACTGAGGTGTTACGAGATCAGATTGTCGTTTTGGGACGTGCATAGGCTAATCTAAATCGCCGCTATCATATACTGTCCTGCCACCGAAGATGGTTCTGAGTACCCGGGTATTCTTGAGCGCGGCGACTTTACACGTAATCGGATCCTGATCGACGATCACGATGTCGGCGTAATTGCCCTTGGCAATTGAGCCGATTTCATCCCATTGCATCACTTTGGCGGCATCGCGGGTGAACATCGCGAGCGCTTCCACGCGCGAGATCTTCTGGTTCGGACCAAGGTTTTGGTAACCTGTCTCACCGAACTCGTGGGTCAGGGAAAGCTCGATTTGCTCCCAAACGCTCTTCGGTCCCCAATCCGTTGCGCCGCCCAGCGGCATGTGGTTATCGAAATAGCGGCGCAGCGGAACCAGGTCGTCGAGAACTTTCTTACCCATGGATCGGTGTATCAGTGCGCCCTCACCCCAGCAGAAAGTCATTGATGTCGTGCACGAGAAATTGAGACACTTGTATCGCTTCACCTGTTCGGACTCGATTGTGGTCGCGTGAACGAGAACCCAGTTCAGACTATTGATGTCGTACTCGGACGTCAGACGTTCCATGAGTGACAGGACTTCTTCGTGGGCAGCGGTTCCCATGGCCAGGACGTTGAGCCGAATTCTTCTCTCGGCGCAAAAGCGGGCGACCAACTCTGCCTTTTCCAGCGTGATCTGACGTTCACCATGAGTGAGACGGCCGTAAACATCAAGATACGGATTTCGCATCATTTGAGCTCCACCGCAGCAATATCCATCCCATGCCATCGTCACGCCGTTGAATCGGAAAATCGAATCATCGAGCTCGATGGCCTCTGCCGCCTCTTCTAACTGCCGGGTGAAATCGTCCATTTCGCGTGGTTCACTCGTTGCGAACCCGTAACTCTCTGCCTCCTGCGAGGTGAGCACGCGCATTTCGAGGGCGTCGTGATTTCGAAGCTGGCGATAGGCGTCGATGGCTACACGGTTCATCATGTGGTTTTCGTATACGCCGGTCACTCCCTGCTCGTGGTACAACTTGATTGCTGTTTGAGTACCGGGAACGAGCGCCCCGACCTTCCATAAAGGAATTACTCCCCAGATTTCCTTACTGAAGGGTTCATTGCTGTAGTAGTTGATGACGGAACCGGTGAGAAGACCCGTTGGCTCGCCCTCCGAATCCTTCTCGATCCAAACGTTTCCGACGCGATCGGGAAAGCTGCGCGTGATGCCCAGTTTCTCGAGAGCGAGGGAATTCAACGCCATGCAGTTGGGGCGAACGGGTGCCCATGCCTGGATCACGATGGGGTGTTCGGTGCTCGCTTGGTCAAGGACCTTGCGGTTAGGAAGGATTCCCTCTTCTAGATCTCGATAGGAGTGACGATGAAAAAAATGAGGCTCCCCCACCGGAGTCGTTTGAAGCCACGTACCCTTAGGTTTCCGTTCCGCGTGTGGTGCGATCGTGGCCACGATCTCATTGTGATTCCGGCAATTCCATATCTTGATGAGGAGTTCTTCCATTAATCCAAAACCCTGGAGGTGTGGATGGGTATCGAGTAGGCCGGGAAGCACCGGTGCGCCATTCACATCGAGTCGCTTCGTATCGGGGCCAGCCATTTCCTCCAGATCGCGGTTCGAGCCAACGGCCACGACCTTTCCCCCGCTGATCAGGACAGCCTCGCTCTGGGTATCAATGGAATCCATCGTAAGGACATTCCCGTTGACGATGACTAGATCCTGATCTTCGTGCTGTTCTCTCATTGTTCCCTCCAGGTCGTAGAATAATCTGCATGCGCTGCGGGGACATGACCTGCCCCCAGTTACGCCTTCACTGGCTATGTTAGACCAGTGTTTGCCATAAATGGAAAATGTCCGTTTATCAGTGGTCCGAACTCAATTGCAGCCGGCGCCAGCGCTCGATCAGCACCTGCGCCTCGATCAGTGTGACGAAGAACTCCCTGTTTAAGAGCTAATCTTGCGGCTTCCCATTGAAAGACTCGATGAAGCCGTTCTCTAACGGGCTCCTCGGTTTGATAAAATCCATATCATATATGTTAACTTTTTTAATGTATGATTGCAAATGTTCGATTACAAAGATCCTTAAAACCAGGAAGGCAGCCATCCCTCCGTCAATTTATCTTTTTAATATAGTAGACTACACTTCCTGAACAAACTACCACAAAGTATCAATTTTGGTACGTTTTTTAGAGTTGTCATATTGCCTAGATTGGGAACAGTCAATTTGGCGGGGATATTACAAGGTAGTCATTAAATATCGTAAATATTTCAGTATCTTATTCGTGAACATAGAAGCCAGTTATCTTTAAAAAAGGAAAGTGAAATTTTACGTAAAAAGCTAATAAAGGCGCTTTGCGCCCCTATGGACGAAAATAATTTGTAAAATCCTTTACTTATACAGCACAGCTGAAAACAAGTTATTTGTAAGTTGGCCTTTTTCGTAGCCTCGAAAAAATGAAGATAATTAAGGTGAATCGTAAAAGACGGGTTTGGTTTTCATGGTAAGGTGCAACCCAAATAATTTTGAAACGGTCGCTTTTTTTTATTCGGTATTAGCACCCCTTATATGTTGTGATCAAGAGCCAGCATGGTTTTGTACGCGACGTTGGAAAAATAATCCTCAAACGCATTTCATTTTTAGCGTCTTGCTGAAAAATTGTTTTCCGGCTAAGTGTTGTATTTAGACCTATAACCGTTTCTCCAAAATCTTGGTGTTTTTAGATCCAGCATTTTGGAGCTCTTCAAGAAAATATAAACCGTCTAAATCCTAACCTTCTGTTTTTGCAACAAATTTAATGTGTAATGCCAGATGGCACAAAAGTTGCTGCGATTTTATATTATAACCATCATCCACAGGATTAAGCTGAAAACCTACAATTTTAATTCACGCATTTCATTTTTTGAAAAATATAGTGCTCGGCGGAAGGGAGTTTCTGTGCGAAAAAACAAGCGTGGGATCCAGGCGGTGGTTGGTAGTTCCATAGCGGTTTTCTTCCCCGGAGCCATAAACTTCGGCTTTCTCGGTGTCATGAATCCGCATTGGCAGGATCTGTTCCACGTGGGCCGGGGCGCCATTAGCAACAGTATGTTTTTTATGCTGGTTTCAATCGGCATTTCGCTGCCCCTTGTAGGACGGCTGCAGGAAAGATACGGGCTGCGCACGATGATGACCGTCGGTGTAATCATCTGCGGTCTGAACATGCTTCTAATCGCCTTTGCCACCCGTCTTTTTGAATTATATCTCTGGGCCAGTATCAGCGGACTCGTCTTTAGCTCTATTTATGTCCCGGGCATTACAACGGTCCAGCGCTGGTACCCGGCTCGCCGGGGTCTGGTATCGGGTATCGTAAACCTGTCATTCGGTGTATCGGCGGCGGCTATGTCTCCGGTTTTTGCGATGATGTTGGATGCCATGGACTATATTTCCATGAACATTCTGCTGACTGCAGTGACACTGGTGGCCGCCGTACCCGCCGCTCAATTTATCAATCCGCCGACACCGGATTACCCAAAGAGCGACAAACCTGAAGCCCGCGCTTTAGCAGTAGACGAATCCGAAGTCGGTCTAACCGTTAGCCAAGGCGTGCGGACGAAAAATTTCTGGTTTCTGTGGGTCATTGCAATGCTCCAAGGCTCGGCCGGTGTTTCCATGGTTACGCTTGCGGTGCCCTTCGGTTTATCCCGTGGGTTTGCCCTGGCTTCGGCAGCCGTTCTCTTAACGGCTTTCAGTCTTGGCAATGGTTTCGGCCGTCTTCTGATGGGATACCTGTCCGACATTCTGGGCCCGAAATTGACCATGAGCATGGCCTTCCTCACCGCCGCCGGGGCCTATTTTTTGTTACCGCATTTTTCCGCTCTTGCCGGCATGGCCGTAGCCGTGACGTTTGTGGGCGCCGCCTTCGGCACCTTAATGGCCGTAGTGCCTCCCCTGACGACCGTTTGTTTTGGCATGGCGCATTTCGGATCGATTTACGGCCTTGTTTTGTCTGGCCATTCCTTTTTCGGCGGCATCCTTGGCCCTGCGCTAAGCGGTCATCTCCTGGACATCACGAATGAGAACTTCGCTATCGTCTTTACTTATCTGGGTGTTTTTTGTGCCCTGGCGGGTAGTCTGATCTGGTGGGTCGTTCCACCGAAAAGGCGGAGAAGAGCGCAATAGATTATCGTACAAAGGAAGGTTGTTTTCTCCAAAACGATCGATTATCTATATTATTCACAACGAGCAACGGACAACAAACAACACATGCTGTGGATCCGGTGACCAATTGAATTAAGATCCGAAATGCTGAAGCAGGGGAAATTATAAGGAGCAACGGGACGTGAAATGGCTCAAACACGCGGATGAGGAATGGTATACCGCCGAATCGGAAGGTAAACTTTATATCAAATATTTTGAGGATTACCGTGAGATTGTCGGCGGCGATTTTTACGAGTACATTCCGCTCGAACGCTATCTGGTTATGGATTGGAACAATCCAAAACCATCGGTGCTTAAGGACTGCGATAGCCTCGAAGAGGCGCAGGAGGCGCTACTAGGGCTTCTTACACAGCCGTAACCTTTCGTTTAATCTGTTTGGCATTCCGATTCAGGTTGGGGCGCTGAATCCCTAACTTTTGCATCCTGAATTCCAGGGTGGTGGGCTTGACCTCCAGTATCTCTGCGGCGCCGCTGACACCCCTGATGCGCCAACTCGTTTTATGGAGCACCTTGAGAATATGCCGTCGTTCCACCTCCTTTAAGGGAAGCATCGTCTCCGAGGGAGTCCCTGCTGCCATTCCCCCACTGAGACCAGGCACCGTGAACTTGGACGCCCTACTCAATATCGTACCCCGCTCGATAACGTTTTCCAATTCGCGCACATTTCCGGGCCAGTCATACTCCAATAATTTCTGCAGTTCTTCCTCGCTGATCCCCCTGAAGCTCTTTCCCATCTTGTCCGAATAAATCTTAAGAAAATAGTGGGCCAGAAGGGGGACATCGGCCAATCTTTCCCTTACGGGCGGAACGTGAATCGGAAACACATTGAGCCTGTAATAAAGATCGGCTCTGAATTTTTCCGCCTCGACCAACTTTTCGAGGCTGCGATTGGTGGCGGCAATGAGTCGAAAATCTGACTTCAGGGTTTTGGCCCCCCCCAGGCGCTCAAACTCCTTGCTCTGCAAAACACGCAACAGTCGTACCTGTACATCCTGATTCAAATCCCCGATCTCGTCCAAGAAGATCGTCCCCCTATGTGCCAGCTCGAAGCGGCCGATGCGTTGTTGTGTGGCGCCGGTGAAGGCGCCCTTTTCGTGACCGAAAAGTTCACTGGGGATGAGGCTGTCAGGCAAGGCACTGCAATGCACGCGAATAAACGGGCCATTGCGCCTGTGGCTGTGACGGTGAATGGCGCTGGCCACCAGCTCTTTGCCAACACCCGTTTCACCGAGTATGAGGACAGTTGTATCCGTACCGGCAACTTGCTCGATCTGCGCCAAGAGTCGCTGAATGGGCGGCGTCTCACCGACGATATCCTCAAAATGCAGACTCTGCAAATGTTGTTCCTCAAAATAGAGCTTCTCTTCGCTGACCTTCCGGTAGCGCTGTTGAATCTTCTGGTAGGCCTCGGAATTGTCCAATGCAATAGCGGCCTGGGAGGCGAAGTAAGCCAAAAGCTCCAGATCCGTCTCTTTAAAAGCGCTGCTGAACAGTCGGTTATCATGATAAAGAACCCCGATCATCTGATCGCGGAGAATCAATGGAACGCAGATACGCGATCGGATGATCTGCCCGCAGCTTTTGGTATTATTTTGAGATGTATCTTCCCCGATGATACATCCATCACCACTGAGGGCGACTTTCTGAATCACCTCCATTGAAGATTGAAAAGTTTGGTGATCGACTTCGGTCACCGTGATTCCCTTCGATGCCCGAAGCTCCAGCTTTGGAGGATAGGTGTTTCTGTCCAGCAGGAACAATGCACCCCGCTCCGCTCCGGTGATGCGGTTTACGGTTGTGATAATGTGTTGGACCAGTTCTCTATTGTCTCGAATGGTCACCGCCTCCTGTCCTAACTGCAGAATTTCCTTGAGCAGATCTTCGCCCTTGGGAGAGGTTGATATCAAGAATTTCAGATCATCCGGAATCAAGTCCTCCTCTATAGGAGAGAGCACCTGAACCGCCAAGTTCATGATTTCCCTGGCTTTTTCCTCATTATTTTGCATGAGATATTGTCGCGCCAGCTCCAGCCGCGTCTTGGCAAGTTCGAGTTGATTACCGGACTCTTGCAGGTATTTTATGGCCTGATTGAATGATCGCACGATCTTTTGCGGCGCCAATCGCTTTTCGCGCTGAATAATGGCTTGATATCGATAGGCAGTGCCCTTCCCAAAAACGTCTTTGCCTCGTATCAACTTTGCAACCAGCTTGTTAATTGAAAGGTCTTCAATCTGGGGGAGTTTTTTTTGCTCCATGGCCCAGCAAAGCTCCATCGTGTATTGCGATGGGGTTACCACCTGCCGTTGCTTTGCCTGTCGAGTGTGTTCACGCAAATAGGCGGATGCCTTTTTAAAATCGCCGTTCAGGTAATAGGCATATGCCAACATCATTTTTGCCGACAGCCACATCCAGGTGATATTCTCTTGTACCGCTTCCGCCGCGACTGATTCCAGAAGCGCAATCGCTTCTTCTCTGCGTCCGGTGTTGAGCATAATTTCAGCCATGCAATTATCGGCATAAACGGCGACATAGTTATCCCCTCTGGCACGACAGTAAGACCGAATGGAATCGATCATGCCCATCCCCTGGGTCAAGTGACCACATTTCCAGTAACAATACCCGGCCATCATGCCGGCTAAAAGCGGAAAACTTCCGTGAGGCATCCGCTCCACATCCGGTACTGTCGCTTCAAAAACATCCAATACGTTGCGATAGCGACCCTGCCAAAAGTAGAAAAAAATACGGAAAACGGTTGCCGCCCGCAGTAGCTGGGGATTGTCAATTTTCTGGGCCATGGCCCATGCTTCTTCAAAGCTCTGTAATGCATTGCGACCTTGACCACTTAGCCATTCGTTTTTTGCCATATACATTTTAAGGATGGCCTGATAGGCTGGCCGATTGATTTGTTTCGCGCGGTCCATGGCTTCATGCAGAATAGAGAGGACACGGCGGGTATCGTAGCGCGCCATGGAGAGTTTGGAGTATCGAATGGCAGTTTCGATGAAGAGCCCATGCGATGCCTCATCTTTAACGCCTGATAGATCCTCAAGGATTTTATTGTAACACTGCACGGCCGCTTCATTTTGGAAAGATTTGAGCTTGAGATCACCGGCTTGCATGAGCAAATTGCATTTCTTAATATCATTGGTGATGTGGAGAAGATGATCGGCCACGCTAAGGGGTTTCTGATCGTCGTCCGGCAATTCCCTGATCAGCAGGTCGGAAATCTTTCTGTGATAATTATCACGATGCGCTTGTTCGAGTTGATCCCGTAGGACCTCGAGCTTGTCGGTGTCGGCAAATACAAATATCCCGGGTCCCTTCTTTTTCAACCAGCCTTTCTGCGTTCCTCCCTCCATAGCCATCAATATCTGGGAAGGTTTTTCATCGGCCAGCTCGACTAACCAATCAATGGAGAAATCGCCCTGAAACAGGGCCGCCAGGGATAACAAACGATTTTGATGTGGGATCTCTCTTGGGTTTTTTTTTGCTTCACGAGGCATGGGTGTCTCCATTCAATTTAGGGCGTGTACCCGGTTTGTGCCAATCCGGAGATTCAGCATATCACTTTGGGGATATGGGTCAAGGTATTTCTCCAAAATACTGGAGTTTAGCAGTCCATTATTTTGGATATCAAAGGAGCCTGAAAATCAGAAAGATATACATCTATCTGATATTATGCATATTATTATCTTATACCGATTATGGCATAGAATTTGCTGAAGTTATTATTATTTCATTTCAACTGAGTCTAATCCTACAGGAAAAATGAATTCATTTAAAAGTAATCAATCATAACTTTTCAGACTAGAGGCAACAAGATGAGGGAGGAAAAAGTTATTCAAGGATATGGCCGACAGGTTTTTCCGAACATCTTTAAGGCGGGCCGCATCGGCAAATTCAAAGTCAACAACCGCTGTAAATATGCGGCCTGCGATGAAGCCCGCGTCGATTATATCAGCGCAGTGATGGCCTGGCATGAATCCTTCGAAGGCTCCCGTCTTGGGAATAATACCCTCGGGCTATAATTATGGAAAAAAACTACGGCTATACTGGCAAACTCCTCCGGATCGACCTCTCAGCGGGGAACATTTCCCATTTGTCCACTTTTGATTATGTCGATCGATTCCTGGGTGGGCGGGGTTTGGCAGCCAAGCTTTACTGGGATCAGGTTTCACCGGAGACGGATGCGTTTGTCCCTGAAAATCGTGTGATATTGACCACCGGTCCTCTGGCCGGCTACCCCGGCCTGGCCGGTTCCCGTTGGCAGGTGTGCGGCAAATCTGCTGCTATGACACCGCAGCATTTCAGCTACTGCAATCTGGGCGGCAAATGGGGCGCGGAACTGAAGTTTGCTGGCTATGATGCGGTCGTAATTGACGGTTGCGCGGATCGGCCGGTAGTTGCTCATGTTGCGGATGATCGAGTGGAGATCCGCGAAGCAGACCATCTTTGGGGCCAGGGAGCGATTCAGGCCCGGAAAACATTAAAAGCGGAACTGGGCAAATCAGCCAGGGTTTTGACCTATGGACAGGCCGGAGAGAATAAGGTCGTTTATGCCAGTTTGACGGCGGATGACGATTCAGTCGGGTCCAGTGGGTTCGGTGCCGTCATGGGTTCCAAAAACCTCAAGGCGGTTGTTGTACAGGGAAGCCATCGCAAAGATTTAAAAGCGGCGGATCCGGAAAAGCTCGACCAGCTCAAACAATATCTGCGCCAGATCTATAAGGTGGACGAACCGTGGCAGCCTTGGGCCACCACGACTTTTACGGGCGCCAAGGTAACACGTAAACCTTGCTGGGGATGCATCAAAGGCTGTATGCGCGGCGATTATAAAGCTCCGGATGACAGTAAGGGAAAATTCATGTGTCAATCGGGCATATTTTACCGCATGGCCGCCAAGGGCAACTACGAACGCCCCTCTGTGGAAACCGCCTATTATGCGAATAAGCTCTGCGATGATTACGGCATCGACACCTATGTGGTGGAAGCCGCCATCCGCTGGCTGGCCAGATGTTACCAGGCCGGTATCGTAAATGAGGCAGATACTGGTTTGCCGCTTTCCCAAATGGGAAGCGTCGAATTTATCGAAACCCTTGTCGAAAACATAGCCTTGCGCGAGGGCTTTGGCGACACGCTGGCACAGGGTTTAACCGCGGCGGCAGAGCATGTCGGCCAAGAGAGCCAGGAGTTTCTTCACGGCCTGGTATCGAAAGCAAATGAGAAAATTACCTATGAACCGCGCATGTATATCACCACCGGTCTGCTGTATGCTATGGAGCCTCGCCGGCCGATCCATCTGATCCACCAGATCGCCGAACCGCTGGGACAATGGATCCTATGTAAAATACTGAAACAAGGTTATTTCAGCATAGATGTGTTGCACGCCGTGGGTAAGCGGTTTTTCGGCTCCGAGTTTGTATTTGATTTCTCCACCTATGAAGGCAAAGCCCTTGGAGCTAAAATGATCCAGGATCGGGAATATGCCAAGGAAAGTCTCATCTTGTGCGATGTCATCTGGCCCATTCACCAAAAGGAGGATCCTGAAGATTATGTTGGGGATTCAACCCTTGAGAGTCAGATTCTATCAGCGGTGACCGGAATAGAGGTGGATGAGCAAGGCTTATACCAGATCGGGGAGCGGATTTGGAATCTGCAGCGGGCAATTCTGGTCAGGGAAGGCCACAAAGGAAGAGAAAGTGACACACTTCCGGATTACTTTTTTAACACACCTTTGGAGACTGTTCCTGAGAATCCTAAGTGCCTGGCACCAGGGAAAGACGGTGTGACCATATCGCGCAAAGGGGAAGTTGTAGATAGGGAAAAATTTGAGGGAATGAAAGACGAATATTACGCGTTTCGCGGTTGGGATAAGGCTACCGGGCTTCAAACCAAAACCAAACTGGAGGAACTCGATTTAGCAGACGTTGCCGCAGACCTTGCCGAACAGAATCTAATTGCAATAACAGAAGAAGATTCAACCTGATAAAAACGAGTTCGTAGATCCGTTGAATAGGCTATCCTTGATTCATATTAAAGAAACTGTCAACGATGATAACTCCATCACGCTGTATGTAGACGGTCGCCTGGACGACAGTTCCATTCCGACGCTCAAGAATATCTGCCAACTCCATTTGTTAGATGGACGTAAAATCATACTAGATATTGAAGGACTCTATCATATCAGCCGGGAGGGACGGGGTTTTTT
>CAZHAH010000190.1:0-11007 GCA_964530095.1 uncultured Desulfobacteraceae bacterium | reverse complement strand
TTAAAGAAAATATAAAGTCAATCGAACTCTTCAATTCCGCGGAGCGGTTCAGTTCATTCGCAAATCACAAAATTTTTACCACTGGTTGAAAGTTACGCTTAAGATACGTATGGTTCAATCGTAATCAGACTCGTCAATATACCATTTAATGCGAACATATCAACGGTGTCCAAAATCTTGGGTCAAAAAACAGCGTAAATTCTTTTCAACGCCCCCATAGCCTCTATCCCTGAAGTATTCGAATATAGGTTGTTGCGCAGCCATCGGATAAATTTTACCGACAGCTGAGCAAACCGTTCTCGTTTTGTAACGATAGGCGATAAGGCCTGGGGGTATGTTAAGGGGAATCCATAAAAACCATATGGGAGGTGCAGGAACTGAGCCAAAATGAGCTCACAGTTCACCGGGCTTCTGCATGATGCCCAAGAATTTTCAAACCACTTCCCGATTCGCTTTGGCCCCGCTATAGTATTCACCCACACGGGTGACATAGGTTCGGGTTTCCCGGGGCATTCTGGAAGGGTGTCTTTCAAGATTTCCCATGCCCCAGTTGTAGGCGGCAAGGGCGCTGAGAATATCTCCGTTATACCGGTCCAACAGACCTTTTAAATACCGAGTTCCCCCCATGATGTTATCAAGGGGGTCATAAGGATTTTCTACCCCGATCTCTCTGGCCGTGTCCGGCATGAGCTGCATAAGGCCCATGGCGCCTTTGTTTGAGGTGCTGGCAGGGTCATAGTTGCTCTCCGCCTTGATGACCGCTTTGGTGAAGGTATTAAAGGCTTTGTTGATGATACGGGCCAGCTCAGGCCAATCCTTGCGGACGCCCATTGCCTGATTGTCAGCTTTATATCCACTCGGTGCAGCAACTTTTAAATTTTGAAGCCCAAGTTTTTCAATAAGATAACTGCCGACCGCCAGATTGCTGACATAGGCGTCTGCGTCCCCGAAGGAGACAGCGTTGAGGGCCTCCTCCGAGGTCTTTACGACGAAGAGTCTGATATCGGGATGATCCCGCTGCAATCGCTTGTGGGCAATAAAGTTGTTTTCCACCGCTACCGTTTTACCGTGTAAATCCATTAAAGAGCCAATAAAGGGATAATCCTTTTGGGTGAAGATCACATAGGGAAAGGACAAATAGTCATTTGTGATATGGACCAATTTTTCGCGTTCTTTGCTTCTTGCTATGGTGGGCAACAGATCGATCTTCTCCCGTTTAGAGATACTTTCCAGTGCATCTGCCCACAAAATAGGCACATACTCGATTTCCAATCCCAGTTTACCTAAGATTTCAGTGGCATAATCGAGAGCCAGACCCTTTGGTTTGTCCTTTTCCATGTAGTGGAAAGGCGGCCATGTCCCTACCATAACCCGGACCTTTTTATGCTTCTGCAGCCAGGCCGTTTCGGCAGATGTCAGATCAAGTTTGGGACGATCCGCTTCTTCCTGTTTTTGTTTGGCCGGCAGAGAGGCCCAGCGAGCCTTTATGGCCTCATGCTCGCTTTGCGGTATTGCACGAAGTACTTTTTGGATCAGGTCTTTCAATTCAGGCCAATCATAACGGACCGCCATATGAACGGTGGGTTCAGAGAAGGGAGCAGCGGCCACCGGCCGGATCCCGGTCAGCGAAAACCGCTTAATATTAAATGATGTGGAAGCGATGTCGCCGATAAAGGCATCGGCATCCCGCGTAATGAGTTTTTTCAGGGCCTCCTTAATCGTCGGAGCAGTTACCAGCTTGATATTCGGATAACGGGAACGCAGAAGCCCTTCAATGGTATAGCCTTTGACAACTGCCACCCTCATTCCGACTAGATTATTCATGTTTGAAATGTCTTTCGCATCTTCGCGGGCAAATATGAATTCCGTTACCCGGGTGTACGGCATCGTGTAATGAAGATAAGCCTCCCGCTTTTTGCTATGGTAAATTGCGGGTAGGACATCGATCTCTTTACGGCGAATCATGCTGAGAAGCTCATCCCATGAAGGACCGGTGACCATTTGTACTTCTATACCGAGTTCTTTGCTGATAAGCTTCAGGTAATCATTTGCGATGCCCTTGTATTGCCCGGACCCATCAACAAAATCAAAGGGTGGCCAATCCGTCTCGCCACCAACCACAATTTTGTCATGCTCGGCGAGCCAGGCCTTTTCTTCGGGTTTGAGAAAGATTGTTGGAGCCGGGGTGCGTGGTTGTTTGACGATACGATCCGGACCTTTATAAATGAATCCGCGCAGGCTAACTGCAGTTTCTATTAGGCCGGCTTTTAGAAATATCTCAGCAATTTGCTCATAGCGGTGAGGGGTTACCGAACCCAGCGGGGTAAGTTCGGAAAGGATCATCAGGTCGGTCATTTTGGCTTCAAAAGCAAGCTGTTTCGGGGTGAGCGTTGGTTCGTATTTTTCAATTATGAAATCGATAATCTCATTTGGATGCGCCAGTGCATATTGCCACCCTTTTAGTGTGGCCCGGATCATCTTTTCTACCCGCTCCGGGTGATTCTCGATCTCCGCTTCGGTCGTAAAGAGATTGTCTCCGTAAAAGTCGATCCCGAAATTTTGAGGGTTAATGATATTTACAGGGATTCCCCTCTGATTGAAGGAAAATGGTTCGCTGGTAATATATGCCGACATTACATCGACCTTACCGGAGACAAAATCTTCATCGTTATATGAATGGGGAATGGCAGTGATTTTCTCCAGGCCACCGAGCGTGTCCTGCAACATGATCAGCAGAGGTGCGTCACTATTGCCCTCTGTATTAAACATCACCTTCTTGCCGATCATTTCGTATGGGCTGATGATGCCTGAATCCTTCCGGGAAATAAAAACCAGGGGAGAGTGTTGAAATATCTGTTTGAGCAACACAACCGGTTTGCCCGTCATTCGATCAAGCAGCAGTCCGGCATCCGCCACACCATACACCGCATCTCCATCTATTACCGATTGAATATGCCCTTTTTTGGGGTCGCGTTCCTTAAAGATGACATTTAATCCTTCCTCGGCGTAAAATCCCTTCTCTCTGGCCGCATAATATCCGGCAAACTGGAATTGGTGCGACCATCTTAACTGAAGGGTAACGGTTTCTATTTTCTCGGTTGCAGAAACATGGCTGCTTGAGAAGGCAAAACAAAGTAATAGGAAGGGGATCATGAAATGTTTACGTATGGTCATGGTGGATACTCCCATAGTAATTTTGTTTAAATGTGAGAGCCAAAAGATTTTGTGGTCTTAAACAAGAGCCGAATACTTCGCATCTCCTGAGACTATCCGCCTCTGGTGGGTTGCCAAAGATTTGGAATTAAACTGGTGTTCCCATCAGAAAGCCTAATAATGACAGCGGTTTTTTAACAATTCCAGCCTTTGAATCATGAGATAAAATTAGCTTTTTGTCAACTTCAACCCCTTTAAACTGCTCTCGGCCTTTTCCTTTTCCTCCAACTTCAATGACAATCCTATCATTCTCATATTCTACCAGAAAATCCGGCGTTTTCACTCCTCTTTTTGTCTTTAGGTAATGGAACATGTAGCCTCCCATAGTGAGCATCTCTGCAAAAAAATCTTCCCGGATTGCCCCAATACACTGGTCCCATTCCCTGTATAGAAGACGAAAGGGGAGAAGCATCAACACTTTTGGTTCTTTGAGGACATTTGTCCCTTTGGGATAGATGGGATTTAGAATAAAGGCTTGGGAAAGAAGCTTAACAAACAATTCCGCCTTATACTTCGTTATTCCCATGTTTTTAGAAATCGATGAAAAATTGATCCCATCGACTTCTGATTTCCCAATAAAGGATAACATTTTTTCGATCTTTTCAATGTCCTCAAACCTCAGATTGGAAACCCTTGGGATGTCTTTACGTATAACTTTTTGACCGATGTTTTTCAGGATTGGCAGAGGGTCCGGTTCTTCGAGGGAGAAAGGGAATATACCGCCTTGCAGGTAGCTATCAAATAGATAGCTATATGTCATGTGATCTGACTTCCACCGGCCATTAAAAATATCATTGATACTAAGGGGTGGTATTTCAACATCTTTAACAAAATACAAATATTCCCTGAAGGAGAAGGGATACAAATGGCGAAGCAAAACGCGGCGAGTGGGGTCATGAGCAGAATCAAAAAGAGATAGCGATACAGAGCTTGTGAAGATTATGCGAATATTAAAGAAGTCATAAATCTTCTTCAGATCTTTAGCATATGTTCTGCAAAAATGGATTTCATCCACTAACAGGATCTTTATTTTATATTGATCTGCGAGGATTTCTGCTACCTGGGAAAGATTCGATTCATCTAATGTATCAGCTGATAAGTAAAATGAATCCGGTTCTGAAATGGCCAGCTGTTTGAGCAAAACGGTTTTGCCCACCCCGCGTGGCCCAACAACGCCTATGAAATGCTTTCCAACTTCAGATTGAATTTCACCATAAAGGTATCGCACTCTGGGGTATTGTCGGGCTTCGCCCACCGCTCTTTCGTTCAATTTAAGCAGCTCAGGTATATTCATTGGCCTTCTCCAATCTGAGAATTGTATTTCAATTGCCCGCTTTAATTTGCCGGCTATATGAAAATTTGTGCCATTTGAAGTATAAAAGCATACATTTTGGACATATATTTGCTGAAATGCTATACATTTTGGATAAAAATATTACATAATGACTTCATTTTTGTCAAATCATTTTAAAATAGAGCCAGCCCATCCGCCAGTCTCTCCCTTGGTCTTTATTTCTCACCATTTTTTAAAGGATATAAAAAAAAGCAAAACTGGTCGCGGCAGGGTAGGAACGATCTTTAAGTGAACTTCTCCGGGAATCATTTGAAGAAAAAATCAGGGAGGCCAGCGGATACAATTTAGACGTTTTTCAAAGGTCTCTGGACATATCGAGTTGGGTTGAAACGAGGGAAGAAGCGGGAGGCATCCGAACAGATTCAGATGTCTCCCGCTTTCTTAGTTATTTATTTTTTCTCAAATTCTTCTTGAAAAGTGATAATTATCGTTACAACACGACGGTTCTTTTGTCGTCCGGCATCCGAATCATTGGTAGCGATGGAATTGCTTTCACCATATCCCATGGTCGTAAACCGTTGCGCTGAAATGCCAAAATTATCGACAAAATATTTTTTTACGCTTTCAGCCCGGCGTTCAGAGAGCGCAAAGTTGTATTCATCGGAACCCTTGCTGTCCGTGTGCCCCGCCATCTTTGCTTCGGCCTGGGGATAACGCTTCATGAAATCCGCTGCTTCTTTGATTTCGTCATGATAAATCGACCTGACATCGGCTTTGTCGAAGTCAAATTCAATCACTAGCTTCATGGAGATCTCTTCCTTGATGAGAATGGGGCATCCATCTTGATCCACTTTGAGTCCCATCGGGGTGTCGGGGCATTTATCCAAATAATCAAGCACACCGTCTCCATCGCTGTCCAGTGGGCATCCGACTTTGTCGACCGCGACGCCCGCCGGAGTGCCGGGGCATTTGTCCATATAGTCGTAAACCCAATCACCATCGCTGTCCAAGGGACATCCGACATCGTTTACTTGGACCCCTGACGGGGTGCCGGGACATTGATCCTTAGCATCATAAACACCATCCCCGTCACTGTCTTCAGGTGCCTTTGCCACGGTTACCGCCGCAGCCTCGGCGCGAGCCTCGGTTTGCTCTTGAACCGCGGGTGCTTCACCCCCAAAAAGAAATGTCAACCCAGCGATAACCATCACATTATTCCGTGTATTATCAAAAGGGATAACATGACGGACATCGCCGCGGAGGGCAATTTTGTCGGTGATAAAATATTTCAGCCCTGCCCCATAATCGGCCAGGAAATCCGTGTCGTTTGGGCCCACATTCGGATCTGTCGTGATCCCGCCGAGACCGGCCGCCAGGAAGGGAACCAGCTTTTTCTCCGGAAAAAAATGATAAAGACCTTCCAGGCGATACAGGTATGCATTGACATCTCCTCCGCCCGGGTCGTTTTCTGAGCCCACGAAATTGAAGAACCCTTCGGCGGCCCAATTGCGGGTAAAATGATACCCAAGTCCCAAACCATAGACCAGGCTGTTTTTAAGATTCTCGTTTCCTTCAAAAAAATAACCGCCAATCGAGGGGCTCAATGCAAACATCCCCGGCGTTATTTCAGCCGTTGCGCACCCTGCTCCCAAACCAAACAAAAGCAATCCGACAGCTACTATAACCGCAATTGGTCTCATTTTTTCCTCCTTCCCGCTAAAGGTTATCCGCCACATTTTTTGCACCATAATAAAAAAAAAATCGAAAAAGAAAGCCTTATGCTCTGATTTGTCATTTAAATCGCTTAGTTGATGTGTGTATTCCCTGCTCCTTGTCCACGCCGGGTAATAAGGATGATTGCCCCTGTTACCAATATGGCCCCGAGAACCTGCATCGGTGTTAGTCTTTCTGCAAGCAGCCCGACCGCCAGTCCGATGGTCATGAGCGGTTCGACATTCAACAGCATGGCACTTTTCACCGAACCGATCCGGGCAATACCGGCAAACATGGTTAAAAATCCTATCGCTAATACAATACCGGCCAGGGATACCTTACCCCCCCCTCCCCAAGCGATCTCCGGCACCGAACCGCCCTTTGCCACGGCAAATATCACGAACAGAATCGCCGCCACGGTAATGGCGTGCAAATTCATTGCCTCCGTATCCGTCTTCTGCAAAGCGTGGTTGCTGATGGTGATCAGTGATGCCGCTCCCACCGCCCCCAACAATGCAAAAGCGATACCGCGCCAATCTAATACAATGCCCCGATCAACACCCAGCGCCAGGGCCAAGCCGATAAAAGCGCTCAAGATGGCAACGATTTTGACAAAGGTGATAGGATTTTGTTCAACAATGCGTGAGATCAGGGCGACCATTAGCGGAAAGGTATAAAAAATCAATACCGCCACGCTTACCGGGATATATTGAATGGCGCCAAGGTATCCAAAGCCGGTCAAAAAAAGCGGCAGTCCCAACCCTAAGGCTGCAAACCGTTGCCGGGAAACTAAACGGATTGACCGGCCGCGTATGCGCATCAAGATAAATAGCAGGCCCGCAGCAATCGTGTGGCGTACGGCGTTGGCGGTATTGATATCGAGTCCATCCCGAAAAGCCATGGATACCGTCACGGTACTTACGCTGAATCCCAGCGCAGATAAAACGATCAGGCCATATCCGACCCAGCTGCGGTTGCTTCGGGTTTGTTCAAGAATTTGTGTATTCAATTCTTCTTGGACCCCAAAACCCATGATAGGGTTGCAGTTATCCGACTACTGAGAAACTGGAATCGGGATTGATATCCCGGAGGCGTGAGAAGAACCCGAGGTTGCAGGGCCGGTCCGTGTGTCTCATATGATACTGAAACGGATTCCTGTCGTGGTCATGTCCGGTCTCACATTTATCGATGAGCTCGGCCATCAGAGCGCCCACGACAGGCGCATTTTTATATTGGTTGCCGGAGGTACCGACGGCCATGTAAAAACCCGGCAGTTCCGACTTGTCGTATATCGGCATCCAATCATCGGTTAGGTCATATAAATCGACGATGCCTTTCGGTTGATTGGGTATCGGTAAACCTTTGATCCGCTGTGCCTGGCGCATCACCTGGGTTGTCCACTGCTGGCCACAATTTTGGTTATACTGGTCCGGGTCCACATAATCCAGCACATCACAGTCGGGCTCTTCGGAGCCGATCAGAATATGATTTCCCACTTCCGGTCGCGCGTAATTCCCGATGTCGCCGTCGGAAAGCATGAAGCCCTCATTTTCAAAATCGAAACCATCGGGAGCCGGTACATGACAGACCTCCACCCGGATGGCCCTGGTTTTGATTTTCATTTCAGTTTCCACACCGGCCATGCGATTGATCAAATAGGAATGGGGACCGGCTACATTCACGACAACCGGCGCATCGACCTCTTCACCGCTGCGAAGTGTGACTCCGATTACGCGGTGTGCACTTTTGCGAATTTTGATCACCTCGGCACTAAACTGGAATGTCGCTCCCTTTGCCTCGGCGGCACACTGGACATTATGAGTAGAAAGCACAGGATCGGTGATGTAACCCGACTCGGGCACATAAACCGCTCCCTCGACGGTTTCACTCGCCGGCTTTCCAAAAGCAGGATTATCAGTTTGTTTGACCGGTGCATATTTGCGCGTATCTGCGACAGGTAGCTTTTTCCTGATTCCTTGCGCATCCAGGTCTTCGTATTTGACTCCCAGTTCATCCAGGCTGGCCATGACGCTTAGTAGGTTTTTATTCCGTTCTGTTTTGATAACGATTGCACCCGTATTGACATATCGGGCCATGCCATTTTTATCTTGGATGCCGAGATAATCCTGCCAATCAATCCAGTGCCGGTAACCCTCACGCGCAAGGGCTACTCCTTCCGGAGTCGAGTAGTGGAGTCGAATGATGGCACACGAGTTGGATGTCGATCCAAAACCCGCGGCCGGAAGCCTGTCGATGTTCAGCGTCCTTAAGCCCTTTTTGGATAGCTCGAAGGCAACTGAGCAACCGATGATTCCGGCGCCAATAATGATGGCGTCATATCTTTTAGACATCTTAAAACCTCCCCATTAGAAGCGATTTGTTTTCATGGATACGGCACTAAAATCTCAAATCACAATACTCAAATTACAATACTCAAATTACAAAAAATATCAAAATTACAAATTCCAATGATCAAACATTTCAATCTCTTATTGGATATCTCGCCTTCATTCTATCTGTTTGGAATTTTGAATTTCGGTCATTGATATTTGTTTGAGATTTGTAATTTGGTGCTTGGAATTTTCCTGATTTTCATCCCCCAACCCCAGCCGTCAGTTCTTTTTCACCTTTTATCCTTAAGCGCTCTAGTGCGGCCAAGGTTTTATCCGGTAAAGGGGGTACTTTGTGGGTTTCGATGATTTTTTTGACCTTTTCCGCGACGCGCTCGTGCATGTCTGTGGAGCCTTCCTCTTTCCAGATATCATACGGTTGGCGGGTCAGCAAACTCGGAGTCCACAGTTCTCTTCTAAAATGGTTATAGGTGTGATCTTCTTCGAGAAAATGTCCTGCCGGGCCGACCTTTTGGATGATTTCCCGGGCCAAAGTTTCGGTTGTGACTTCGACTCCCTGCATAAACCGCTTGGTCATACCGATCACCTCATCGCCCAAAGCAAGCATTTCTGCCGAGCAGATCATTCCACTGTCCATATAGCCGACATCGTGAATCAGGTTCAACCCGGCCAAACCTTGAGCCAGGATGGAGAAAGTACTTTCAATTCCAGCCTGGGCATCGATCATTTTTGAGTCGGTTGAACCGGCCAATCCCCACGTCGGGAACCCAAAAGATTGGGCCACCTCGGCCTGCGCGGCAAGTCCCAGGCTCATCTCCGGTGCGGCGATGCTTAAACTCGAGGTCGTCATATCAAAACCGGAAACATTACAGCCCATGAGACAAGGCGTCCCGGGGTTGCGGAGCTGGGCCAGAGTTATACTGATCAATCCTTCTGCTACTGCCAAGGCCAGGGTGCCGGCCAGAGTGACTGGTGCGGTGGCACCCAGTTGCTGCGTCGGGGCTGAAAGTTGTGGCATGAAAAGATCGGCGGAGATAAGCATTCGATCCACCACTTCGGCGGGAAAAACAAGCGGTGTGATCGGTTCGGGATAAGATATAATGAAGGGCCTTTCTCTTAAGGCATCTAAGCCGCCTGCAACTTCCGCCGCCATTTCGTATACAAATTCACTGCCGCGGGGGGAATACCCGATAAACACAATCGGCTTTGTCGTGTGCCTCACAACAGCCTCAAATTCATACACATCAGCCGCCAGTGCCGGCACATCCTGTGCAGAGCCCATGGGCATGACCCAGTCGATATTGGGAAGCGCATCCGCCACAAGTGCTCCCCGGCCGATATCGCTTATTCTCGTTTCATGAAGTTCGCCGGTTAGGGCATCTTTTGTGTTGGGACTGGCCGTCGAGGTGCCATAGTAACTTTTGCGACCTTCGGCTTCGATGGCCCGTTTACCGTCTCGATCAAAGATTACCATCCCCTTGGGTGCCTTTTGTATACATTCCAAGACAATATGCTCGGGGATTTTTACCACTTCATCCTTAACTAATGCGCCTGCTTGTTTGAAGAGTTTTCTGGCTCCCTCATGCAGCATCTTGCAACCCGTCTTTTCTAATATATCAAATGCTGCCCTTTTAATTTCCCAGATTTGATCTTCACTCAAAACTCGAAAAAAAGGGGTTCGGTTTTCACTAAAGGATGACTGAATCATAATCACCTCCTATCGAATTGTATCAGCGCAGCCGCTTTCTGGATCTGGACGTAGGGCATTGCCTAAATCTAAGCCAAGGCATTTCTAAATATCCGCTGTCATGATGTCAACAAAAAAGGAGTAATCGTTCACAGGCTCGGGGGTCGACGTTCAGGGTTGGGGACAAAAATGCAACAAGAAACATCTTGAGACAAATTTTCGGAAGGATATCGGGCTGACAACAAAAAGATGCCCCTGGAAGTCGACCAGAGGCATCAGGAGGTTTTGGGGTAGGCCCTTGGGCGTTACCCCAAAATAGAGACAACTCATTCGCCTTGAGTCGCCTCAAAGGATGGCGTTGAACTGTGACACGACCTGATTAATCAACGCAACCGGCCAATACCATATACTGCCACAATGTAACATGTCAAGTACTGTCTGCATCGTGAAAATTTGTGCCGCCCCAAAGCGACCCGGGCGGTTGCACGTGCATACGCGACCAATCCCGTTGCGATCGTTATCCCGTGTCATCGGGTGGTTTGAAGGTCCGGTTAAGTCGGCTGATATCGCTGCGATTCTGAACGAAAGAAATAATTGCTGACTATGGAACTGCAAAAAGGACTGGCATGTGGTCAGGAAACCGGGTAGGATGTCGGAGACGATAGGGTCTTGTCTGATCTAGTTGATCCACAAACACGGTAATGTCAAAGTCAACTATAATTAAGATAGTGGAAATTCCAAATAGCAAA
>CAZHAH010000189.1:0-11028 GCA_964530095.1 uncultured Desulfobacteraceae bacterium | reverse complement strand
ACATCAGTTTTTTAATAATACCTGTATATTGAACGGTTCCTGAATTATTGCTGATATTTGGTTATAAATCCGTATTGGTATATTCCTCCCAAAATTGCGGTCAAAGACATCCTCCCCAAAGTGAAAGCCGATGTCGGATATCTTCGGGATAGAAAAATACGCGTTTTCCAGGACTGGAGCCAAAATACGTCCGAATTGGATCCTAATTCAATTAACTGGTTTCAAACCGGAAGACACCATTTTCCTTACAAATTGCGTCAGGATCCCGGACCGCTGAACGCACTGGGACGAATTAAGTTCATGTTCCCAAACAAATTTGAGGTCTACCTGCATGACACGCCGGCTAAGCAATTGTTTCAGAAAACCTCGCGTGATTTTAGCTCCGGTTGTATTCGACTGGAAAAGCCGATTGACCTGGCCGCTTATCTGCTTAGAGCACATGACCGCTGGAGTGCAGACAACATATCGAAAACCATCAAAACGGGACAGCGTAAAATTGTAAAAATCGGAGAGACGGTTTATGTCCATTTGCTCTACTGGACGGCTTGGGTCGACAAAGAAGGGAGGCTCCATTTCCGGAAGGACATTTACGATCGCGATATGCCGCTTGACCGCGCTTTGAATGAAACCCAAGGTCAAAGAATGGTCACCACCGATGAGCGTTTGAGGGGTTACCAGGTCCTGACAGGGCCGGTATCAACATGGACAAAATTGCTGCGCGGATAATAGCCTACCCCGCCGGCACTCATTCCTATTGCGATATCCCTTAATCTCCGGGATGGACAATCGACAAACCGGATATCGGCCGCCATGCCATGCATATGATGGCTTTTAGCTGCAACGGCCTTGCTTCTGCGGCGGAGCATGGCATTTGTCGATGGCGAACGATAGCCTGAAATAATGTGAATTGGGGCCCTATTTTTAGCGGTTTGGGTAATGGCAAAAAGCAGATCCAGAAGATCTCTTTCAATCGGTTGAATTTCTCCCGTGCGGTGATCACGCAGAATATGGTCGATTTTTTGCAACCCTGCCGTGCTGTACCGGCCGGCCTGAAAGTAGTTAACTGTGAGGTTCTCTTGGGTATGGATATTGTAAAACGACAAGCAGCGGGGGGGAAGCAACAATTTCTTCGCGGTTGCCGCAGCCGAGACGGGATTTAAAATGATTCCGGTAGAAATAAGGCTTTTTTTGAGGAAATCGCGCCGGTCCATAGTTACGGTAGAGTTTTGGTTTCCAGTTTTCTCTTATTAGACAATCTGGTTCCGCTCAGAATCGATTCGATCTTAACTATCGATTGAATCCGAACTTGTCAACCATGTTCATAAAACACCTTTGCGATCTTTGCGGTTTAAAGGAGAATTTTCGATCATTCTTGTCCGCTATCAAATCGAAACGGGGGGATCTTTTTCCCAAGCCAGTCTTGAAATCTCAGGTCGCCGGCCGGGCAAAGATTCCATTCCGCGCCGGCATCGAGCAGCCCGTGAGCCATGGATTGGCCGTATCCCCTGGCGCAGGCGATTAAAATCAGACTTCCGGCATCATTTTCAGGCAATACGACTACCTGAGCCGGAACATGCAAAACCGGGCCTTGGAATAAAGCCGGAAAACGATTTTCGGAGAAAAGCAAATCGAGCGAGGAAACTTTCTCCATGATTGAGAAAATGCTTTGCCCCAGAAGAGCCAACAATGCGTAGGACTCGGCCACATCCGTGTACGCCGGCTCCGGCGGCATCACCGCCTCGCTCTGGGAAAGGTGCCATATCGACGCCTGTGTGCGGTTCATCCGGTTAATGAGTATATGCTTCTCAAAGATCGATTCCCCGGCTGCTCCGGGGATGCGGATTCCACAAGGTTCAATTCGGCTAAGATTGCTGTCTTGCAGATCCCATTTTAGCGTGTGACTCATATCGATGATGGACGGGCCGTCGCTTTCAGATTGATATTTCAACACCACTTGCCAATGATTACGCGTCTCGATTTCAAGCGGATCCGTTCTAAAAGCAACCGGAGAATTACGAATAAATGCGTTCATATTTTAAACTCTATCCTCTCAATCTCTCTCCCCTGGGATCATAAAACGGCCTTGGAACCACTTTGGCATACAGGCGTGCATCGCCGGCCCCGTCCTCAAATATCGCCAGACGATTACCGACCTCGGACAGATCTTCTTCCACCAGTGCCAGCCCCACCGGTTCCTTAAGGCAAAAACTGTAGCGGCTCGTGCACACATACCCGCGGATGGTTTTGTCCACAACGAGGGATCCGTCCCGTGGGGTCTGCCCGGATTTCTCCATCTTGAATCCCACAAGCTTAAGCCGGTCTTTTTGATTTTCGGTTTGTCTCAAGGCAACCGCTCCAACTGTTTTGGCCTCCGGTTTGTGGCGAAACCAAAGGGCTCCCAGGCCGACATCATGCAGGGTGGTGCGCTGCTCGGATTCCGAACCGATAATGATATGCCCCTTCTCCATGCGCAGCACGTTCTGGGCTTCGATCCCGAAATTGCGAATACCGAATTCTGTTCCGGCTTCCAGAAGCAAATCCCACACACTCTGCATATAGGAAGAAGGTACATGCAGCTCATACGACAATTCTCCCACAAACCCCAGCCGCATCGCCCGCACCGGGATGACTTCGCCGATGGCAAACTCCCGATATCCTGCATACGGGAATGCGACATGGTCCAAACCGGCATCGGTAATTTTTTCAAGCACCCTGCGCGCATTGGGCCCCGCCACGTTGATCACCCCGAAGGTATCGGTGAGATTGACCATATGAAAGTTCCACCCTTCGTAGCGCGTGTGGTAGCGGATCCATTCCACCGTACTGCCCGCCCGCGCCGTAGAGGAGGTGAAGTAATAATCGTTCTCACCGCGCTGAACGACGACCCCGTCGTCGACGATACAACCATCGTCATTGCACATGGCCGAATACTTCACCCTGCCCGGGGCAATCCGGGACATGTCTCCCACATAAACCCTTTGAAGGGCATTTAATGCGTCAGGGCCCCACAGGCGGAATTTACCCAGAGTGGATGCATCCAGCAGTCCCACATTTTGGCGCACATTAATAATTTCTTCGCGGCAGCTGAAATCCTCCGAAAAATAGCGCGCCCGCTTCCACACTCCCATGCGTCGCATGATAGCGCCGGCCTTTTTTTGCGAGGCATGCACCGGCGTAAGTTTGCACATATCGTGATTTGCCCCCGCATAAGTCCCCATACAAACCGGTATCAACGGTGCCCGGACGGTGGAGGGTTTGTAAGTTCCAAGGGGTTCGTCTTTGTATTGCGCCACATAAAGGGGAAGATTGTGCCCTGCGATCCCTCCCTGACCGGGACCTGTACCGGCTGCCGTAAAGCGCTTGATGAGCTCGGGCACATCGAAACCCATTTCCAATCCCTGATCGACATTCTTAAGGGTCGTGTCCTCATCAAAACAGACGAAGCATTTGCGGCCATTTACCGGCGCCATCACAAAACGGCTGCCCTGCTCCGATTGCGGCAGTTGAGCGAGAATTTCGGCTGTTTTTTTCAGTTCGCCCTGAACCTCAGCTCCGCAATCCGATGCCGCCTGCAACCCTGCTTGTGTGCCGGATGCTTCGATTGCCTGCGGATGATCCAGTCCCAGCAGCCGGCCGCTTGGGTGTATCTTTTCAGGTACGTTCTTCGGTAGAAAAAAACCGCTGTGATGGTCGTACATCTGCTGAGCACCCACCATTGTCAACGCACCTGTCAGCGGTGTCAGCCCGGCCGAGGCAATCAATACATCACAGGTGTAACCTTGGGTTTGGGCCCCTCGGGTGGTACAGAGGCTGACCCCTTTGAGGTGTTTTTTCCCGTGGGCCTTTACCGCCGTCCATCCTTTTAACAAGGGGATATCGCGTTCTTTCAAGGCCTCAACCCATTTGGCATCTTGGCCTCCTTTTCGTGTGTCGGCTACACACACAACGTTTAGACCTAAGTCGTGCAGATCGACGGCCGCCTCCAGACCCTGATCGTGACTGATGCTGAAAACAGCTTTTTCTCCCGGCAGCAGGCCGTATGTTCGTGCCATTCGGTGGGCGCAACCGATCTGCATCACCCCCGGCCGTTCGTTGTTTTCGAACAGCAACGGCCGCTCGATACATCCGGTTGCGACAATCACGCTTTTGGCACGGATTTCAATATAGCGTTCATCAAAATGATCCGATTGCTTCCCGACCTGAAAGGCGGTGATGAGGTTGTTGCTGTAGGCCCCAACCATGGCGGTATGGGTGAAGACGCGAACGTTGGGATGCGCCGCTGTTAGTTGTGACAGTTCATTCGCCCGCACGTAAAGCGGTATACCGTTGCGGTGTTCAGATACACGATGATCAAAGCATCCCCCCAGCCATGGGCGCTGCTCTATGAGAATTACCCGTAACTCCTGGTCGGCCGCCGCCAGGGCCGCCGCCATACCGGCCGGACCGCCCCCGATAACACAGATATCGGTTTGCGGGTAGATTTCATCGTATGTCCCCGGCCGGCTAAAATCGGGGGATATCTTTCCGAGACCGGCCATCTTACGCACTTGTTTGATGGCAAAAGGCCACACAAATGCCGGTTTGTGCATGCTGCGGTAATAAAACCCGGCCGGCATGGCCCAATCCAGCCTGTCCATAACGCCCCAAACATCATTTTCGGGCGTACCCTTCACATTTTGGGCCGTGACGGTCATCCCCTCTTTGAGCAATGTCCTTTCGGCACACACATTGGGAATCCCGTCCACTCCCACATAGGTATTGCTGCTTTCGCCGTCCAAGCTGTAGAGCCCGCGGGGACGATGATATTTCAAACTTCGTGAAAAGATACGCACACCATTGGCATAAAGGGCCGTGGCGATGGTGTCACCGGCCAGGCACACATACGGTTTGCCACAAAAGGTGAAACGCCTTTTTGTCGATGGATCGATCCGCAAAGTGGGCAACTGCTTAAGCCTATCCATCGACAGCCTCCCTTTGGTCGACTTCCAGATTCGTGGTGGTGTCCCGCTCAATGGTAAACCATGCCCCGCACCCTTCCCGATGAAACCACCATTCCTGCTGCACGCCGGCCGCGCATTTGTTCAGATGAACATAGGCGCACCAGGCTTTTTCATTCTGTTGAACCTCATCCGGTCTGGAGCCCTTTTCTTCACCACCAAAACGAAATTCATACCCGTCTCGCGGACCGCAATTGGGACAGGTTATCATAAAGGACATGGATCGCTCCTCTTTTAATTATTGGCTCCATAACTGATGGGCAGTGCCGTCTCTCCCATCAACCGGTGCTGTTCGAAGCGTCGCAGGCCAAACGGCTTCAAGATGTCCGGGCAATCGTTGGTCGCCATGAATTGCGCCATGTATTTACCGGTTACGGCACAGGACTTGAATCCGAAATATCCCCACCCGCAGTCCATAAAATAACCTTCGATGGGATCATTGCCATCCATGATGGGTGCCATATCCGGCGTCATGTCGGCCAAGCCGGCCCAGTGCCGCATGAATTTAACCCCTTTCAAACACGGGAGGAGCCCCGTGATGGCCTCCGCCTGGTGCTTGATGTAGTAAGCAGTGGTTTGGGTCGTGTAATTGGGCCAGGGATCCATGTGTGCCCCGGTGGCGATTTCGCCTTTAAGCGTTTGATTGCAATAGGCATGGTAGGCACCCGATGAAATTACGTGGTTTAGAATCGGCTTCAGCGGCTGGGTCACCATGGCTTGAATGGTGAGGACGCTGATGGGCAGTTTGATCCCCAGCAATTGATAGGAAAGCGCCGCCGAATATCCGCCGGCGGCCAATAGGACTTTGGTTGTTGAAATCCTGCCGCTGTCGGTCTCCACCCAGGCGATCTTATTCTTTTCCACGCCGATTCCGGTCACGGCTGTCTGTTGATGGATATGGACCCCATTATCGGCCGCCCCCCTGGCCAGTCCCCACACCACCGCATCATGCCGCACGATGCCACCGGGCGGATGGTACATGGCACCGAAAATGGGATAGCGCGGTCGATCGGAAATATCCAGGGCCGGTACGAGCGTCTTGCATTGCTGCGCATCGATGAATTCGCTCTTGACGCCATGGAATTGCGCCGTAGCAACGTTCATGCGGGCCGCAGCGATGGCGGCTTCGCTGTGGCAGAGATTCAGATTGCCGCAGTTGTTGAACATCAAATTAAGGTCGAGTTCTTTGGTCAGGACGGGCCAGAGCGCCAAACCCTCTTTATACAAAGGAACATTTTCCTGTGTGCGCTGGTTGGCCCGCACAATGGCGGTGTTACGCCCAGCCCCGCCGAAACCGATATAGCGCTTTTCGATGACCGCCACACGGGTCATCCCATGGACGCGCGCCAGGAAATAGGCCGTCGCCAGACCATGGAGGCCGCCACCGATGATAACGGCGTCATAATGGGACTTAAGCGAGTGTTTCTTCCACCAGCGCTTATTTCGCATCAGTTGCTTCCACTTCTTTAATGATCGCCTTCAATTCTTCCTGCACTTCCCCGGCCAAGGGCGCAACCGCATGGGTGGCTAAAATTTGCCGCGCCTTTTCGCGGGCCACCTCCCGTATGTCGTTTGCACCGGCAGCTTTCCAGGTACCGTAGGTTGTGCGGTCAAAAAGTCGCGGCAGATAGTGTTCACTGCGAATATGATCCAGGGTATGCCTTAAACCCAAAAAGTTGCCCCCAGGGCCAATTTCCTTGATCTGATCAAAACTCAGGGTTTCCGGCGTGACCCTTATACCTTCCAAAATCCGCGCCACCATACCCAGCATTTCGTTGTCGATGACATATTGCTCATAGCTGCACAAAAGGCAGCTTTCCATTAACCCTGCCGCGTCGTGGATGTAATTACCACCCGCCAACGCTACGGTCAGCGCCTGCAGGGATTTTTCCACGCCGGCCTGCGCATCCGACAATTTTGAATCCGACATCCCGCCGGTACTGTACGTCGGGAGGCGATAAAATTTGGCCATTTGATTCATGGCGGCATTGATCAATCCGAGCTCCACCGCACCGGAAGCAAATAATCCTGAGTGCATATCACTTAGGGAAGCCACATTGCCCCACATGATCGGGGTGTTGGCCTTAACCAGCTGAGCCAGCGTAATACCGGCCAGCGTTTCGGCCACATTGAGCATCACCAGGCCGGCTAGCGGCGTCGGGCCGGTGGTGCCCCCCTGGGGCTCGGATCCGACAATAATCGGGCAGCCGACTTTGGCCAGCGCAATAATGGCATCCAGATTGGTTTTACCCCACTGGAGGGGAGATACAGCCAGCATATTAACGATAATCATTGGCCGTTGTTTGAAGGCTTCCTCTCCCCCGGCCACCGCAACGGCCATCCGGTACAGGCCCAAAGCTCCCGCAACAGAAAGCGCCGATGAGCTGATCTGTTTTGTGGTATTATGATAAGCGGCATTTATCATGTAAAGTTCAGGAACCTTCTGATCAACATCGCTCGGGGTGATCATGCCTTTAAAAAAATGAATGAATTCAAGCGCATCGATCAAACGTGCGAAATCTTCACAGTCTTGCAAGGTCCCCATCCGTATTTTGCCGGTTTCCAGATCACGTACCTTAATCGGCAGGGTTCCGGGGCCAAAGTAAACCCGATCACCTTCGGCGTGAATATCCTGCTTGGGATCACGTGCGGCCAGCAGCATGGAAGAAGGACAAAGCCGAAGCGCCTCCTCAACCATGTTGCGGGGAAATTTGGCAATGCGGCTGGAATGATCAACCAGCGCGCCATGTTTTTCAAGAATGGCAAGGGCATCATCACTCTCAAAAAAACACCCCACCTGCTGTAAAACGTCCAAAGCCCTTTGATGAATTTCCTCAATTTCACCTTGATTAAGAATTTTGAGTTGTCCGCCCTTTAAATTCCAAATGTCCATTGCGACTCCCTTTCTAAGTTATACCACCGGCGCCATCAAATCGCCCGTTTCCATAAAAGAATCCTTTTTTGGTATATTCCCGGACCAGATTCTGCTCACGGTCCCGGTTTTCGCTGTTAAACGCCCGCCGCAGGGTTTCAAGCAAAGTGTCCGTCTGCTGTTGCCCAAGTAGCCTTCTGCGCTGGGTGCTGCGGTACAAAATACGGTCTGAAATGACCTGGGCCGGCAGGTCAAATCGTTTAGACCAGCGAATCACCTTGGTCACGTAATCACGAATCATGCGCACCTTATCTTCGGGCGCAAAGGGGCTGGCACCCAAAATACCGCTCATGACCGAATAGGCCACACCGGTGACCCCACCGGCCCCGATCCCTTCGTAAGGGACCACCGTCAGCCCTGCTTTATGATACAGCCAGGGACCGTTAACCTGGTCCGGGAACAGATTATTGGCCGGCCCGCCGATAATGCGGATCCCCGATTTTAAGAACCGTCTAAGGTTTTGCCGGTCTAGTATATCGCGCCGGGCACAAGGGCAAAAGATATCCGCAGCCGCATCATATATTGCATCCGCATCACTCAAAATTACGACTTGTCCGTCTGTAACCGCTTTGCGGCAATCCGCTGCAAATCGATTGCGGGTTTTAGAATCGGTCTCCGCGATGATCACTTTCGTCCCGTTTTCAACCAAATGCCGGGCCAGCCGATACCCAACTTCACCGATCCCTTGGAGAGAAACCGTGAGACGCTCAAGTGCCGGTGAACCCGGCAAGCTTTCCGCCATCGCCTTTAGGCCCGCAAAAGCCGCATCCGCCGTCACCAGGGCCGAAGGGATCCCCTTTCTGTAGACGCCCATGGGAACCACCGTGGTGGGTGCAACCGGCAGGGCATACTTTTCAAGATCATCCAACGAAAGACCCAAATCGGCAGAAGTCACGATAAATCCCAGTCTTTCGTAAATGCTAAAAATCGAACGTAGTACTTGGGCTTTATGCGTTATGTCCCCGTATATCGAAATTTTGTTGCCCCCGCAGGGGGTTTTAACCACCTCGATTTTCATCGCCACGGCCAGACTCATGTCCAGAGCATCGGAGATGGCCGCCGCTCGGTTGGGATAGTCGATCCAGCGGACCCCGCCGGGGCCCAAAAAACGAAATTTGCCGTCGGCACCCTCCAGCACAGCAAAAGAAGGAATCGATGTGTAACAAACATAATCCGGATCTTTACCTTTTATTTCGAAAAGAGCGCTATGATTTCGCCAGTGAGGCTGACTGATTTTGGGCAGCACGCTCGGGTGCCGGATCCACCGGACGACCGCTCCGTCTTCCATACTTAAAAATCTTTGCGAAACCTTCCCATCAGGTAATGGCGGCGGTGGAACATCCAGAACACTCGCCGGGGGGGCTCCTTTCAATTTGGTGCGGGCATTTCTAAGTGTTAGTGCCCCTTCAATAATGAACAAGCGATCCCGTTCCCGAAACCATCCCTTTTCTTCGGCGGCATACCCGTAAACCTCTCGGATGAACTGCAGGTCTTCTTTATTTTGAGGATCAAGGTTGATGATTTTACCCTCCGGTACCGCCTTGACCGTTTGGCTGCCTTGTAAAGTATCCCTAGAACGCATTCTTTTTTCCTAAAACAATCTTTCCTTTTCGCCGGATGTAAAATCAAATGTGGCTACAATATTTGGCTTAAAAATTCTTTGGTACGAGGATCTTTGGGAGAATCAAAAAATTGGCTAGGTGTTCCATGTTCCACGATCACGCCGTTGTCCGTAAAGTACATGTGATCGGCAATCTCTCTGGCAAATCCCATTTCGTGGGTGACCAGCAGACACGTCATCCCCTCTTCGGCCAGATCACGAATCGTGATCAGGACTTCCTTTACCGTTTCGGGATCGAGCGCAGCCGTGACCTCATCGAAAAGCATGACTTCCGGATTCATTGCCAGTGATCGCGCAATGGCCACGCGCTGCTGCTGGCCGCCCGATAATTCTCCGGGATAATAATCCTCTGTTCCCTCTAAACGCACCTTTTTAATCAACCCATAGGCACGCTCTTTTACTTGCGGGGCGTCTTGTTTCAACACATGTATCGGTGCCATCATGACATTTTCCAAAGCGGTTTTATGGGGAAACAGATTGTACTGCTGAAATACCATGCCGACCATCTTCCTGAGTTCGAGCTTGTCCAGGTCCGGATCATGTACCTCCATGCCTTGAACTTGAATGGAACCGGAATCTATTTTTACAAGGCCGTTGATACACCGCAACAAGGTCGATTTGCCCGAGCCCGAAGGACCGATGATGCAGATTACCTCTCCTTTGGCGACATCCATGGAAATTCCTTTTAAAACTTCGTTGTCACCAAAAGACTGGTAAATATTCTTAATACCGACAATGGGATTGTTTTCAGAAAAGCTCGAATTTTCAGTCATCAAGCAAGCCCTTTCATAGTCGGCTCTCTTTATCACATTACCGGTCGAATCCGCAACTATTCTGAGCGATCCGACCTGATCATAGGTTAGATAATAGGTGGAACCTTCCCTAGTCATGGCGACGGGCATTCGGCCATCGGCATACTCGAATCGCATGAGAAGGTTGTCATTTCCGTCATAAACAGCCAGAAGCCGGGTGAGCCCCTGCCAGAGGTATTTCTCAACGATTGTGTCATTTACTTTCTTGGCGATTCGTCTTCCCAAAGGATCATGTACATACGCTATTGCCGTTCCATCGGGTAAATCCACACTCAGAAGATCCCCACTGGAAGAATAATTATAAGTGGTAACCTCTGCGCCATCTGTTTTTGTGGCTAAAAAGCCGTCGAAATCATACGCATATGTCACAGAATCGGCCGCTAACAGGTGATCTTCATCCGAATAGCTAAAAGTCTTTCCGCTTAATCCCCTATAGGTGTTTGTTTCAGAGATTCTCGTGCCGGTGAGATTATAGCTATAGGGTTCTACCAAATTGCCGTCTTGGGTTACGGTTAACAACCGCCCTGTCGAATCGTAGGTATAGGCGAAATTCGAACTGATACCATTCACCGTTTCCGTCTTTTGGGTGATCCTGCCGTTATCATCACGCGTTAGATTCCATGAGGTAAGCCCCTGACCGCTGATCGTAAAATCCTGCCCCGCCAC
>CAZHAH010000188.1:0-11126 GCA_964530095.1 uncultured Desulfobacteraceae bacterium | reverse complement strand
CGATGCAAAAGAAAAAAATAGTCGGCGTAACCAGCCGGTACGTCATCATTTCAAAAAAAATAGGAGGTAATTATGCGGCTTATTGAATGGGAAGTGGCAGAGGATGGTTATGAAGAACAAATCAATATTCCCAGAGAACAGCGTGATCTGGCAGAAGAGGAAGGGATAGGAACTGAAGTTGGGCAAAAGGTAACCGTCATAATCCTTAATTTAAATACCGGGGAGTCTTATACAGGTCGGTTAGCAATTACAGGGAGTCAGCAAATCTATTTGCCGGTTGAAATACAGAAGATGCTCAAAGGTTCCGGGAAAATCCGCATCCAGATTCTGGGCGGTTGAGACTTGCATAGATCGAACATTACGAAAAAGCCGAGGTGCTTTATGCCCTCCACCCGGTTTTCTATTTTTCAAAACATCATCGGAAAACCATCAGACCAGTATATGTTGCGGTGTTGCTTTTTCATTTTTTCGCGGCATCCAGCACTTTTCGAACAGTGTTCGCCAAATCACGCATCACCAGCGGCTTCATGGTAAATGCTTTGATTCCGATTTCGGCTGCTTGTTCTTCGGAAATTCTCTTGCTGTACCCGGTACAAATGATAACGGGGATATCAGGCCTTATTTCCATCAATTCAACCGCAAATTTATCTCCGGTCATATGCGGCATGGCCATGTCGGTGATCACAAGGTCAAAACGATCCGGTTTGTTTCTAAAGAGCGCCAATGCCTCCATGCTGCTGGTCCGTATCGTAACCGTGTATCCCTGCCGTTCAAGAATTTGGCGGCCCATGTTTGCTATTGACAATTCGTCATCGACAAATAAAATTCGCTCGGTGCCTGTAGGCAGATCCTCTGTTTTGTATTCTATAGATTCGGTCGCTTTTTTGGTAACCGGCAGATAAATTCTGAATTCCGTCCCTTTTCCCACCTCGCTTTCAACAGCTATTTCCCCACCATGGCTTTTCACAATACCGTGAACCATCGCAAGGCCCATTCCCGTGCCCTGACCGAGCTCTTTTGTTGTGTAATAAGGTTCAAAAATCGATTGGATGACGTCCGGCGAAATTCCGGTGCCGGTGTCAGACACGGTCAGTTCCAAATAATTCCCCGATTTTAGAGAGAGCTGTGTTTCAGTGTGACCTGCATCAAAGCCAACGTCCGTTAAACTGACTTTTAAAACACCGCCATCGTCTTCCATGGCCTGGGCCGCATTGGTGCACAGGTTCATAAATATCTGGTGAATCCGAGTCGTGTCTCCCATGATGGAAGATTCGCTTACGATATTCTGTTCTATTTGAATGGAGGTTGGAATGGCAGACCGAATAAGTTTCAACGCCTCTTTGGCAATAAGGCTGACCCGAAGAGGCCTTAACTCCTTCTCTCCCTGGCGGGCAAAGGTCAAAATTTGCTTGACCAAATCCGTGGCGCGATTACCGCCTTGGCGGACTTCCTGAAGGTTCTCTTCGATTAAGGTTCCCTTTTCTACATCGGTTAAGGCCAACTCGGTATAGCCGATTATGGAAGTTAAAATATTATTGAAATCGTGGGCAATGCCGCCAGCCAGCGTACCAATGGACTCCATCTTTTGGGCTTGTGCAAGTTGAGATTTCAATTCGTTTTTATCCTTTTCAGCCTTTACCCTTTCAGAAATATCTCTGATAATTCCGATCGCATTCCATTTGCCTTTTATCTTTACGGATGATAGAGACAGTTCAACAGGAAACTCTACGCCGTTCTTTCGCTTCGCCCACAAATCAAGTATCTTTCCGATGGCTTGGCCTTCACCGGTTATCAGAAATTTTTCAAAACCATTTTTAAAGAGTTCATGGTATCTCTTGGGAACAAGAAGCGCATGGAGATCTTTATGGAGGACTTCGTTGCTTTTATACTGAAAAATATTTTCAGCAGCTTTATTCCAGTATGTTATTTCTCCCTTATTATCCATCATAATAATGGCGTCCTGGGCGGAATCACTGATGCTTCGAAACCTTTCCTCACTCTCAATGAGCGACTCTTGCGCCTGCTTGCGGTCGATAATTTCTTTTTCATAATTAGTGATAGATGTCATTGATTCCTTTAAGTTTTTTGCCATTTTGCTGAAAGTCTCAGCCAACTGGCCGATCTCATCACCGGCCTTGACATCAATGCGAGTATCCAGCTTTCCTTCGCCGATTTCTTTAGCAGCGTCTCTGAGTATCAATATCGGCCGAGTTAATGTGCGGGCGAGGTAAACACCTATTAGCAGAGCAAGAATTATTATCGTCAGTGAGATCAGGAATAGACCTTTCCTTAGTCTAATAACAGGAGAAAATAACTCTTCTACATTATGTTCGAACAATAAAACCCAGCCCAATCCTTTATAATTTCTATGGCCTTTTGATTCTGCATGTGCGGAAAAAATTTTTGGGTCATCAGATTTGTCCCCTACCGCCACAAAAAAATGATCCAATGCCCCATGCTCATCATGATGAAACTGTAAATTATCAGGTACGTCTTCAAGAAAACGAAATTTTTTTGTTGAGTAAATTACTTTCCAATCTTTGGTTAATAATTTGAAATTCATTGTTTGATGTTCTGAATGTGGGCCGCTCTTAACCATTTTTCTTATGATCTCTATCTGTTCTTCAATGTTTAAGACGGCTTTTAAAACACCGACAAACTCTCCTTTTTTGTTATGGACGCCGATAATGATATCAGAAGAATAATATTTCGCGCTTTTATCATAACCGATATCTTCAACCGAAAGATCCTTCGCTTTTATAGCATTTTGATACCATTTTTCATCCGCTTGAAAGTAGTCAGATGTTTTTCCAGAAGATCCGATAACAACGCCATACTTATTTGTCACGAATATTTCAGAATAAACTTTAAAACCACTTGACTCCTCATAGAATACAACTTTTTCCTTTAACTCGCGCGAGAGGGCATTATTCAACAATTGCTGCATAAAAGGGGTTTCTTCTTCCTCCGATGCAGAAATCCACTCGCTGTCTTTTTGTCTAATATAGGCTTCAATGTTGTCCATCTTATCAAATTCAGTGTTTGATTTTTTAATAGATTCCCGTAAAAATCTGTTGTGCGTGTAATCTTGCATTGCCTCAATTCTGGTATGGAGAATTCTATCCATTTTACTTAAATTTTCTTCCATCAATAAAATAAAATTTTCTCCAATAGATTCTTTCAGTGTTTTCTCGCTAATATTAGCTGAAAAATAACTTACAACAAATATTAAAAAAGCGATCCCGACAAATCCAAATGTCAATTTATGTCTTATTGTCATCTTTTTACTTCCTTATTAGTCAGTAGTGACACTGCGCACAATAGACTGAACTCCCCGCAGCCCCGATGGCGGGATCTCCGCTTCGCTGCGACAAGCGAAGGGGAATAAGCAGGAGTTTTAATAACGAGTGCATCTTGCGAAAACCTTCATGAGTTTGGAATTGTGTAACATACTTATATCATGGTTAAGCACCATCATGTTCAAGCTTACCGAGGGTATCCTTTACTTTTCAAGCCTCCTTAATCCGCAGACTATCAATATAGTATAATCCAAATCTAAATAATTATGCAAATACAAGATGTAGGAGTCTATAATTGTAACAGATTATTTCATGTTTTGGGTAAATCAGAAAGCATTATGATGTGACATGGAAGTTTCGTTTACATGCATCATGCTTCGAAAATAGCCGGGCCAAATCCGAATCAAATTATTGCCAACTGATCGCTTATTTTAGAATATCTAAAAATTCTTGCGGGGACTATACGAGTTCGGGGTTATTCCTTATCCAACACCTGACGGACGATTTTGGCCAGGTCTTTTTTCACCAGGGGTTTGGCTGAGAACGCCATGATACCCAGTGCTCTTGCTTCATCCTGCGAAATAAGGTTGCTGAAACCACTGCAAAGTACTATGGGAGTATTTGGCCGAATAGAATTCAGCGCTTTGGTCAATTTGTCGCCGGTCATTTCCGGCATGGTCATATCGGTAATCACCAGGTCGAAGTTTTCAGGTTCTTTTTTGAATATTTCGAGTGCTTTCATGGGATTGGTGCAGGGTACAACATCATATCCAAGGCTTTTCAGCGCCTGTGAGTAAGCCCTTACAAGCCCCTCTTCATCATCGACAAAAAGAATCCGTTCGGTTCCCGTCGGCAAGCTTTCAACTGCTTGGACTTCTTCTTCCGGCTCTTGATCAGAAAGGGGAAGATAGACCGTGACAGAGGTCCCTTTTCCGGGTGCGCTGTCAATCTCGATCCCTCCAGCATATTTTTGTACAATTCCATTAACAACGGCAAGACCCATGCCGGTCCCTTCCCCCACATCTTTGGTGGTGAAATATGGATCCAAAATACGCTCCCGGATTTCAGGATTTATTCCGTGTCCTGTATCGTTGATATTTAGTACGAGATATTTGCCCGGTGTCAAATGAGTTTGAGATTGTAGATTTCGCTCGCCAGTCCCCAAACCAACATCCAAATTCATTAGATTTACTTCCATGGTGCCGCCTTTGTCACTCATGGCTTGGTAAGCATTGGCGCAAAGATTCATTAGGATCTGATTTATATGAGTCGGTTCGGCCAGGACCGTATCGGATCGGGCTGAAAGATTTTGGTGAATATCAATGGTGCTTGGAATAGAGGACCGCAAGAGCTTAAGCGATTTTTTGATAATAACACCGGCCCTTAAGGGTTTTCGCCCAATCAGAGAATGACGGCTGATGCTCAGAATCTGTCTCACCACATCCTTTGCTCTCACAGAAGCATTTCGAATTTCCTCCAGACATTCTTTAGCCGGATTCCACTCCGGCACGTCATCGATGGCCAGTTCCGCATTGCCCACGACTATCGGATCAGGAGCGGTTTCCAAAACTGTTCGATATTTTTCCCTGTTTTCCTGCAATTTCATCTCTGTTCGATGACGTTCCGTGACATCACGAAAACTCCATACTCTCCCGATACTTTTCCCGTCTAGCACTTGAGGTCGCGAGTAACGTTCGACAATTCTTCCATCTCGAAACTCCAGTGTATCGAAACTTTTTGCATCGGGGTGAGCGTACAGCTCCCTTACTTTTTTGAAAAAGCCTTCGGGATCTTTTAATTGATCCATGACAAAGGTCAGGGCCTGATCGTCGTCCCGGGAGTTGATGATGGCAGCGGGGATATTCCACATCTTGACAAAACGCTTATTAAACGCCACTATTTTCCCATCGCTATCGACGACCAGGATCCCGTCGGCAGTTGCATCGAGCGTTGCCCGAAGTTGAGAAAGCGAGCGTTCACGTTCATCCTCAATCTGTTTGCACTTTTTAACCTCTTTTCGCAATTCGTCAACTCGCCGTTCCAATTCTTCATAGGAAGGTTTTACGGCCATTGGGAATTCCTCCAATCGATTTCGTAGAATATTAACAATTTTTAACACACGGATATTGTTTTTTGCAAACAATTTTGCGGGTCGTTATTACCATGGGTATTCAGCAAATAGATCCATCAGCAATAATGCATGGGGGGGGTATTATTATATTGTCGAAACATTTGGACTATGGACGCATGCGCCTTTTCTTAGGTCCCCGTTCGCTGGGAAGCAATCGGTAGGCGGTTTCAATCCATTCACAGAGGAGCGGTCGTGTTTCGCGAGGATCAATGATTTCTTCGATACCAAATTTCTCAGCTGTCAGAAAGGGTGATGTCACGGCGGAAAGCCTTTTTTCCAAGGATTGTATGAGTTTTTGCGGATCTTCGGATGCCTGAATTTTCCGCTTGTAGGCGGCCTGAATCCCTCCTTCCAGCGGAAGTGAGCCCCACTCCCCGGATGGCCATGCATAACGCAGATTTAAACGGGAATGATTCCCGTGGGCGGCGCTTCTTTTTGGGAATAATGTGAAGCAATTCATCTTCCCGACGGTCGGGAGGATCAGATCCTTTCTCAACGGGTGGTAATTCATAAACCGAATTCGGCAAGTAGGAAAGAAAACGTCGGATATGCTCAAACGCTTCTTTTTCGGATTCGACTTCGTTATCCACGACTCCGGATCCACAGGCATGAATGTGAGAACCCCCCAGTTCTTCTTTGCTAAGCGACCAACCCGAAGCAGCTTCCACCAGAGGAGGACCGGCCACAAACACCTGAGACTTTTTCCGTATCATGACCGAAAAATGAGAAAAAACAACCCGTGCGGCACCAAGCCCCGCCACCGGGCCGAGGGCTGCTCCGACCACGGGTACGATCGAGAGAAGTTCTTCCATTACTTCCATGGCCGGATTGGCGGGAACGTATGTGTAATCCATCATCTCCAGAGACTTGACACTCCCACCGCCACCTGTACCTTCCACGAGACGAACCATGGGCAGACGCAGATCCAAGGCCATTTTTTCAGAATAAGCGGCTTTTTGTCCGATGGCGGCATCGGCGGCACCACCCCGTATGGTGAAATCATCTCCACCCACCACTACACGGCGCCCGCTAATTCTACCGGTTCCCATGATGAAGTTCGATGGGAGGAATCTCACCAGGCGTTTCCCTTCATAGGTCGGCGCGCCGACAGTCGCGCCCACTTCATGAAAGGAATCTTTATCCAACAACAAATCGATTCGTTGGCGCACGTTTAAGCGGCCGGCAGCACTCTGACGTTCTAAATTCTCGGCTCCGCCCATCTGTGTCGCCAGAGATTCGCGTTGGTGCAGTTCTTCAACCTCCGGCCCCCATCCTGAATCAGCATCTTTTTTAATCCTGCTCATTGCATCTCCCATATCGGTAAACGGCTGTCGCCCTAGATGAGCGTAAAAAAATGAAGAAACGTTGGAAACAGCTAAAACACTTAGCACCTTCAGCCTTTACATAACATTTCATATCTCGCTCATTCAAGGGTGTCATCAATCGGTTACGCTGCTCGTGCTCGTTTTGTTTATAGCCCAATCGGGCCGAAAAGGAAAGCCAATCAAAAAATCTCATGCCTTGTCGAACACATGGGACCAAAGCGCTTGCCGCTGGATGGGAACTATGGTAAACACCATCGGTGCATAAAAACATGCCAAAGTGGTATAAAAGACAACAGTCGTACAACTTCATAGAAATTTGACTTAAATATCTGGAATCGACCCTAAGTGAATTCTAAAATTTTAATAGAATTGGCATGCTTTTACCCTGCGGGAAAGACGAGCATACCGCATCTCCTTCGTTGCCAAGGGCTCGCAATAGCATACTATGGCGTCGCCCTTGGACGTCTCGGGTCTGCAGCATTCTCGTCTTTTGCAACGTTGGGGCAAGTGTCCTTATCTTTTAAAGGATGAACGACATATGATAACTGATCGTAAGGTGAAAGCATCGCCATCCAAGCAACTTGCCCTTGATCGTTTCAGGGAGCATGTATCCTCCGCAAAAGCGAAATTCTTTCAGAAATACGAGATGAATTTTGTCATGGGCCGGCGTGAAGGGCCTTATATGTGGGATTTGGACGATGCCAAATGTCTGTTTAATCTTCACTGCAACGGAGGGGTCTTCAACCTGGGTCACCGAAATCCGGAACTCATCGAGCTGTTGAAAAGAAGCCTGGATGAGTTTGATATCGGGAATCATCACCTGATGAGTCAAACAAGAGCCGATCTGGCCCATCTCCTGGCCGAAATGATGCCGGGGAATCTTGAATATACCGTCTTTGGCGTGAGCGGCGGAGAGGCCGTCGATTTGGCCCTTAAAGTGGCACGTGCGTTTACGGGGAGAACCAAAATTATTTCCGCCCTGGGCGGGTATCACGGGCATACGGGACTTGCCATGGCGGCAGGCGATGTCAAGTATCGTAAACCGTTCGGCCCTCAGGCGCCCGGTTTTTTGCAGGTACCTTTCGGTGACATTGATGCGCTTCGATCGCATACAGACAGAGATACGGCCGCCATTATTCTGGAAACCATCCCGGCCACGTTGGGAGTCGTAATTCCGTCCAGGGCTTACATTAAATCGGTAAGAGAACTCTGCAGCCGGATGGGTGTCATCCTTATCCTTGATGAAATCCAAACAGGGCTGGGCCGCACCGGGAAGCTGTGGGCTTTTGAACATTTTGAGATTATCCCGGATATCGTCGTGCTTGGCAAGGGGCTTTCGGGAGGATTGTATCCCATCTCTGCCACCGTCATGCGAAAGCCCCTGGGAAGTGTATTTCAGGCGGACCCTTTTATCCATGTCTCTACCTTCGGGGGGGCTGAGATCGGGTGCACGCTTGCCGGGCATGTTTTGGAACAATCATCCAAAGCTGAATTTTTAACTAACGTACTTCGGCTGGGGAAGCGCTTTGCCGAAGCCGTTGAAGTTTTACGCCAAACCCATGGACGTTATTTGAAAGGCTTACGGCAAATGGGATTGATGATGGGACTCGAACTCGAGGATGAACTTGCCGGACCACTTTTGACCAAAACTGCCTACGATAATGATTTGCTGATGGTCTACGCCAACAATGATACCTCTGTGTGCCAACTACTGCCGCCATTGGTGATGGACATGGCGCAGGTGGATTGGGTGGCCGAGCGATTGGGCAGAGCTCTGGCGGCGGCACGTCGATTGAAGCCGCTGCTCAAAATCAAACGTCGTCTAGGCAATATTATCGGGAAAGTCAAACCATGATGGCGTCGTATTTTCGGGTTTATTATGATTGGACGAATTTAAATTAAGAAATGATGGATTTAGACACGGATCTGTTACAGCGTTTTGAGGAAGGACTTGATCCTCAAAACATCGAACGTTCTCCCATTCCGGCCAAAATCCTCGGTTATGGAGAGATTTCCACCATTTTCCAGATCGAGGACAATCCGGCCGCAGCTTACAAACGGATGCCGCTCTTTGACAATCTGACTTCAGCCGAAAGGTATATCCGGCAATTCCGGGAATATTGCGCTTTTTTAAAAGAAGCCGGGTTGAAACTACCGCAACAGGCGACCGCCGTCATCGAGATTCCCGACAGGCCCATCGTTTTATACATTGCCCAGGAACAGCTTCCCCGGGAAGGATTCGGCCATAACCTTTTGCATACCTTGGGGTCAAAAGCGATTCAAATTTTGATAGAACGCGTTTCCGGTGAGATTCTAAAGACTTTCAGTTTTAATCGGAAGCGTATGCCGCAGCTTGAAATCGCCCTCGACGGGCAGATTTCCAACTGGTATGGGACCGAAGACCCGTCCCGGGCCGAAATCCTCTACATCGATACCAGCACGCCCCTTTACCGCAAAAACGGCCAGGAGCAACTCGATCCGGAATTAATTCTGCAAAGTGCACCCTGGTTTTTGAAATGGATCATACGCATGCTGTTTCTAAAAGATGTGATGAACCGTTATTACGATGAGAGACAGGTTTACATTGACATGGCGGCCAATCTTTATAAAGAGCAGCGGCATGATTTGATACCCATTGCGGTCGAAACCATCAACGCCCATCTGCATGTCGGTATTGCGCCCGTTACGGCCAAAGAGATAAAGAAATACTATCAGGAGGACAAGCTCATCTGGATCCTTTTTTTGGCTTTCCGAAAGATCGACCGTGGACTGAAGACCTCGATACTTCGGAAGCGTTACGAATTTATACTTCCCGACAAGATTAAACGGTAGCGTATGTGTGACACATTTGTAATTCTCCCCGGGACCACCGCTGACGGATCGATTTTATTTGGCAAAAACAGCAATCGTGAGCCAAATGAAGCGCAGTCGTTGGAACATCATCCTGCCGGAGTCCATTCTCCCGGCAAAAGGATTAAATGCACCTATATCGAAATCCCACAGGCAAAAGAGACCTATGGTGTACTTTTGAGCCGCCCCTTCTGGATGTGGGGGGCGGAAATGGGCGCCAATGAAAAGGGTGTTGTCATCGGCAATGAAGCGGTGTGGAGCCGGTTGCCGATACAGAAAGAGGGCGGGCTGATCGGAATGGATCTTTTACGTCTGGCCCTGGAGAGATCGGCAACGGCAGGAGACGCACTTGGAACAATAATTCAATTACTGGCAGATCACGGACAGGGCGGAATACACGGGTATGAAGATAAACGGATGGCCTATCACAACAGTTATATCATCGCCGATCCCAATGAGGCCTGGGTCCTGGAAGCAGTGGGACACATTTGGGCCGCCTTGCGTGTAAAAGATTATTACGCCATTAGCAATGGACTTACCATCGGCGAAGTTTTTGACGAAAGCCACCCTGACATTATTGAGACAGCGCGCCAAATGGGGAGGCTCAAAAAAGGTGAAACATTTCATTTTGCGCGCTGTTTCAGCGATTGGCTTTACACCACTTTTTCGGCCTCGAAACATAGGCGCACGCGGGTCTTAAACCTGATCCGAAGCCACAGCGGAAAACTCGAAGTGACTGATGCGATACGGATTCTTCGTGATCATTTCCATAAAGGCTATCTCCCGGATACCCATTTTTTAGGAGATCGCATCTGCAGCCATGCGGCCAACCCGTTGACCCGAAATGCCACGCAGAGCACAGGCTCCCTTGTGTCGCATTTACAGAAAGACTGTCAAACGCATTGGGCCACGGGGACTTCAGCCCCGTGTCTGGGAATCTTTAAACCCATCTGGATGGAAGGGGTGGTGCTGCCTGATATCGGTCCCCGACCCAAAGAAGTCTTTGATCCGCAGACGCTGTGGTGGCACCATGAACGATTACATCGTTCGATCCTGCTTGATTTTGCTTCTCGCCGGCGGACTCTGCGCGTGGAACGCGATCGCATGCAAAATACGTTTATACAACAAGCCCGAGCAGTATCGTCAAACGAACGAGGAGCGTTAACCCAAAACGCCTTCAAGCTGACCCGCGATACAACGGAACAATGGACATCACGGGTACAGGCGATGCCAGCCAAACAGAGGGGTCACATGCTTTATCGAGGTTACTGGCAAAAACAGAACCGCAAGGCCGAGATATCAATCAGATAACGGCAACGGGTGTGAAATAAATAAAGTTATCGACTTATTAAAATCAGAAAAATTCCAAGCACCAAAATACAAATCCCAAACAAATATCAATGACCGAAATTCAAAATTCAAAACAGATAGAATGAAAACGAGACATCCAGTAAGAGATTGAGATATTTGGTCATTGGAATTTGTAATTTTGATATTGTTTGTAATTTGAGTATTGTGATT
>CAZHAH010000187.1:0-11136 GCA_964530095.1 uncultured Desulfobacteraceae bacterium | reverse complement strand
CATTGGGTCTTGGTTTCAGGCAGGAGAATAGATAGCCGTTCAATGAAGTTTTCACGATCTTTATCATCATTGAATATTTTTCGGTGTTCTATCACTCTGATCATAACATGATGCAAGAGGCCGGGAGTATCTATACGGGCTATCCTAGGCATGCCCGCAACATACGCCCAAATATACTTTACATCAAAATATTTAACTATTTAAGGTCGTCCCCCTTTCCTTCCGGCTAAGACGGTAAAGTGTATTACGATACCCACAACTTCAGGTACGGGAGCCGAAGTCACCCGAACGGTCGTGTTCACCAATAGCTCCAAGCATAAGGTATGGGCCTGGGATAACAAAATGACGGCGGAAATGGCGATCCTCGAACCCAGGTTCACGGGCGGATTACCGCCTTATTTGACGGCGTCAACGGGACTGGATGCTTTAACGCATGCAATAGAGGCGTGTACGAATAAAAGCAGCAACCCGGTTGCACAAGCGCTTGGTTTGCAAGCCATACGCATGATAGCGTGTAACCTGGAAAAGGCCATGGTCAAACCGGATGATATAGAGATCCGTGGCAATTTGGCTGTCGCTTCTCTGCTGGCAGGTATGGGATTTGCCAGAGCCTCGACAGGTTTGGCGCACAGTCTGGGACACTCGTTGGGTTCATTGGGGCATATCCATCACGGCCGTGCCGTTGCAATTTGCTTAAATGTAATCTACGCTTGGAATGTCGAAGCCGCAGTCGCAATTCATGCCGATATTGCCCGCGCTTTTGACATAAAGGATCGTGGACAGGATGAAAAAGAGCTCGCCTTGGCTGGGGCTGAGGAATTCAACCGATTGGTAAAAGCCGTTGGATTGAACACATCCCTTGCAGATGACGGGTTGACCGTTGCCGATTGTGATAAGTTTTTGGAATTTAGCTTATCACCCGATAACACCCCCATGCGTGAAAGCAATCCGCGCTGGGCGACAGAAGAAGATTTAAAGCGATTTGTTTTAGAAATTTTCAACCCTAACCCGGACAAGCCGGGATGCGTTTATGCCGCTGGAAGAAAAAGAATACGAAGATCTTAGGCGAGCGGTAGCACTCCTCGAAAATCCTAGTTTTATATCGAGGATTACCGATTTTGTGGGGAAGCCGGTTGAAAAGTTTATCGATTATTTACCTGCTCCGTTATCCGGGAAAATTCAGGAGACTGTCAAAGACGCTCTGGACAAACTTTTGATCTTCAGCGCCGGCACAATGGATGTGGGGTTTAAAGGCGCAGCCTCAACCGCAGCCCATAAGGCCGCCAGCGGCATAAGCGGTGCCATCGGCGGTGTCTTTGGGATTCCGGCTCTCGCGATCGAACTCCCCATCTCGACGGCAATCATTCTGCGTTCGATTGCCGATATTGCACGAAGCGAGGGAGAAGATATCAGGACGCTACAGGCAAGAATGGCCTGCCTCGAGGTCTTTGCCCTCGGCGGGCGATCGAGCGCTGACGATGCGGCCGAGACCGGTTATTTCGCCGTGCGTGCCGCCCTGGCAAAAGCCGTCAGCGATGCGGCCAAACATATTGCCGAAAAGGGTCTGGCCGGGAAAAGTGCCCCGGCAATCGCACGATTGGTTTCACTACTTGCATCCCGTTTTGGCGCAGTCGTTTCGGAAAAGGCGGCGGCCCAGGCGATACCTCTTATCGGAGCAGTTGGGGGCGCAACGATCAACCTCCTGTTTATGGATCATTTCCAGGACGTGGCACGCGGACATTTTATTATACGCCGTCTTGAGCGAAGGTATGGAAGGGAGTCGGTTTATGAGGAATATGAGAAAATCCGATCTCACAAAGGAGCCCTATGAAAATATTAGCGTTTAACGGTAGTCCCCGCAAACAGGGGAATACGTCCATTTTAGTAAAAAAAATTTTGGAGGGAGCACAATCGACGGGAGCCGAAACCGTTGAGGTCCGGTTGCATGAAATCGACTTTAAAGGATGCGTCGGTTGCCTGGGATGCCGCAAGAATCCCGGAAGATGTATGCATAAAGACGGATTAAGTCCTTTTCTTGAGGCGATGAAAACCTGTAACGGGATCGTGATTGGCAGCCCGATTTATATGTATCACATAACGGCCCAGATGAAGGCCTTTGTTGACCGGAACTATTCCCTTTACATCGATCGCGAAGACGGCGGGTATGATACGGCGATTCCGTCTGGGAAAACCTATGCTTTGGTGACTTCACAAGGGGATCCCGATGCCGAGAGATTCAAAAAGCCGATTCGCTGGCTGGCCGGAATGACGGGTAGCGGGCATGGCTTTCAGGAAGTTGGGCGCATTGTTCATACCGACAGCAGTCAGAATCCGGCAAGAGGCGATCTCGATCTTTTGGGCAAGGCCTTTGAGATTGGGAAAAATCTCATTAGAAAAAAATAAATTAAACCAGTAGTCAAATCATCGTAACCGTTTACGGGTTCAAAGGTTCAGGTGTTCAAGGTTGCATTCTTGTCCCTAACCCTGAACCTGTGAACGGTTACAAATTATCTTTCCTGCTCTACCGTCTACGTCCCGAATCCGGTAAATATATTTCAGTTTTTTTCTTGACAACCGCATCAGTGTGTTCTATTAATCAATAGATCTATTGAATAATAGAAAAAGGTGTGATCATGCGAAATCCAAGTAGAATATTTAAGGACGCCATTTTTGAACAATTCGCGCGGATCGGAAAGGCCATTTCAAGTCCCAAGCGATTGGAAATACTGGATATTTTATGCCAGGGGGCAAGAACGGTGGAGTTGTTGGCAAAAGAAACTCAAATGACCGTTGCCAATGCGTCCCAACATTTGCAGGCCCTGCGGACGGCGCGTCTCGTGGATGCAGAAAAAGTCGGTCAATTTGTATCCTACCGTTTGGCGGACCAGGCCGTGGGTGAATTTTTACGCAGCATGCGACTCCTGGCAGAGTCACGGCTTGCCGAAGTAGAACAGATCAAGCGGCAGTTTTTGGAGGGGAGAGAGGGGATGGAACCGGTTGACCGGGAAGCACTCCTGGCGAGGGTCAAGGAAGGGGCCGTGACCGTTTTGGATGTACGTCCGGCGGAGGAGTTTCAGGCCGGACATATCCCGGGTGCCATATCTATTCCACTCAAAGAGCTGAAATCGCGTCTGAAAGATCTTGCGCGGGATCAGGAAATCGTTGCCTACTGTCGGGGCCCTTATTGTGTGCTTGCCGTGCAGGCCGTTGAAATGCTTCGGGCGAAAGGGTTCCCGGCCGTCCGACTCGAGGAGGACGTCCAGGATCTGAGGGCCATGGGGTTTCCAGTCGAGGTGGGTTCGAATGAGAAATAACGGAACAAATCGCAAGAAAGGAGTGGTCGTGGACGCTTCAAGGAAGTCTCTTTTGGCCGTTTTTGCCATGGCGTTTACAATTGCCATACTCTGGGTCGCCAACCGCCCGGTGATTCCCAAAGCTGCAACCTGGGAAGATGTATATGGGCAGGCCAAAAACGGAGGATACCGGATTATCAAAACCGATAAGCTTTGGGAACAATATAAGCAGAACGCCCAAAACCTCTTGTTGGTAGATACACGGCAGGAGTGGGAATATCGATCGGGTCATATAAAAGACGCCCTAAACTTTCCGATGGAGCCAAACTGGTGGTCCCGGTGGTGGAAAAGGGGGGCATTAAAGAAATTTTTAGGACCGAATAAGGATCGGCTTATCGTCTTTTACTGAGCCGGCTTGGCCTGAGTCCGGAGTGACTCTGCGGCCCGGGTGGCCGTAACGCTTGGTTATGAAAATGTTTTCCGCGATCCGTTGGGGTATCCGCAATGGCATGAAAAAAACTTGCCTGTAAACATCAGCCCGGCAGGACTCTCAGCCACCGCTCAAGAAATCGGTACTCCCGGGCCCCTGTACGGCTGGGCGATGATCTGGACTCTTTTGGGCATATTTGCCGGCGGCATAGCCCTTAATCTCACCCCTTGTGTCTATCCCTTGATCCCCATCACCATCTCCTATTTCGGCGGCCGGAGCGGAGCTGGTAGGGGCAGGCTTATCGGCCACGGAGTGTGCTACATCGGCGGGTTATCCCTCACCAATTCCGTTTTGGGGGTCGTTGCCGCCTTGACCGGGAGCCTTATGGGATCTCTGCTTCAGAACCCCGTGGTGCTTACATTGGTGGCAGCGGTTTTGGTCCTTTTTGCTACGAGTCTTTTTGGATTCTGGGAGCTCAGGCTACCGAGTGGTTTAATCCAAGCGGCTTCCAAAAGCTATGCAGGTTATTTGGGAAGCATCTTCATGGGTTTAACATTAGGAATCGTGGCGGCACCTTGCATCGGTCCTTTTGTCATCGGATTGCTCACCTGGGTGGCCGGCATGGGTAATGCGTATCTCGGCTTTCTGGTCTTTTTTACATTGAGTCTGGGACTGGGCGTACCCCTTTTTTTCCTGGCCCTTTTCTCGGGCCAAATAGAGAAACTTCCCCGCTCCGGCGAGTGGATGCTATGGATTCAGAAGCTCATGGGTTGGGTCTTAGTCGGTATGGCGGCCTATTTCATTCGTCCGGTTCTGCCCCAAACCATCGGCATCTTTTTGCTGGCCGCAGTCGCACTGGCCTCAGGACTTCATCTGGGCTGGCTGGAAAGGACAAAAGCCGGTTTTCGGGCCTTTGAGTGGTTCAAAACCGCTGCCGGAGTGGCAGGTTTGGTGCTGGCGACCTTTATTATCGGCACATGGTTTGCAAAGGGCCCGGGTGTTGCATTGCAATCCTATTCGGATCAGGTATTGGCCGAAGCACGCAAAACAGGCAAACCGGTCATCATTGATTTCTATGCGGACTGGTGCGCCCCTTGCCGCGAATTGGAAGAAGTCACCTTCCATGATTCCGAAGTCGTCAAGCAGGCCGAGCAAGATTTTGTTATGGTCAAAGTCGATCTAACGCGCAAGGAGAACCCGATTCATGAAGAACTATTGCGTCGATTTGGAGTCAAAGGTGTTCCGACGGTTGTGTTTCTGGATCGCCAGGGAAATGAACGACGCGATCTGCGCGTGGTGGATTTCCTTCCTTCAGATCAATTCCTGATCCGAATGGCAGAAGCTAAAAAAGGAGTTAAGTCATAGTATTTTGATAATCTTAAATATCAATCATCCCCGATAAATCGGGATCTATGCTTTCAGCCGTCGTAGCCACTATGGCGAAGTCTGCTCGCTCAGAAAATCATCAATCTTTAGAGGTGGAACCATGTTAAGTGTCCGATTTTTTATGAATCTGCCGAATGGCAAACCATGAAAGCATTTTAAGAAAATGATGCCCAGGTTGGGTAAAAAGTACGATATCGGAATCGAAACCATCGCCAAACCCAAAGATGAATACATGACCGACGAATATTTTGAACTGGACCTGCCGGTAGCCCCGGCCGTCATGGTGGGCGATGAAATCGTTGTGGAGGGATCCGACGTTGCAGAAGGAAAGCTCGAGTCGGTAATACGCACGCATCTGTGAGAAGCGCCTTCTACCGACAAAGGTCCACTTAATAAATTATTCAAGAAGGATAATTAGAGGAGAAATCAACAGATGGAAAACGTGTTGTATTCCATAAATCTGGCGATCCATGTATTGGCCGCGATATTTTGTGTTGCAGGTCCCTTTTACCAGTTGCGGCTTGTTAAGCTACGGGGAAAATTAGGATATCCCCTCATCTACGACCTGGACCGGGTTATCGAGAATATCTTGAGCCTCCAGCCAAAACTGTGTTTCACTTTAATCATTACGCTAATAATAACGGGTTTTGCTTTTCCCATAATCCATTACGCATTTCATGGGGAATGGAGGGAAGCCAGCAATCTTTCACTGGTCATTTTCTCGACAAAAACATTTCTGGCCCTCATTGGGCTTGCCATTAATATTCATGGTATCTGGATCCTGGATCCAGAGATACAAAAAACCTTTGCTACATTTTCTCCTGCTAAGCAGCCACCGGACGAATTACTAAATCGATTTTGGGCGCTCAGGTCAAAGCGAAAAAAATTTTGCCAGTTCTGCTTTGGCTTGGCTTTGACGATCGTTATCATTACACCGATACTGCGGTTTTATAAATGAAAGAGACTGAAAGAATCATAGAGGTGTGCAACGATTGTGGCGCCTGTGTGCGCACCTGCACTTTTTTGGACTATTACTGTGATACGCCTAAAGAATTGGCCAAGCGTTTTAAACGAAATCCCCTCGAAAATATTGAAATTCCATATACATGTTCACTATGTGGATTATGCCAACGTATCTGCCCACTGGACCTGCATCCAGGCGACATGTGCCTTGAAACCCGTGAGAAAATTTTCCAAACCAAGCAGAGGAATGCCCTTCCCAATGACTTTGTTTATGACTATATGATCCCGCGCTTAAAGAGCATTAGGAATCATCAAATCATCAGCACATCGCCGTTTTTTACCCTGAGCAAATTGACCGACAAAAGTAACACAAGCATGCCAAAGCGCATCTTTTTCCCCGGGTGTTCACTTCCGGCATATTCGCCCGCCTTGGTAATAAAGGCCTATCAATACTTACAAGAAAAGATTCCAGGAATCGGGATCATGCTCAACTGTTGTGGAAAACCCAGCCGGGATGTGGGGGATAAAGACCGGTTTCAAAAGATATTCGATGGAACCCTTAATGAGTTTTCTCGACTTGGAATCGAGGAAGTGGTGGTTGCCTGTATCAACTGCCACAAGATGTATACAGAGAACAGTGATATCAAGTTGCGGACCATTTATGAGATAATGGCGCAAATGGGCCTCTCGGAGTCTTCTATGAGTGAAATGCAGGAGATTTCGATCCACGACTCTTGCCCGGCCAGATACCAGCCCGAAATTCGAAAGGCGGTAAGACAGATTGCCGCCCGGATGAATTTGAAGATCACGGAGATGAAATTTAAAAATGAAGTGACGCAATGCTGCGGTGCAGGCGGATGTGCCCCGATGGGCAACACCGCACTAACAGACCGGCACACCAGGGGCCGGATGGCGCAAGCCAAAAGTCAAATCGTCTCGTATTGTGCGCATTGCCGGGAGCGGTTTTCATCCTATGGTCCGTCGTTGCACATTCTCGATCTAATCTTTGGCACGTCGTACACGAAGCATACTGAGGAATACCACGATAGTTGGCGAAACTGGCTCAACCGCTGGTATTTGAAGAAAAGATTTCAATTCATGAAAGTTTGATCGGAATGTTCACTGCATTCAATAAGATCGGATGATGAAAGGAGGTATTCATGCTTGAGCGAATGACAAATTTTTCCCTGGACCGTCCCAAGACGGTGATCGGGTTGGCAATCATAGTGACGATGCTTTTCGGCTTACAGTTTCCTAAGATCACTATCGATACCGACCCGGAAAACATGCTGGAAGCTAATCAACCCGACCGCGTCCTCTATAACCGCATCAAGAAGGACTTCGGCATCCACGACTTGATCGTCGTGGGGATCGTGGATGAGAAGGGCATCTTCCGTTCCGAAGCACTGGAGCGGGTGGCAAGGGTGACTTCCCAAATCCTCAAAATAAAGGGGGTGATCATCGAGGACGTGCTGAGCCTGACCACCACGGACAACGTCAAATCATCAGGAGGGCTCTTGGATATCCATCCGGTGATGCAGAAAGTTCCCCGTACTAAAGAGGCCGTTGATCAGCTCCGGCGTGATATTGCCGAAAACCCGTTCCTTCATGAGAAGATCGCTTCAGATGACGGCACGGCCATTGCTCTTTATATCCCTATTCAAAAAAAGGACTTGAGCTACCGCATCGCCAAGGAAATCCAGGCCATCCTCGATCGTGAACTTCTCCCCGAACAGACCTACCATTTGGCCGGGCTGCCAGTGGCGGAAGACACCTTCGGCCATGAGATGTTCATCCAAATGGCGGTGGTGGCGCCCCTTGCCTTTATGGTGATCATGATTCTGGTGTTCCTCCTTTTCCGCAAGATAGCGTTCCTCCTTCCGGTTGGCATGACAGCCATGTTCGCCGTAATGTGGGCCATGGGATTGCTCATCGGCACGGGAAACACGGTTCACATCATGAGTTCCATGATTCCGGTCTTCCTGATGCCCATTGCAATCCTGGATGACATCCACATACTAAGCGAGTTTTTCGACCGTTACAAGGTACTCGGAGACAAGCGCAAGGCCGTACTGGAAGGGATGCAGCCGCTCTACCGGCCGATGCTCTTCACCTCGCTGACATCGGCCGTTGGCTTCGCCTCCCTGGCGCTGGCCGACATCCCTCCGGTGCGCGTGTTTGGTCTTTTTGTGGCGTTTGGGATCATGGCAGCCTGGATTTTATCCATTACCATGGTTCCGGCCGTGATCAGTCTTATGAGGGACGAGAAATTAAAGAAGATCCTTCCCAAGGAGGGCGGCGATAGCGCTTCCATATTCGATCGGGTTCTGAAACCGATTGGCCGGTTCGCCTTTTCCCGCGCCCGGACGGTCCTGGTTCTTGGTGTTTTGTTGCTGGCTGTGGGGATCAGCGGTGTCATTCAGATTAAGATCAATGACAACCCGGTAAAATGGTTCAAGCGAGGGCATCCCATGCGTGTGGCGGATACGGTCATGAACCGTCTTTTCGGCGGCACCTATATGGCATACTTAGCGGCTGAGGGGAAGGATCCGGAGACAATTAAAAACCCTGAAGTCGTTTCTTATCTCGATCGGGTACAAACGCGTCTGGAAGCCGATCCGCTGGTGGGCAAGACCTCCTCGGTCGCCGATATCGTCAAACGGATCAACCTGGTACTGCATGACAACGACAAAACCTATTATAAGGTTCCGGATTCAAGGGAGGCCGTAGGGCAGTTTCTCTTCTTATTTCAATCATCCGGAGATCCGAACGATCTGGATAATTTTGTCGATCGGCAGGCGCGTCAGGCCAATATCTGGATTCAGATGAAAGGCGGTGACAATCAGCAAATGACCCGGGTTGAATCCGAACTTGAAAGTTTCATTAAGACAAATCCTCTTCCCGATGGCATTCGCCTGCACTGGTCCGGTCTCACATACATCAACAAGGTGTGGCAGGATCTGATGGTCTTCGGGATGCTCAAAGCGATTCTGGGCAGCTTTGTGGTTGTTTTTATCCTAATGGTAATCGAGTCGCGGTCGTTCACACTGGGTTTCCTCTCCATGATTCCTTTATCCGTATCCATTCTTTTTTCTTATGGTCTCATCGGGTGGGTGGGAAAGGATTACGACATGCCCATTGCAGTCTGCTCATCGCTTTCGCTTGGGCTGGGCATCGACTTCGCCATTCATTTCCTTCAGCGATTCCGGGCGAACTTTGCCGAATCAAAGAATCTGGAAGAAACCAATCGCTACATGTTCGGCGAACCGGGTCGTGCCATCGCCCGCAATGCGATCGTGATCTCTCTGGGATTTCTACCCCTCATCGCGTCATCCCTGACACCCTATGTAACGGTGGGGTTTTTCTTTGCCCTGCTTATGACATTCAGCACCCTATCAACCCTGTTTTTCCTACCTGCGGCACTGCGTATTGTGGGGCCGCGCATCCTGAAAGGAGGTAAATCATGAAACTGGAACGAACCCTTAGAGGCATAGCCGGAATATTTGTATTGATCTCATTGCTACTGGCCCATTTCCATTCGCCCTGGTGGCTTGTTTTTACAGCTTTCATAGGACTAAACCTTCTACAATCCGGCTTCTCAAACTGGTGACCCATGAAATTTATACTTCGCCAGTTTGGCATGAAGAGTTGTGAGGAAGAGATCGGCGCTTTGAAAACGGGAGGTGCTCAATGAAGAAGTTAATCTTTGGGGCGTTGGCATTGGCGGTTTTGACTGCAGGGCCGGCTTTTGCCGAAGAAGCTAGAGCGTCGAATAATGAGCTAAGCGCTGCCCAGATCATCGAGAAATCCCAGCTCGCTTTCTACTATCAGGGCGACGATATGAAAGCAGATGTGATCATGGAGCTTATTTCCAAGGACGGCGGCAAGCGAAGGCGCGTTCTGACCATGCTCCGGCGCGATGAAAAGAAAGGCGGAAACCAGAAGTATTTTATGTATTTCCACAAGCCCGGCGATGTGCGAAGGTTGACCTTCATGGTCTATAAATATACCACAAAGGAAGATGACCGTTGGATATTTGTTCCGGCCGTGGACCTGATAAGACGGATAGCAGCCGACGACAAACGCTCCAGTTTCGTAGGCTCAGACTTCACCTATGAGGATGTATCGGGTCGGGATGTGACCTCGGACTCCCATAGACTTTTGCGTTCGGAGAAGCTCTCAGGCTGGGATTGCTACGTGATTGAAAGTCTCCCTAAAGAGCCCACCGAGTACATAAAGCGGCTCTCCTGGATCGACAAAACGACCTTTCTTCCATTGAAAGAGGAATATTACGACGCCCAGAGCGAGCTTTTTCGCGTATTCACAGCCGACAAGTTTGAGGATATCAAAGCCGGTGAGGGGACGGGCGAAAATGTATTTGCAACGGTAACACGCCGAACCATGAAAAATGTGAAGACGGGACACCGCACGCAAGTTGTGTATAAATCGGTCTCATACAATCTGGGATTGAAGGACAAAGATTTCAGCGAACGCCACATGCGACGGCCGCCGCGTTCATGGGTTCGGTAGATGAAAATGAACCCAAAATATCTATGGGTGTTGATGTGTATACTTTTTATTCAGGCCTCATCTTTTGTCTTTGCACAGGATGTTGATGAGAAAAATATCGAAATCCACGGGTTTTTTATGGGGAATTTTTCAGGCCGCACAAACGCTCAAAGACCAGCCGGTAAAGAGGGGCGTGATTTTCTTCTGGCAGAAGAACGACTTCGTTTAGACGTTTTCGGATGGTCTGAATCCATAGAAGCGTCGGCACGCATCAAAGGGGATTTGTTTTATGATCAAGTGGCCGAAGAGTTTGACACGGATCTGCGTGAAGTTTATTTGGACTATACAACAGGGGACTTCGACTTCCGGCTGGGGCGGCAGATCGTGACCTGGGGGGTGGGAGATCTTCTTTTTATCAATGACGTCTTTCCGAAAGACTGGGTCTCATTTTTCTCAGGTCGGCCACTAGGATATCTAAAGATCGGGGTGGATGGGATCCGCACCCGATACTCCTCAGAAACTCTCAATATGGAGATTCTGGTTGTCCCTTTTTTT
>CAZHAH010000186.1:0-11150 GCA_964530095.1 uncultured Desulfobacteraceae bacterium | reverse complement strand
TATCTGATATAAAACGATAGACTGTCAAGCTTTTTTTTGGCTCCCCCTCCCATCGCCGCAGAATTTCAATCCAGCCGTCCTGCCGGAGCTTAAATAATTTTCTTAAGAATTAATATTCAGGTCGGCTAGATTGTCTTCTATTGATTGATCCAATTTCATGCTTAATCTTGTAATAGGTTGGTATGATAAAACAATCAGCCAATCTTCTGGTTAACGGCCCTGCCTGGACTCTGATGCCTGTATGGTGATTGACAAAAAAATGATCCAGTATTCCAACGTTTTTTCTACAACCACTTATACCGCAATTCCGTATCTCGGAATATGATTAGGGAAAGCGGTACAAATCTACGGGCAGTCTGCTCGGTTCCGGACGGATCTTGGAACCCGCGTAAAGCCACGCGACAGTGAGGTAATGATAATGACTGAGCCGTTAATCGAATTTAAAAATGTGACCAAGAGGTTTAGCCGTCGGACGATACTGGATCAGGCCAACCTGAAGATTTATGAGGGTGAAATCACCACCATTATCGGCAAAAGCGGCTCAGGCAAAAGTGTGCTGCTCAAGCATCTTATCGGGTTGTTGAGACCGGATGAAGGTAGTGTTTTCTTCCGTGGCAAACCGATGGAACAGATGACGAGCAAGGAGTGGGATGAATACCTCGGTCAGATCAGCTACATGTTTCAAAACAATGCCCTGTTCGATTCGTTATCGGTGTTCGAAAATGTGGCTTTGCCGCTGCGGGAAAATACCCGCCTGAGCAAAGATAAAATCAAAGCCAAGGTCATTGCCCGCCTGGATCAGACTGAGTTGACCGAAGTCGCCCACAAGTATCCGGCCGAACTTTCAGGCGGTATGCAAAAACGCACGGCCCTGGCCCGCGCACTTGTCATCGACCCCCGAATTGTGCTCTTTGACGAACTGACCACCGGTCAGGACCCCATCCGGCGCAATGCCATCCTGGGTATGATTGCCGAATACAAAAAGAAGTTTGGATTTACCGCCATTTTGATCAGCCACGACATCCCGGATGTATTTTTCATTTCTAATCGCATTCTGGCTCTTTATGACAGGCAGATTGTTTTTCAGGGAACCCCCGAAGAGCTTGAAAAGTTTGAGCACCCATTGACCGAAGAAATCATTCACAGCCTTGAAAGCTTGCAGGATGAGCTGACCGGCCTGTAAAGAGATAAGACATTGCTTTTTCAGCGCGGATAAATCGGAAACGGTGAATTGTGTATCGGGTTCAGCTTCAGCACAACATGTTGAAGCACCCATTAACACAAACAATTAGCTTCCGAATAACCAAAGCAGGTTTTGTTGTCAATATTAATTTTTTGCGCCTGGGATGAAATTTTAGGTCAATTTGTGCATAGCTCACCGGTTTACCTGCGGCTGGATTTTTTTTAAAGGTAGGTAAAAAGGATAAGAAGTTGCTTTTTACAAGGTTTTGTATGGCAAAAGTGCGCTTGTGTGTCAAGGAAAAGAATTGCCCATCATATTGTATAGGGCTGAATGGGATATTGACTACCGGCAAGACCGGGTGCCGAACAAACTTAGAAATCGACATGCTGTGCAACAAGATTTTATTAAAATGATATTTTCAGCGAAATTTGAGCGCGGCGTTCCGGTTGCGCATCGCCCCTTGACATTTCGGACATAGAAGAGGATTGACGTCCCCTATTATGTGGATCAGAAATTATCGGAAATACCATTTTTGGTAATATTGATAATTTGCGCTCCCAGAGCCATGACTGAACCTGTAAAATGTTTTATACGAATGTATTATTGGGTGGAAAAGATAATCGAACCTAGGTCGGGTTTTCTAAAAACCTAAAAAACGGTTCGAGGATCACCAGAAGGGGATGATTGAATCAACTTTTGCGCGACGATCTCTTACGCTAATCTATCATATATCCCAATGAACGTACCGAGTCCGATGAGCTTGCAGAGTTGGATCTTACCGAGTTTTCGTCAATAGATGAGCAAATTGAATTTCTAAAAACCCGTAACAGGATAGATACAATGTATATTACCTGAATGGAAATAAGATGTGTTTGACAAAACACATGATAGTGTTTAAAATAATACATTAATTTATGCGCATTGGAGGGTTCATAATGGACACCGAAACAGTAAGACTTAATGTCACGCTACCGAAAGGATTGGTTGAAGCGATGAACCGAATGACTGAGCCGCGAAAACGCAGTTGGTTCATAGCAGAAGCCGTCAGACAGAAGATTGAGCAGAAAGAAAAAAATGAGATGGAAAAGCTGTTAATAGAAGGCTACCGGTCCGCTGCCAAAGAAAGCCGCGCATTGACAAAGGAATTTGAGAGCGTTGATTTGGAGGGCTGGGATGATTATTAAAAGAGGCTTTGTTTGCCTGGCTGCTCTGGATCCGGTCATCGGAAATGAGATTGCAAAACCACGACCGGTGGCTGTAATATCTAATGATAAAAATAATGAATTCTCAGGTACGGTAACAGTTCTGCCATTAACTTCCAAAAACCTTCGCAAAATATACCCCTTTGAAGTGTATTTAGCTAAAGGAACTGCAAACCTCCCTAAAAATTCCAAAGTAAAAGCCGACCAGATCAGGACTCTGGATAAAAGCAGACTGGTTAAAATGATCGGCGAATTGGGGATAGCAGATACAGAGGCCATCGAGAAAGCCCTAAAAATCCACCTGTCCTTATAAAGCTCATCGTTTCCATCTTTGATGGATGCCACCCTCGGAAGCCGTCTCAATCACCCGCTCAAGGATAAGCGCAGTGGAGCGAGAATTTGCGTTCTCCGCTACTAAGATGGAAGATCGTAAGGGATGAATCCATTTTAAAGGGCAGGCGCAGTTGACCTACCCCCAGTTAATGTAAAGGCAAATCATGAATAATTTCGTGTATTGCGGCAAGACGCATGGGGCTAAACCGGCCGATCTCTGACGCAAGGGGAACACCATGCCAGCTAAGCCATTGGGCGCGCATCGACACACAAGCGCCGAAGAGAAGATTCATAGCGACTGTGATCGTTTCTCGGTTTTGCGATTCTTCCAGAAATGATCCTTTGGCCCACTCATTGAAAGCGCCCATTGAGGGACCGCACCATATTTGATAGTCAATTTTCCGAGTGGTTTCACCGGTCTTGGCCCAGATGGATGAACGGCCCAGATAGGAACGAAATAGAAGCGCCATTTTGTGTTTGGGATCTCCTTCGACGCGTTCAATTTGTTTCGGATCGCGCTCCATAAAAAAAGACCGGGTTTGTTCCCATTCTTCATCAAAACGGCAATGGAAAAAATCCCTTTCCAGTACAACCCTGTCTTTGACAGGAATGTCCTCCAGGCTTTCATAGCGCGAATAGAGCTCATAAAGCCTGGCGGCACGAAATGGAAACAGTGTTCCGCGTTTTAAAACCTGTACCTTAACTCCCATCTCGAACATATCGGCCGACGGGGCCATGGCGACATCCGCCTGTTGTGTCCGGGCCAGCATTTCGCGTACGGTCTGCGAAGTGCCGGATTCGATGCAGGCTTGGTGGATGGAGCCGGCCAGGACGAAAGCTGCCCCCATGGCAAAAGCGGCAGCTGTGGAATAAGGTGTGGAAATACCGCCTCCTAATCCCACCTTGGGGGGGGAATTGTAGCGAAAGTTGGCCGATATTTCGTCTCGTAGCGCAATCATGGTGGGTAATAGCGAAATGGCAGGCCGATTGTCCGTATGGCCTCCCGAATCGGCCTCGGCGGTCATGGCATCGGCCATAGGGATAAATCTTGCCAGGGATGCCTCTTTTTCTGAAATCAAATTTTGATCAAATAAACATTTTATCAATTTTTCAGGAGGAGGTGAAAAAAACTTGCGTGCCACCTCGATTCGAGAAACTTTGGCCACAATCCGATTGGGGCACACAATCGCACCCCCGGGCGTCTGTTCGATCCCTTTAATCCGAAAATAAACCAGGGGGAGAGTCAAGTCGAGGTAGGCCGATGCACTCACGAGATTTACGCCCCGTCTTAAATAAAGATCGACAGTTCCCGATTCCAGCGCGGGATCTTGGGGGCTGTGGATAAGATTTAGGCCGAAGGGCGAATTTCCCAGTTCACGAAATAGTCGGTCGATGGCGGTTTCGATTTCAGCCAACGTGAGCCCGGCGGCACCGAAAAAACCGAGCATACCGGCCCGTCCGGCCTTGGCGACCATCTCCACTGAAGTAATCGCATTGGCCATGGCGCCAACGATATAAGGATAGCGAATTTTTAATAACCGCTTTAGGGAAGCGTCACCCAGGTTTTGAGGCAAAAGGGGTGGTGTGTAAGCCAGAATCGGGTAGCCGTCGGCGTCGTTTTGAAAGGATGCATCGATGTGAGCTGTTCCGTTTTGAGCAACCGCAACGCTGCCTTCAACATCCAATAGATATAACGGACGATCAATCCGGGCTACGGCGGAATTTAAGTATTGATTTCCGAGTTCGGGTTCAACACCCTCTTTTTTCCAATAACCGATCGGATGTCGCTTCTGAATTTCTGATGGCTCCATTTCAGCCTCGTGGATGAAATTTGGCATGTATTTTTTTGAGATGTTTTTTGGAAACATGCGTATAAATCTGCGTCGTCGCGATGTCAACATGACCTAACATGATCTGCACAGCCCTCAGGTCCGCCCCGCCTTCGAGCAAATGCGTTGCAAACGAATGGCGCAAGGTATGTGGCGTAACCTTTTTTTTGATACCCGCCTTGTCAGCGTAATGGCGTAGCCGCTTCCAAAAAGCCTGTCGGGTCATGGGCTTACCGGCCCGGGCAACAAACAAAAACGGGCTGGAATTCTTTTTTAGCTGAATGGGCCGCATCGTATTCATGTATTCGATGACCTTATCTCTGGCGTACATCCCAAACGGCACGATTCGCTCTTTTGATCCCTTTCCAATTACCCTCACAAGGCCGGCTTCCAAATTGACTTGATGCTGTTTAATGTTGATCAACTCCGATACTCTTAGGCCTGTGGCATAAAGCATTTCCAGCATGGCCAGATCTCGCGATTCAATCGCTTTGTGGGGATTTGGGGTACCAAGCAGTCTTTTGACATCGCTGAATGGAAGGACGTGGGGAAGTTTCAATCCGCTACGGGGAAGATCAATCAATTTCGATGGATCGTCGCGAATGATCTTTTCCTGTAAAAGAAAACGATAAAACCCGCGGATCGAAATAAGGTGCCGGGCGCGGGATCTTGCCCTCAGCCCCTTTTTTCTCAATTCGATGAGATATTGTATGATAACGACGGAATCGGCTTGGGTGGGCGATTTGATGTTGTTTTGATCGAGAAAATCGGCGTAACGGACCAGGTCACGGCTGTAGGATTCAATGGTTGTCCGGGCGAGTCCTTTTTCAACCAGAAGATAATTCACATATTTGTCCACCAAACGATCCATAACAATGCGCATATTTCGGATTCGGAATCTTATAACCTAATCCGGACAAGCCGGAATTGACGATTGAATATTGATAATTGAATATTTGTGGATGTCGCTTCGCTCCGTCATTTTTATGGTCGCTTTTTATATAAATGATCCACCGAAGGCAGACCTTAACTATTCAATATTCAATCGAAAATATTCAATCATTGCTAGATTAAGCGCCTAAATCGTTATGAGTTCCGTATCAAGGGTGTTGAGAACTTCGGCACCTTTCTCACGCACCGCCACCATGTTTTCGATTCGAACCCCACCCCAATCTGAAATGTAGATTCCCGGCTCGACCGTGACGACCATCCCCGGTTGAAGCTCCACATCCTTGATGGGGCTGAGGCGGGGAGATTCATGCACCGCCAGTCCCGTGCCGTGACCCAGGCCGTGTCCGAAGTTGTCTCCAAATCCATTTTGAGCAATATGGTCGCGGGCGATTTGATCGACTTTTTTACCGCTAATGCCGGGGCCTATGGCGTCGATGGCCATTTTTTGGCTTTCACATACCGTGCTGTATATTTTTTCAAACCGTTGATCAGGCCGACCGCTGAAAAGCGTTCGCGAAATATCGGCACAGTATCCGTCTAATTTTGCGCCCCAGTCAAACAAAAGCGGCTCCCCCGGCCGGATTCTGCGTTCTCCAGGAATGGCATGCGGTAAGGCACTGTTAGGCCCTGATGCGACAATGCTTGGAAATGAAAGGCTTTCCGCCCCGGCTTCACGCATTCCCCTCTCCAGCATCCAGGCGATTTTTTTTTCCGTCATCCCGGCTTTCAATTCGGAGACGATCTTGCAAAAGGTCAATTCGGCGACCTGCAACGCTTTTTTAAGGCGCTTTATTTCAGATTCTTCTTTGATTACACGTAGATTTTCCACGATCTCTGCGGTCTCAATCAGGGCGACGTTCAGATCGGCCGATCGCAGCGCTTTCGCCAATTTGCGATAAGCCGCATATGAAACACGATCGCTTTCGAAGCCGAGTCGTTCCGTATGGAGATCACCCAAAATTTCGGCAATGGATTGGACCAATCCTTCTTTATATCTAAAAACCTCAAAAAGGGAGGCCTCGTTTTCGGCCTGAAGTGAAAAGCGCGAGTCGGTGGCCAGTATCTGGCGCGAGGCGGTGATAAAAAGTACGCCGGCCGATTCGTCGAACTGGGTATCCTCTGCGCTAAATCCACTTAAGTATCTTCGATTTTCGCCCACCGACACCATGAACGTATCGAAATCAGCCTTGGAAAGTGCTTTTTTGAGGCGTTCCAAACGAGCTGTATGGATATTTCCCACAATAACCTCTCCCCAAATCGCCATCAAAGTTCCCTGTGAAAAGATTGTGATTGCTATCACTCATCTGGATAAAAAACAAGGATTGTCATTGAATATACAGTTTGGTAACATTTTTAATGATGAACGGCCTTAAACTCATTATCAGCAACCGCCTTGAAGCCCTGGTTGATAAACTGGCCCAAATGGTCAGACAGCCCTCACGCCGATCACTTGGCCCTGAAGTTGTAGTTGTTCAAAGCAGAGGCATGCAGCGCTGGGTGTCACTGGAGCTGGCTCGAAGAAACGGTATATGCGCTAATTTCCAATTTCCATTTCCGAATGCGTTTCTGGAGGACTTATTCAAGCTCGCCGTCCCCGATCTGCCCGACCGCTCTCCTTTTGATCCGAACATTTTAACTTTTCGGATCATGCACATTTTACCGGATTGTATCAACCAGCCTGAATTTAAGAGTCTAAGAACATATTTAGAAGATGATGCCCATCTTTTGAAACTGTATCAGCTTTCAAAAAGGGTATCTGATACATTTGACCAATACCTCATTTTTCGGCCCGAAATGATTTTGGCCTGGGAAGCCGGGCGTGCGAAGCACTGGCAAGCCCGACTCTGGCGTGAAGTCATCAAAGGGCAACCACAAATCCACCGTGCATGGCTGAGGAAACGGTTCTCCACGAAAATACGCAAGCGTCAAATCGATATTGAAAGATTGCCTGAGCGTGTGTCCATATTCGGAATATCATATCTTCCCCCATTCTACATGCATGCCTTTGCCGAAATTGCGCTGCTTATCCCGGTGCACCTTTTTGTGATGAATCCCTGTCGTGAGTACTGGTCGGATATTCTGTCAGAACGGGAGATCACAAGGGTTACGGCAAAATATGCCGAGCGTGGCAATAAATTGGAAGCGCTTCACCTTGAACAGGGAAACCGACTATTGGCCTCCATGGGCGCTGTGGGAAAGAATTTTATTTCACTGCTAAACGAGTTCGAATGTGAATATGACGAGTATTATGAACAGGAAACCTCCGATTCCATACTGGCGAACGTCCACTCAGATTTACTCAATCTTGTCGATAATCGGGTTGGAAAGGCGGAGGCAACATACAGCGCACCTTCCATTGTGTCCGACTCCTCTATGCAGATTCATTCCTGTCACAGCCCTTTAAGAGAAATTGAAATTCTGCATGACAACCTGCTGGCGATGTTTGAAGCGAATCCGGGATTAAAACCCAAAGATATCGTGGTAATGACGCCCGATATCGAAGCCTACGCGCCTTACATTCATGCCATATTTGATTCACAAGTCCACGGCTCTGGCTACATTCCCTTTTCAGTGGCGGATCAAAGCCCTCGCACCGCGAGCCGCCTTGTGAATGGATTTTTGGAGTTGCTCGATTTGAAGGGGAGCCGGCTCGGGGTTACACCGGTATTGGAATTTCTTCAAATTCCGGGGGTCAAAGAGAGGTTTGATCTAAGTGAAAATGAAATAGGTATCATCGAAGAATATGTAGCCCGTACATACATTCGATGGGGTAAAGACAAATTCTGTAAAGAAAAACGCGGACTTCCTGCTTTTAAAGAAAATACGTGGCAAGCCGGGATAGAAAGACTCCTGCTCGGGCTGGCCCTTCCGGGAAACGAAAAATTGTTGTTTAACGGAATTTTGCCGTATGATCACATTGAAGGGCAAAATGTCAAAATTTTGGGAAACTTTTTTGAATATCTTGATCGTCTCTTTCGTTGTCTGGATGAATTTGAACAAGCGAGAACATTGAGAGACTGGCGTCTATCGCTTCTTTCGGTTCTGGAAGTTTTTTTCGCCGCAGATGAGTCGTTTGAACCTGAAATACAATTAATTCGCTCCGCCTTGGAGGATCTTGCCCAACGGGAAGAATTATCCGGGTTCAATCGCAACGTCGATATCGAGATCGTCGGAGCGATTTTAAAAGCATCCCTGGAAGAAAAGGTTCTGGGAACCGGTTTTTTGTCCCAGGGGGTGACCTTCTGCGCCATCTTGCCGATGCGGAGCATTCCGTTTGAGGTGATTTGCCTTGTGGGAATGAACATCGATTCCTTTCCGCGTGATTCCGGCCACCTTGGATTTGATCTGATGGCTCAAAATCCGCGCCCCGGGGACAGATCCCGGAGGGACGACGACAAATATCTGTTTCTGGAAGCGATCCTTTCAGCTCGTAAAACGCTTTATTTGAGCTATGTGGGACAGGATGTTCGGGATAATACGCATGCCCCCCCGTCGGTTCTGGTGAGTGAACTGATCGATTATGTAGCGCAAGGGTATCGAATCTCAAAAGAGGAATTGGTGACCCGCCACCGGCTGCAGCCTTTCGCAAGCCAATATTTCGACGATACGGGGAGTTCCCGGCTGTTCAGCTACTCGAAAGAAAATTTCCAGGCCGCCCAAAGTATGTGTAAACCGAGCGATCCGATACCGTTTATAGAAGGCCCGCTCTTGAGGGAGACCGCAGAAAAAAGGCTGCCGGAAACCCTTTCGATCGATGATCTGTGCCTGTTTTTCAATCATCCCGTCCGATATCTGCTTCAAAAGCGTCTCAATTTGTTTTTAGAACAGGAGCAAAACCGGACCGAGGATCACGAAGCGTTTATACTGAATCCGCTGCAGAAATTTCAACTGGCGCAAACCCTGCTGAAATTCGGCCGCACGGGTGGGAACTTGGGAGACATTTTCTCTCATGTAAGAGAATCCGGAATACTACCGCATGGGAGTGTCGGCGAAGTCATTTTCCGCGGTACGAGTGTTGAAACCGAAAGTTTTATTGAAACGATTGCGGAATATGCCCGGGGAGACTGTGCCCCGCCATTGGATGTCGAATTAAAGCTTGAGGGCGTAATGCTTTACGGAGAATTGTCGCATATCTATGAAAGCGGATCGGTTCACGTCAGATATACTCGTATCAAAGCGAAATACCTCCTGGCTGCCTGGATCTGTCATCTGGTCTACTGCGTCTCCGGTGTGAGCGATAGGCCTTTGAAAAGCTGTTTGATTGGATCTGATGCCGTTTGGGAATTTAAACCGGTAAATCAGAGCAGGCGGCTTCTTCAATTTATAATCGCACTCTATCGGCAAGGACTGTCAACTCCAATCCATTTTTTTCCCGAATCCGCGTTTATCTATGTCTTGAAGCGAATCGTTCAAAACCGATCAGAGGATAGCGCGCGGGAAGCGGCTCTCAATAGATGGCTGGGGAGCGACTTTGCAAAAGGAGAATCGGCAGATGTATATTATGACCTCTGTTTTCGAGACAGCCAACCGCCTTTGGATGATGTGTTTACTAAAAATGCCATGGATGTGTTTGAACCGATTTTACAATATGGACACAAAACCGAATTGTAAATAGGACATTATTCGGTCATGCAAGCGTTTGAGAACACCCGGACACCTTTGCAGGGAACGAGCCTTATCGAAGCGAGTGCCGGTACGGGCAAAACGTATACCATTGCCGGGCTTTATCTAAGGCTTCTACTTGAAAAGCATCTGTCCGTAGACCAAATCTTGGTGGTGACCTTTAGTAAGGCAGCCACTGAAGAACTAAAAGACCGCATACGTAAAAAACTGTCAGACACCCAAATAGCGCTGCAGTCTGGAAGAAGTGACGACCCCGCGATTGTTCCTATTTTAGAGAAAAACAATCATCGCATGAGAGCCGAGCGGCATGTTCAAAATGCCCTGGCCGATTTTGATCAGGCCGCTATTTTTACGATACACGGCTTCTGTCAGCGAATACTTCACGATTACGCCTTCGAAACCGGCAATTTGTTCGACACGACGCTTGAGACGGATCAGGCGGGGCTAAACCTGGAGATCGCCGAAGATTTTTGGCGTAAACATTTCTATAAGGCGTTGCCGGAACTAGTAGCCTATGCCATGCCCAAAATGAACGGGCCTGAATATTTCGCAGATCTGATTGGCCAAATCCAATCCCCGCATGTAAGCGTGATTCCCCGTCTTGATGCTCCTGAATTTTTAGAAATCGATTCATACCGTCTTCATCTCGATATGCTCAGAGCCGGCTGGCCAGAGTCCAGAAACGCAATCCGAGAGCGCTTGTTAGACCATGGACTTTCAGCCACGGTCTACGGGAGTCTCAAACCCGATCCCCTTTACTCCGAACGCACACGAAGAGATCAAAAGATTACCGCCCTCATAAAAGCCATGGACCGGTTGCTCGATCCGCAAAGTGTGGGGTTCCCGCCTTTTAATAATTTCGTCAACTTTACATCCACCAAGCTCAAGACATCCACCAAAAAAAAACACATTCCGCCGGCCCATCCCCTTTTTGAAATCTGTGACACGCTTTACCGGCTGGGAGAAGAATTGAAAAAAAAATTCGATATCTATTTAACGTTTCTTAAAACTGAAAGCGGTGAATATGCC
>CAZHAH010000185.1:0-11171 GCA_964530095.1 uncultured Desulfobacteraceae bacterium | reverse complement strand
TGAAAGGATTATTTATAAACCACTCGGCATAATCCGGGACTCGGCATTATGTGGGAAGTTGAGGGAACTGAATGCTCGAACTATATGCGCGAATTGGACCGTCCGGGATGGGTTGTCGTATCGCGCCGAAAAGCTGCGGGGATTACATAGAATCTTTGGTGAAGTTCAGTTCTGCTTAGAACGTCCCGCATATCATGCGGGAAGGTCGCGAGTTCCCCGCCAGGGGCGGGACCTAAGGGCGATCTTCGTCGTCTCCGCCAATAAAATCAAAGACTTAGAGATCATTTCTAAGTCCTTTTCTATTTTCTGATTTTGATCCCCCACACCATCCCCCACAATTAACATGGAAATAGAAGGAAAAAGCGGGAAAATGGCGCGTACATTCAGCCAATTATTTCAAATCCACTTTATCGGCAACTTAGCCGAATGCTTTCTTGGATAAAGTGAGGGGTAAAGTCAAAATGCATCATGTTGAATTAAAAGCAAAAATTTCTTTTTCTTTAAAAATATGTGGGGGAATAGACCATGCACAGTGAAAATTGTGATGAATTCCTCCTTAACTCAATCGAAATTTGCCTACGATTTCGGCACCAGGTGATTCCCTCCATTACCATCCCCAAAAAATAGGATTGTAATTTCTGCCACTTATGCTAATAGGGTGAAATCCATTCATTTGTTTTTCGGCAACGAATATTTTCCTGAAAAGTGACCTAACCCGGCAACTTTGATCGAGGAGGCCATGGAAGGCATCCAAAGACCCCATTTCTTTAAAGAGAGGTGGGGTTTTATGTTTCTGAAACCCGTCCCCAAATGACCGGTTTAGGGACAAAGGAAGCATAGCAACCCTAAGACGGTTACAATGATTATTAAGAGGGTCGCGTAAATTGAATATTAAAAAGGGAATAGACAGGATAGCTTTGGTTATAGCCATACACGCCATTCTGCCGTCCTTCATTGTTGGGCATGGTTATCTTGCAAAAGAACTAATAACCGTGACGCCCGAATACAAAGAATGGAAAAAAACGCTTCCCTTGCTTATAACGAGTGGACAAAAAAGAATCCCGCCACACAAATACGCTTTTCGATTTTTATACAGAGGGATAATATTCCCCCCTCTCCCCCAAAATGGAAATATCCCCACGTCTGGGAATCTATCGTCGGCGGACTGTTGTTTGCTATTTTTGTTTTTGTAGTCATTTTTTTTGGTATCAAGGGGACGACACGGCCATTTATATGGATCGTTGAAGGCTTCAAAGCAGATAATCCGGAAGGGAGAGCTTAATCCGGACCGGACTATTGACCACCTACAGGAAGGGGGTAGCAGGGAATGAATCAGAAGCAGAAGGTTGTTTTGCTTTGCACGGCTGCGCTCGTGGTGCTCATGATCCTTTACCCACCGTATGTAGTTATGAACTCCAGGCAGGTGGTTATCAAAGCCGGATACGGTTTTCTTTTCGATTTGCCATCGTATAAGCCAAGAGAGGTTATTGGCAGATCAAGTATTCCCGCAACGGTGAATGTTCCTACTTTGGGGATTCAAATGTTTGGCGTGCTTATAGTTGGGGGATTGGTCTTTATTGTCCTCAAAAAAGGATAACGTGAAAACTCACGTAACTACCTGATATCTGGAACGAGTAAAACCATTCACCTTGAGGAGATCGTTCAACCTGGGGGCAAATAGGAAGCCGATATTTCGCAGATACCGGGTATAACGAAAAACAATCTCAATACTAACCACTACTGTTCATAGGGGGCCAAAATGAAACGCCTTATTTTTTGCCTCGTGGTCGTACCGGTTTGGTTAACCCATCTCACCTCATCCCCTGTATTTGCTGCTCAAGAAAGACGAATCGCCCTTGTTATCGGCAATGGTGCGTATAAATCAGCACCGCTCAGAAACCCTGTTAATGATGCCACTGACATTGCGATTGCTTTGGGAAAGACTGGTTTCACCGTTATGAAATCGGTTAATGCAACAAGGAAACAGATGCGTCGGGCAATTAGGAATTTTGGTGAAGAGATCAACAAAAGTGCGGTCGGATTGTTCTATTACGCTGGCCACGGCATTCAGGTCGCGGGTGAAAACTATCTTGTACCGATTGGGGCTGAGGTAAGCAGCCAGGATGAAGTCGAGGACGAATGTCTGAAGGTTTCTTCTGTATTGAGAAAAATGGAAACCGCCGGAAACCGCCTTAACATAATCATCCTTGACGCCTGCCGTGATAATCCATTTGCCCGTAGTTTCAGGTCCAGTAGTAGAGGCTTGGCAAAGATGGATGCCCCAACAGGCTCGATACTGGCTTATGCCACGGCACCGGGTTCGGTTGCTTCGGATGGACCAGGAAGGAACGGGTTGTATACCTCGGCATTTCTGAAACACATGATGACACCTGGGCTTGAGATTGGTCGTTTGTTTAGGCAAGTACGTATCGATGTGCTGAACTCATCTGGGAAAAAACAGGTGCCTTGGGAAGCGTCATCATTAACAGGGGATTTCTATTTTAGTGCACAACGGGGTATTGCAGTAGCACCAAAACAGCCAATAAAGGAAACCCCAAAATATGCTTCCATTTCCCCTGATATTTCCAAACCTAAGATAGTTGCCCGCGACGCTCGTTATGAGAAGTATGCCAACGGCATAGTTTATGACACTAGGACCGGCCTTGAGTGGTATGTCGGGCCGGACGAGGATACAAACTGGGATACTGCTAGATCCTGGGTTAGCAGTCTATCAGTTGCAGGTGGTCGTTGGCGCATGCCGACCAGAAAAGAGCTGAGTAGCCTCTATCAAAAGGGGATCGGCTCACGGAACATGACGCCGGTATTAAGGACCAATGGTTGGTTGGTATGGTCGGGGCAAACAAGGGGTGGCTCGTCGTCCGCGTGGGACTTCAACTTCAGAAGCGGCCAGGAGGGCTGGGACTACAGCAGATTCTCCTACAACACAAGCCATCGGGGTTTTGCAGTGCGTTCCCGAAAAAGAATTCAATCATCAACTCTCTTACCTCAAAAAAAGAAACGGAAATCCATTATTAACTCTAATGAACCTGGTCGTTAATTTTTATGTTTAAAGACTTATATAGCACAAAAGGCTTCCGATTAAGGGCACTGTCTGCACAATCTGTGGTCTTGTACAGGAGATAAAACGATCACAATGCGTATATTGTGGAGCAAGCTTATATCCTTCAAGACAGTAAATTGTTCCCGATATTTACAAAGGTATGAGTTGAAGTGAGTGTTGGAGACAGAATAAAAATCATAAGAGGTAATTTAGAACAAAAAGAATTTGCCAAGAAAATTGGCGTGCATCGGAATGTGCTCGCAAGCTGGGAAAATAATCGTGGACTACCTGGCGGAAATTCCCTCTTAAAAATATACAAAGAATTTGGCGCAAATATCCATTGGTTGTTATCGGGTGAAGGGGAAATGTATGTCGATGAGTCAAATCGTTTAAGTGGAAATGATACCATGATTAAAAGTGCCAGTGACTTTATTCGACGCATGACAGTGTTCCCTAGAAACAATTTTGAAATATATATCAAAGAAGGGCATGACTTCCAGCCAAAACCGTACAGTTACTCAGAATTAGGTTTTGGGAGTCACAAGTCTAAAATCTGGAATACTTTTTTGTCAATTATTGAAAAATATCCGCATATTTATGATGTTGGCAAACCAATTCATAAGGATTATTTTAAGATGAGGAATCGACTCTTCACTATTAATTCAAAATTAGTTCCCTTTCTCGGTAGGCAGTTTAATATCCCAATGCCCGAGCGCTACAGAATATATGAGCGATGCCCAGAGCAGGGCACTGGGGTATTTAAATTTAAATTTCATATTGGGACCAGGCTTGACTTGTAAGGCAATAATCTTTTGAAGATAACATGTACTGTCCTGTCTAGTCTGACGGGGAGGTCCGAGACAGCAGAAACCTCAACTGCCCTGTTTTAAGCGTCAATCATGGAACTCATCGACACCCATGTTCATTTGGCGGAAATCGAGACGGTTCACGATGCCGTTCAAAGGGCGCTATCCCTTGGCGTAAAACAGATTGTCGCCGTCGGGATGGATCTGACATCCAACCGTAAAACGCTGGCATTGGCCCGTAGATTTACGGGCGTGGTTTTGCCCGCCATCGGATATCACCCGTGGTCGATTCGTGAGAATGAAATTGAACCCACGCTTGCCCAGGTGGATCAATACTTGGGGCAATGCGTCGCTCTGGGAGAGGTGGGTCTCGATTATAAAGTGAAGATTAAGAAGCCGGTTCAAATCGGGGTATTTGAGCGTGTTCTCGATTTGGCCGCAAAAGAAGATAAACCGGTCATCGTGCATGCCCGCTTCTCCCATGAGCGGTCCCATCGAATGGTTGTCGAAGCCGGTATTGGCAGAGCCGTCTTCCATTGGTACAGTGGTCCGCTTGATGTGCTGGATCGGCTCCTCGCCGATGGCTACCATATTTCTGCCACACCGGCACTGGCCTATAGCCCGCCCCATCAAGCGGCTATTAAAAGGACGCCTTTAGATCGGATTCTCCTCGAAACCGATTCTCCGGTTGCATACCAAGGGAAGATATCCGAGCCCGCCGACCTGCTTACGACCCTGCGCCGGGTAAGCGACCTAAAAAAGATTTCCGCCAAAGAGGTGGCAGCCGTTACGAACGAAAGCGCGCACGTTTTTTTCAATGTGGGAAAAGCGTGACCGCCATCGCAGGCGGATTCCCCGCCCTGCAATCTTACATCTTGCTATTTCAGCAAAGCCCGGCTTATATAAATTCCCGCTTCATTATTCTCTGTCAAAAGGAGATCATCGAATATGGCATTGCATTTTTCCGAAGAGGAGTTTGACGATCGCCGCAACCGGGCGATTCAGTCGCTACAGGAGCGGGGATTGGACGGATTGCTGATGTTTCGTCAGGAGAGCATGTACTATCTGACCGGCTATGACACATTTGGCTATGTGTTTTTCCAATGCTTATTTCTGAATGCGGACGGCCGCTTCGTTTTGCTGACACGTGCTCCCGATCTGCGCCAAGCGAGACACACGTCAATTATCGAGGATATTCGTATTTGGGTCGATGGCGACAATGTGAACCCTGCGTTGCAGCTAAAAGAAATTTTGAAGGAATTCGATTGCAGAAATAAGCGCTTGGGAGTCGAGTACGATGCCTATGGTCTAACGGCCAAAAACGGCAAGTTGCTGGAAGAGGCGCTGCACGAATTTTGTGTTCTGGAAGATGCTTCGGATCTGTTAAACCGGCTGCGGGTCATTAAAAGCCCCGCTGAAATGGTCTATGTCCGCAAAGCGGCCGAGTTGGCCGATTTGGCGCTTGACGAGGCCCACCGACTGGCTCAACCCGGTGCCGACGAAGGCGATATCCTGGCTGCTATGCAAGGGGTTATTTTTGCCGGTGGCGGCGATTACCCGGGCAATGAATTTATCATCGGTTCGGGCGAAGATGCCCTGTTGTGTCGCTATAAAGCAGGCCGAAGGACGCTTGACACCCATGATCAACTGACCCTTGAGTGGGCGGGCGCCTACCGGCACTATCATGCCGCCATGATGCGCACCATCCCTATCGGCCAGGCGACTTCCGAGCACAGCCGGATGCACGAAATTGCCTTGAATGCCATGCAAGCCTGTATGCAGAAATTAAGACCGGGTATCGCCATTGGGGAAGTTTTTGATGCGTATGCCCGAACATGCGATGATGCAGGCATGCGCGAACATCGTCTCAATGCGACCGGTTACAGCCTGGGCACCACTTTTTCTCCCAACTGGATGGACTGGCCGATGTTCTACCACGGCAACCCTGTCGTGGCATTGCCGAATATGGTTTTCTTTTTGCATATGATATTGATGGACAGTGTTTGCGGGCAAGCCATATGTTTCGGGCATACGGTTGCGGTTACGCAAAGTGGCTGTGAAAGTTTATCCCATCGCAGTTTGGATTTGGTGGTAAAGAGGTAAAATGAATACCGCTAACCTGCTGGCAAAATCGGCCCGGACATTTCCCGATAATGGGGCCATCATTTATGGTTCGGAGCAAATCAATTATGCTCAGTTCGAGTCCCGGGCAAACCAGCTGGCCAATGCCCTTTTGCGGCTGGGTGTGCGACAGGGGGATAATGTTGCCCTGTTGCAGTACAATAACCCTGAAATGCTGGTCTCCCTGTTTGCCTGTTTCAAGGTCGGCTGTGGTGCCGTACCGATAAATTTTCGCCTTCATCCCAATGAATACGCCTTTATCATCGAGCACTCCCAAGCCAAGGCGGTCATCTTGTCACCGGAATTCAATCAGCCCACGTTTGAAATCCGGAAGCGGATACCGAAGGCACGCCACCTGATTAGCCTGTCCGGTGCCGAGGGCGAAATGCTGGACTATCAAAAGCTCCTTGGCCCGGAATCCCCTCATTTTAGAGATGCAGACGTTGATCCGGATGATCTGGCCTGGCTTTTTTATACCTCCGGCACGACCGGTATGCCCAAAGGCGCCATGCTGACGCATCGTAATCTGCTTGCCATGGCCATGAATTTTTATGCCGATATCTGTCCCGGGTTCGGCCCGGATGATGTTGCCCTGCATGCGGCACCCCTTTCCCATGGCAGCGGTCTATACGCATTGCCAAATGTCGGCAAGGCAGCGGCCAATATCATTTTAACATCTAAATCATTTGAGCCGGAGAAGATATTTGAGACCATCGCGCTACACCGCGTGACCAACATGTTTGTCGCTCCGACCATGATCAAACTGATGATCGACAGCCCGGCTGTGGACAGATACGATCACAGTTCGTTGAAAGCCCTCAATTACGGCGGAGGGCCGATGCTGATAAAAGATCTCAAAGAGGCCAGCGCAAAATTGGGGCCCTGCCTGGTTCAACTGTTCGGGCAGGCTGAATCCCCGATGACAATTACTTATTTACCGCACAGGGATCATGTCCTTGAAGGTACCCCCCGGCAAATGCAACGGCTGGCCTCGGCCGGCTTTGCGCGAACCGATGTGGAGGTGAAAATCTTTGACGACGAAGACAATGCGCTCCCTGCCGGGGAAATCGGTGAGATCGTGACGCGTTCTGATCTGGTGATGAAAGGATATTGGCGCAATCCTGATGCCACCGCAGAAACCATTGTAAAGGGGTGGCTCCATACCGGCGATATGGGGTATCTGGATCAAAACGGTTATCTTTACATCATGGATCGTTCAAAGGACATGATTATCAGCGGCGGGGAGAATATTTACCCGCGTGAAATTGAAGAAGTCCTTATACAACATCCGGCCGTAAGTGAAGTGGCGGTGATCGGAATCCCTGACTCAAAATGGGGAGAGGCCGTTAAGGCTGTGGTGGCTCTCCGGCTAGGCCAATCGGCCACTGAAAAAGAGCTCACCGGTTTCTGCAAAGACCATATTGCCGGCTACAAAAAACCCAAATCGGTCGATTTTGTGGAAGCACTGCCAAAAAATAATTACGGGAAAATCCTCAAACGTGAATTGCGGGCCCAATACTGGAAAGATAAAAAACGCAAGGTTTGATGGCGCCGTAAAAAGTCCCATCTATAGTTGAATGAGCGACCACCAAAATAATATACGGAACGGAGGAATAATGATGCGAGAAGACGAAAAACAAAAAAGGGTTCTGGTGCTGCTGGGAAGCCCCCGCAAGAAGGGGAACAGCACGACAATGGCGCGGCAGATCGCAAAGGGCGCCGAATCGATGGGCGCCAAAGTTGAAACACTCTATTTGAACGGACTGAAAATTAGCCCGTGCCAGGGGTGCTACTCCTGCCAGCAGGAAGGGAGCCCGGGATGTGCAGTCAATGACGATATGCAAACCGTTTATCCGAAACTGCTTGAATCGGATGCGTGGGTTATTGCAAGCCCGGTATACTGGTTTTCCATGTCGGCCCAAACCAAAATTTTTATGGACCGATGCTTTGCCATGTTCGGAGATACGGCGGAGCAAAGTCCATTTTTCAATAAACGAATTGCCATCGCGATGAGCTATGGTGATAGCGATGCCTTCAATTCAGGGTGTGTAAACGCCCTGCGCAGTTTTCAAGATGCCTACAATTATGTCGGGGCAAGGATTGTCGGAATGGTTTACGGAAGTGCAGAAAAGCCCGGTGAGATCAAATCAAATCAAGGACTCATGCAACAAGCCGAGGAGCTGGGGAAAAATTTAGTCGGTGATTAATAAGGATCATCCGAGGGCTGCTTCGCGGCTGACCAGTGCTTAATCACCTCCGCCACACCGCAGTTATTGTTGGAGGCGACACTCGGGAAGCGGCTTTTGAGATCGGCCGGCGCATTATCGACGACATAGCTCGAAGACGCCCATTCGAGCAAATCCAAGTCGTTATAATCATTTCCCACCGAGGCGGTCTGCTGTTTGCTGATTCCCATTTCATTCGCCATCCAGGCGGTTGTCAGGCTTTTGGATACAGCCATCGGAAAGATTTCAATCCAGGTCGATTCTCCATCCAGGGGGGAGGTGGTCTGGATTACATTGTATTCAGGCAATTCAGCCCGTAATTTTGCCAGAATGCGTGTTGGGTTTTGAGGAGGCAGGATGGCAAGCAGTTGGGTGGCAGGGCCGAAAGTACTTGAAGCCGATTCGAGTGGGTAAGCATAGCGGCTATAGAGTGATATGCGTCTTTTAAAATCCGGATTTCCGTTTCCGGATTGAAAATAGGCAAAAACATGGTTGTCCGGAATGGGTTGATGAACCATAAAATCGAGTCGGGCTGCCTTGAGAATCTGATACACATGTTCGACCTCATGCGGTTCGAGGTTTACTTTCCGAATAATCAGGCCACTGGGATATTGAGCGACCCCTGCGCCGGTGGAAAAAATCACGAAATCCACCGGAAGGTTCGAATCGGCAACTGTGTTGAATGAATACATTGAGCGTCCGGTGGCGATCGCTCGCACGACACCGTGGTCGCCGAGCTGCTTCAAGGCACGCAGATCGACGGCGTCGAAGGTTCGATCCGAGCGCAATAAGGTTCCGTCCAAATCCATAACAAACAGGCCTCTTGTGTGCCTGCCGCTGAAAGGCTCGGTTATTTTATTTTCATGTGAAATAATCATCAGCGCAGTTTTACAAAAACATACCCGCCGCTGCCGAAGCCGAACGGTCTGAAAAAATGATGGTAGTTGCTGGATAGTCCTTTGTAAAAGGTATCAAAAGTGATTTTGTAGGGCTTTTCCTGCGGTGGATCCACATCCAGAATGGTGACGTCGCCGTTTTGGGTATCAAAGCCCCCGACCGGTGAAATATGAGGTATGTTCAGGGCCGGGACATAGGCACCCTGTAAAAAGTGGGCGATGATCAGACAATCGCCCTTTTTTTCAAAATCATCCAGTCGCTTCCTAAGAACTTCTTTGATCCTTTTGGATTTTTTAGATTTTTTTTGGGCCTGAACCGTTTCAAGGGCTTTATACGCGATTCCGTAAGCCTCAAGGCTGCTTTTGACGACCTCGGAGAGGACGGGCAGCGGGAGGCCTCGTTTGCCGTTGTACCCCTTTTTGCTCATCCTTTCTTTCCAGTTAGCTGTCCTTACTTTCTCAAGAATATCCATCTGGCTGACCGGCACAGGCCTGTCGCCTCGTTCGTCCCTTATGGCATTGATGATTGAAACAACGCTTGCAACGGAGCAGGACGATTCATGGAATTGCTTCACATGGTGTCTTATCAGCGCAGATTTAAGTGGATTGCCATCGGTTTGAATGGGGCCGTCGATGTACTCCCCTTTATGGCGCCCAAACGCACCGGTGCGGGTAATTTTGCGGAGATAGTAGGGCCCATAAAGATAAGTCAGTATGATGATTTTTCGAAACTTCATAGCTCCACCGTGCGTCCGGTTTTAAACGATTCTTCCGCCGCCAGAACGATTTTGAGGCTGTTCAGCGCGTCGAGCAAATGTTGAGAGAGATCAAAGTCTTCACGAATCGCTTTTAGCAGGTATTCCTGTTCACGATGGCAGAGTTGATCGTGGTCCGGTTCATCGCTTAAATCGATGATCTGATCTTCACGGACAAACCTATTATTCAGATCCATTTCACTATGGTGGAGACGGAGTGATTCGGTTTGAGTGTGCGCGTCGATATGGTCCGACCGGGAAACGGCACCGGTCTTAGCAGCTGCAATGCTGACACAACCTTGCGGCCCGATGACATCTTTTACGAAAAAGGCGGTTTCACTGATCATCGGGCCCCAACCGGCTTCATACCAACCCACAGATCCATCGTCGAATGACACCTGAAGCTGCCCGTAATTGTACATGCCCGGGATTAGGTCGTCCGAAAGTCGCGCACCGATGGCAGAGACACGGAGGGGGCTTGCTGCGGTCATCTGACACATTACATCCACATAATGGACGCCACAGTCGACAATCGGCGATGTCGACTGCATCAGGTTTTTGTGGGTCTCCCACATCTCACCCTGGCTTTGCTGGTTGAGGTTCATGCGCATCACCAGTGGTTTGCCCAAGGTGCGGGCAATTTCAATAAATTTCATCCATGAAGGGTGATGGCGCAAAATATATCCCACCAATAATTTTTTATGGGCGACTTTTGCGGCTTGGATGACACGGTGACATACTTCGATTGTCGGGGCCACAGGCTTTTCCAGAAATACATGCGCCTTGGCCTGGAAAGCCTGCAGCGCAAATTGGGCATGCGTATCGGGGTAAGTGTTGATGCTCACCACATCCGGCCGGGTAGACTCCAGGGCATGAGTGAAATCCGAAAACAATACATGGCCGCCACCGAGTCGTTGATTTAATGTTTCGCGGGTCTCGGGACCGCGGCTTACCAAGCCGACGATTTCAAAGCCATCGATGGAATGATAAGCCTGGGCATGGGATGCGCCCATGTGGCCGCATCCGACAACAAGCACCTTTAATTTAGCAGCCATTACGAGTCCTTTCCTTTCACAGGACCACTCCATTGCCTAGGTTCGGTAGTTCACCGTTCAGCGTTCAGGGTTGGTCTCATTGCATTTTTCAAAACAGCTCTTCAACCTTAAACTCTGAACCCAGAACCTCTGAACCTTAATCGGTCACCTGTTTTTTATATCGCCTCTGCCCTTATAATGCAATGGACTCTGTTCACATCTGGAATTCCGATATAAGGATGAAGCAAGGGACTATTGAGCTCAAGAAAATCT
>CAZHAH010000184.1:0-11183 GCA_964530095.1 uncultured Desulfobacteraceae bacterium | reverse complement strand
ACAATCTGACAATACCTTGCCTTTCTCCTCCGCCATTCCGAGGTAAATAACAGCAAGGGCAAAAAGGTCCTGCCGCGGCAAATGTCACGGTGGTTTAATTTTCTGTTTTTGAATAAAAAGGGGCATTCCTTCCAATAACAAGGGGATGCCCTTTTGTTTCGCAAGACATTTTTCTTTTTGAAATTATCAGGAATAACCGCCAAGGAGGTAATTAATTGGCAAGATCAAATTATTCATTTAAAAAACGGCAGAAAGAATTGGCAAGGAAAAAAAAACAAGAGGAAAAAAGACAACGCAAACTGAATAAAGACAATGACACACCCGAGGAGACCGAAGATCCATCTCAGGATGAGAAAATTTCTTGAAGAATTAATAGGTTATGCCAAATCCGGGCGTAGACTTCATGTATGCTCTGAAACATTATTTTGCGCGATGGCCTAAGATGTGTTCCACGATTTCGGCAAACCCCTCCCCCCCGTCACGGCTTGCTACATAAGCGGGCAGGTGTTTCAGCTGATCGACAAAGCGCAAAACATTATTAACCCCCACGGAGTATGGAAAATACGCGAACATCGGCTCGTCGTTGGGTGAGTCGCCGCAAAATATGAAATGTTGCCTTTCTTGATCCAGGTCTAGCTCCCAGCTTTCTTTTACGAAAATTTTTGTCATCTCCAGTTTGGTATATTCTCCGAACCACCCATTCACATGAATAGAGGAGACTTTACAAGAGGCACCATGCTTTCTGAAGATTTCACATATGTGTTTTACGGCTTCACGGCCCAAGGGTGTGACATCCTCACAATAATCGATGGCCAGATCCGCCTCGCGATACAACTGGTCACTGGCCAGGGCTGTTCCCGGGACAGAAGCGAGGATCTCTTCTTTGACCTGAATCAAACGTTCCCTTTTTTGGGCGCGCATATCCTCAGGGTCTCGAAATCGTTTTTTGAGTTTTTGCTCTTTTTCATCAAGCCAGAAATAAAAGGCCCCGTTTTCGCCCACCACGCCATCCACCGGCCACATGCGGGCAATGTGATCACACCACCCGGCGGGCCGGCCGGTGATGGGAACTACTTTTAATCCCTTTTCTTTGAGCGACCAGAGGGCATTGAATGCCGGCGCCGGTATTTTCCCCCGAAGGCTAAACGTGTCGTCAATATCAAACAAAACACCCTTAAGATTTTTAGCTGTCTCAGCTTTGAGTGATTCAATGGGAGGGATCATAAAATATTCTTTCGGTTATTCACTCCGCCTTCTCTTTTCTCTGGAGGAGATGGGAATTATGGTTTGGGTCTTTATCACCCCCGAAATTGAGCGTATGCGCTCCTGGAGAAATTCTCCGACAACCTCAGAATCGGAAGAGAGAAGGTCTCTTTCAACGGCAATCTTGGCAATGATATCAAATTCCCCCGGGACGGCATGAATTTCTTGGACTTCATTAAAGGAGTATAGCTTTTCCATAATCCGGCTTTCTCTTTTCGCAGCCACATTGATCAAAATAAAGGCCGTCGTAAGGCGCGTCATTTCGGGGGGGTCTAAATTTTCCCGCTCTGCCATTTTGGCTCGAAATTTTTCCATGCTATTTGGAATGAGCTGATCGATTCCGATACCGTATTTGCGCTCCCTGTTTTTTTTCCATTGATGACAGGAGATATAGGCATACAGGTCTGCAAGGGTTCGGCCGGGGAAGGCTTCGGCAAGGTGGCCGCGGTGAATAATTGCCACAAAGGGTATATAGATGGAGGTATACCAATCCTTGGCCGCGCTTTTTGAGCTGACCGATCTGCCGGCAACCTCTCCCAAAGAAGTCTGATGTTCGTTTATTTGTTCCAGAAGGTAGGTATATTGACCCACTTCGGTTAGATCGATCTCGTCATAAAGCCCGGTTTTCCATTCAAAATCCGACTTTTCCCGGGCGAGAATGTTTGCCAGCGTTTCCTTCGTCGGGAGATATTCGACGATGTGGGCCTCGATAGAGTGCCAGCCGAATTCATTGGCTGCTGCGACGCGATGATTGCCATCCAGGACATAGTACTCGTTTTTGATTTTGTACAACTCAACCGGTGGGAGTGGTTTTCCAGCACGGATGGCCTCTTTGATCCCTTGAAGTCTTTCCGGCGGCATGTTCCTTTTGAGTCGAAAGCGCCGGTCAAAGTCACGGTATCTTCCAACGGATCCCACGATTTTTTGCAGCGTGACGTCCCTGTATCCCAAATCCCTTGTGTCGCCGGCACCTTCGGCGGCCTGGTTCTCGCGGAAGCTTTTTATTTCATCTTTGTCGCTGTGTGGATTAGGCTTGCCCCGGGATCTGCTCAGGGTTTTGGCCATCTTTGATTTCAATGAGAAAATACCCATAAGTGTTCACCACTTGTGTTTTATTTGCCACCGTTATGCGCTGCGGGTGGGCGGTATAATTAAAATGCATATGTCCGTGGACAAAATAGCGCGGAGCGTAGCGGTCAATAAGGCGGCGAAAGCTTTTAAAACCCACATGGCATCGATCCTCGGCATCATGAATATGTCTGGGAGGGGCATGCGTAATAACGATATCGAGTCCACCTGCGCGCCAGATTTTAAATCGCAGCCGACCGATTTTTTTGCGCATCTGGTGCTCGGTATACTGGTGCGGCTTTCCATTGTACCAATGGCAGCCCTCAAATCCTAATATTCGTAATCCCTGGTGCCAAATTAGCTTGCCGTCAAGATCGACACAACCGCCGGGATTGTATCCATTGGCTCTAATATCATGATTTCCTTTCACATAATAGAGCGGCACATTAAATTGAGTCACGAGAAAGGTGAGATACTCGGGCGGCAGATCGCCGCAGGAAAGGATCAAATCAACGCCTTGAAATCGTGATGGATCATAGCGATTATATAGGAGCGGTTCAACTTGATCCGAAACGGTTAGAATCTTCATCTATAATCTCTTGCTTTCGTTTAAGCGGCTACTATTGTCGTTACATTATAATACAACTTACAAAGATGTGAAGGGGGATGCTTTCAAAGACGCATTTGCTGGACGAATCAGAATAGCGACTTTAAAATATCGGGACGGTTGGTGATGATGCCGCCAACCCCCATTTTGAACAAACGCCTCATATCCCGCTTACGATCAGGCGTCCAAACGAATACTTTTAGCCCGAGTTTATGCGCTTCGGCGAGGTTGGCGGGTGTAACGTATTTGTAATGTGCGGCCCAAAATGGACCACCGGCGGCTTTAATAGCAGCGGGTATCGAACCGTCGTAATCATCGACGTCGATTCCGGCTGTCCACGGTGAAGGCCCGGCCTGTCCCGGGTTGATATTATTGAGACGGTTGCCGATATGGGACAGATAAACGGTAGGAATGACCGGCGCGATTTTTTGGATCCGTTGCAGGGATCGCCAGTCAAAGGAGAGAATCCGCACCCGGTGGGTGAAGGTCGTTTTTTGCAGCACGTCGACGACAGCATCGGCGACCGCCTCTGGTTGACCACTCACTTTCGGCATCTCTGGGGAGGTTTTGATTTCAATCCAGAGCTGCGTTTTGACTTGCGGATGGGTTTTGAGCAGCGCGATCACTTCGCGCAGAGTTGGAATCCGCTCCCCATCCACCGGTGTCTGATCGGGATATCGTCTAGCATACGCGGTATGCGGCTTAAGACGACCAACATCATATGTTTTTAAGGTTGCCAGCGAGAGGTTCTTTATGGGAAGCCCGGTCCACATGTCTATCCATTCACCATCCGAGGTACGGGTGATCTCCGGTTTAAGGGTGAAATCATGATAGATGACTAAGATTTTATCAGCCGAAAGGTGAACATCTAGCTCAATCGCATCGACACCAAGATTCAGGGCTTTTTTAAATGCAGAGAGGGTGTTTTCGGGAGCCAGTCCCGCCGCCCCCCGGTGACCGATCATTAAAAGCGTATCTGAAAAAGAAAGGTCATTATCTTGAGAAACTGGCTTCCCAAAAGGCTGACTTATTGTGAAAACGAACAGTATCGCAGCGACCAGCAATATTTTTGCGGGCATTCTTTTCAGAAGTGCGACTGATTTCATCCTTGATGCTCTCTTCTTTGAAATATTTTAGCAGGCGTTCACAGGTTTACCCGCCTTTGGCGGCGCCGAAGGCGACCAGGGTTCACCGTTGTTTTTCTTTTGTTAACCATCACCAACCCTGAATCTCTGAGCTCGTTATCGGTTACATATCTTGATATTCTGTAACCATACGATTATTTCATAAAAGGATCAATCCCTGACATAAAGACCATTTGATTTTGGATTCGATCGTAGCGGCAGCTTGTCCCTCTTTATTGACGATCTTCAGCGTAAATGGAGCTGAAACAATTACGCTGCCGGCGTTACGCTATTGGCATAATTTAATGCCATCAGAAAGTAACAGTTTAATCCCCTCAAGCAAGGGAACCCAATTTTTTTCAATCTAGTGGGTACTTTAATTTTCAATCGCGAAGCGATGGCAGCATAGTTTCAGCCGCCGTCGGCTGGACCTAATAATGTCTGAGTGTGTCTGCCTGCCCCGTAGGTCCGGAAGATCGTACTGGGGTGGCTAAAAGAGACATAGGAAAAATGATGACCTGTTGAGCAATCCAACAATTATTATTGTAATTTTTATCAATTATGATAGGAGGTTAAATTGATTTCTAATGTGATAGCAAAGATATCATAGAAAAATTGTACAAGCCAGACAACCTTTAATAGAAGGCTGCCATGGAATTGAAATTAAGACCCCATTTTTTAATAATGAGATGGGGCGTTAGAGAAATCGATGGGAGGTGAAGAAATGGTTACGCTCAGCGAAAAACAGGCCTTAATAAATGAGCTCGTCGCTTGTCTCAAGGGGAACATGAATATCAGCAAAATCGTCATTTTCGGATCCTTTGTTACATCCGACAACCCTCGCGACATGGATGTGGCCATTTTTCAGGAAAGCACGGATGGATATCTGAAACTATCTATGGAATACAGAAAATTGGCAAGACCTGTTTCAAATAAAATTCCGATAGATATTTTTCCCATCCGAATGGATGCAGAGAAGGCCTCGATTCTTTCAGAAATTGAAAACGGAGAAGTCGTCTATGAAAGATGAAAAAAAATATGGGTTGAGTATGTTGGTGAGAATCTGGAATCTGCCAGGATTTTGCTCAAGGCTGCGACCGGCTTTTAGGAGTAGTTAATTAAGTGTGACGAAAAAACGCTTGATACTATGCAAATGGTATCAAATCTTGAGTTGTGAATAGGCGCACTCGGTGGAAAAATCAAACGGTCGCAAAATTAAGATAACCAACTGATAGGTTAAATAAAATACATCATGGATCATTTATTATTCACTATTCAAGATTTGACACCATCCCCTTTTATTTTGCCATTAGTCAACTTTTTTTTTAATAACTCAAGTTTCCAGTTGGCAACCTCGTTCCTTTGCTATTTTCTCTCCTCGCTGAACGGCATAACTGACAGCGGCAGGCGTTATGTCAAATTTCCTCGCCAAATCCACCATTGGCACTCCCAATTCAACCACAGTCCGACAGCAGAACGACACCGAGGTGACCTGAAACGCTCCAGATCGTCTTTGCCCTCCAAGGCGACGGGACCACCACCAGCGGTTCCGGCCAGGCGTGCTTTTCAGCTACCTGGGCGGCGGTGAAGCCTTTCTTTAATTCGGTATTTACAAAAATTGCCCACATGAGCATTTTTTGTAAATGGTGTGAAATGACTTGCTGGGATATGCCCAGACTTTGGGTAATTCGCTCTTGAGGGATGCCCATTAAAAGTCCCTTCGCTATGAAACCGCCGCTTTTTTTACTGATTTACAAATGGACCTCATTATCCGGTCTCCACGCAAAGCAGGTTTTATTTCCTTTTTAAATCGATAAATACATCGATGACATATTTAAATTTCAAAATATATTCTCCACCTACGAAGGGGTTATCCTGGAAGAATTCAGCGAGGATAATCTTTTGGCCTATCTGGGTCCGGAGATCAAAAAATGGCTCGATTATGAGAATTTGTCAAAAAACTTCAAGGAGCTTCTCAAGATTCCGTTCTATGCGAACGTCACCAGAAGAATCGGGCTGCAGCCGGATGCCGACCGGAAACGGGTGGAAAACAGGGGCGATCTGCTTGCTGAATTTGAGGTGAAGCTTTTCCAAGAGGCCCGGTATAGGCATAAAATCATTATTCATGACCTTGATGAATCCAGGATACAAGATCTGTTGTATCGGTTATCTCTGGACACGCTAACGGAAAACGAAATACAAACATTTCCGTCTCGTTTTCTGGACAAATACAGAGAAGATTATCCGAAAATCTTGAAAATCATTTTCGATGTACATTGGGTGTTTTTCAATAAGACCCTATTTGAGGGAAAAGACGAAAGCCGCTACACATTCTATCACCAGCTTTTGCAGGAATATTTTGCGGCCCGCCGATTAAGTCAATTGTTTGAAAAAGATCCTGACGCGTTCGATAAAGCCCTGATGCGGCTACCCTTCAGCCAGGTTGCGCTCGATCTTTTAGACGACCTGCTTCCCCATGAGCGGGCATTCAATCACTGCATGAACCGCTTTAAAACGGCCCTAGCCCAGGCGGATCGAGAGAAAAAGGGAATCGAGGGTACCGGCCATAAATTCACCTGGTTGTTGGCCCTTCGGGATTCAAAAGGGAAAAAGCCGGGGTTGAAAAAAGGCTCCGAGACCTATTTGATGCGGAAAAGCAACAGAGCCAAAAAGAGGCGGTAATAAATGGCAAGTTCGTCCGGGTGCCGGCCGGCGCCTTTTTGATGGGTGGCTACGAATGGAATAATGAGCAGCCGGTCCGGGTAGTTTTTGTGCCGGATTACTGGATGTCCATGTATGCGGAGACGTTTTGGGAATATGACGAATATTGCCTTGCCTGCAGCAAGAAAAAACCAGCTGATAAAGATTGGGGAAGGGACGGGCGCCCTGTGATCCATGTGAGCTGGGATGATGCTCAAGCGTATGCATCATGGATGGGGAAAGCATATTCTCTTCCCACCGAGGCCCAATGGGAAAAGGCCGCACGAGGTAGGCTGGGCAGAATGTATCCCTGGGGTAACGACGCACCGGATAGGAAAATTTGTAATTTTGGCAGCGAATAAAAAAAAACGGTTGAGGTACAGAAATTCGAATCACAGATGTACGGCATCTATCAAATGAACAGTCAGGGCGATCATTCACACCATTCCGATCAGATCAATTATGATATTTAGCGGCATCTGCACAACATGCACCATTTTTAAAAAATCATCAAATCAAAAATGAACCAATTTATCGCCTAACGTATTAACGGCTATGAGACGTATCATAATCAGAACCCCGGCGGATTGTCGATTGGGTTTCAGATTTATGTTGTAATCGTTACCGATATGGTCATTGGGTGAGTTGGGTTACATTGCAGTATCGCTGTTAAATAAAGAATTGACTCATAATACAATTTCACTTAAATATTAAAATATCAATGATCGCATCAATCGCACAAAAGAACTGGTATTATGGATAGTTACTTAAAAATGATGAAACATATGGCCGATCTGTATCGACAATACGAGACACAAATGACTGATATTGCATCTGACACTGCAGATTTTGCTTCGTTTATTGAAGATCTTGAGGAATCACGATTTCATCAGATGATGGCCGGCATCCCTAAATTGTTCAGTAGCGCCATAGATCCTCTTTTTGGGTATAAATTTGCGTTAAAGGATCTGAAGCGGCTCACAGAGATTGACAGCAGATGGGCTGAGGTTTTGGCAGTCACAGCCGACATGCCGTCTCATATGGATTAGACCGACCTAGCGCATGAAAGACAGGCATTTGAAACCGCGGCGCTACTGTTGGACCTTTACCCGGAAGAGGATGAACTGAGAGCGGTTGATACACTTATTACCACCGAGCAGATGAAACATCCTGTCATTCTCCACCTAGCTTCAAAACTTGCCCTTTCAAAGATGTCTCTTAAATCGTTATCGGTTCCAATCCTCAATAGTTTTGTGGTGGCTATGTATAAAGAACACAACCGCATTCGCACTAGGGCAGAGCATCCGGCAGGAGAAGATTTTTTACGACGAAAAGTGTCACAGCTGAGATGGCTATTCGAAGCTGAAATTGACAAAAAATGGGAGCTCGTTTTTGTAGATGATGGCTGTCCTGAAAAAAGTGGTGAATTTGCGGAGAAAATTATACAGCAGGAAGGCTATAACAATGTACGAGTACTGTATCTTGCCGATGCGATAGCAGAAAGGTCTCCGGCTGCAAAGAGCCTGACATCTACAGACGATAGCCAAAAGGGAGGTGCCATTCAATACGGCATGTGGTCAGTCATTAAAGAGCAGCATGACAATGTCCGTCATATAGTTATTTACACAGATTCTGACTTATCGACGAATATTGCACAGGCCGGATTGTTGTTGCTTCAGCTTGAAAATGAAAATAGAATGTGCGCCATTGGGACCCGTTATGATACCGGTGGCGTGTATTGCACTCCAGCAGGCGCACAAGGGCTGACCAACTACGACCTCATGAGGCTGGTGTTTCGTCATTTTATTCAAACCAAGCTTTTACCGCAGTTGGGAGAAGTCGTAGACACCCAATGTGGATTCAAGGCATTCAAAGCAGAAGTACTAAAACAAGTGCTGGAACTAATGACTGACAAGCGTTTCTCATTTGATATGGAGTTGCTTTTGCTGACGGCCTTGCACTGCAGCCGGAGAGACAATGTCGTGGGAAAAGCAACAATAGTCTGGATAGAAAGCAATGAGGAGTCAAATTTCTACATCGCACAAGCAGGAGACACTCATGAATAAATGTATTAATCACTTTTCTATAGAGAAATCCCGTTTACATTCCTACCATTAGCAGATTCTCGTTGTGAAATCTCGAAAAACTTGGCCGTTTAACTTTGAAACCAGACTATGTCCTAACTTGCCAATATCACAAAATGGCTAATAATTCAAAATCTTAAGATTAAATTGGGAGCTCATGAGTTCAGAATGAATACTGACTATCGGTAGATGCTTAGATATTAAAGATTTGTTGACTAATCAGTAACCAAATCATGTGTCGACGCAACCATCGCTAACATGCATAAGTCGATTCATTCGATGGCAACTATCCGGTCGGTTTTTTGAAGGATCTTGTCATACCGGCGCCTGGCATTTTGTGGCCATTTAGCATATTGCGATGGAAACGGCTGTGCGATAACTAATTTGATGTTGCTTTCCCTATGATAGGACGTCTTTATTTCCCGAGCCCTGATATCTATCACAATTTCAGCCGCCCATTGATCAACCCCAAGAGCCCCGCCAGAAATAAATGTTTCTACCCGCCGTTTAATAGCTCGTTAAATTGCATCCTTCAACGACCGTTTAACGAAATTTGCTAATGAGTTTGGATCACACCCGCCTAGCTTCTGGGGTCGATGCCCGGTGAAACATACTGTTTTGATCTTTGCCATACTGGCAGAAAAGTGCATCAACAATAAAAAATCAATGAAAAAATCCCTTTTCCAGCATTAGGCGGGACCGTGATCGATAGGATCTGTTTGCCAAAGCGCGTGCAATTCTTTGGTCAGCATGCACTGAAAACTGTGCATTCTGGAAGTTTTGAAGAGTTTTTTCATCTTGGGAAAAACCGAGTTAAAAAATAAATTTGTGTCTAATGATAGATATAACATCGTGTAATCACAGCGGTTAATTTTTTATGACATAGTCCTTCCGGAATCTTTGCTTTTTCTGGCATCTTATTTGCTAATAAGGATGGCGTCGTAAAAAATCCTATCTATTTCGTTGTAATATTTTTTCAGACACTCGGCATACTACATGTATGGCCTCGTTCCTGAAAAAATACTACGCCTTTCTATCCCGCCGAGGTTTGGCGGGGGTATATGAACCCTGGTCGCCTACGGCACCGCCAAAGGCGGGTAAACCTTTTTACTTAGCCATCTCACTGCTGTCCGGTTCTTGAGAAGGGGAAAATTTTGCCAAAAAAATATGACATCGAACAGGATGGTGTAACCCGGACTATTGACCTCCGGGGCATTGATCCCTCGCCTTTATCAGCATCGCAAGATCTTCGATTCGGACAAACTGAAGGAACTCGCAGCCAGCATACTGCGGGATGGTTTAATTGCGCCGATTCTCGTCCGACCAATAGGGAATCGTTTCGAGCTTATTGCCGGAGAACGCCGATTTCGGGCCATCCGGAACCATACGGATAACCTGACCATAGCGGCCCGAATAATCGAGGTTGACGACATCGGGGCACGGCGAAAGTCCGCTGCTGAAAATCTTCAGCGCGAAGATCTCACCGTTTTTGAGACGATTGAAACCGTTGTGGACTTCGTGGATGCAGAACTGATCGAGGATCGCGAATACGCCTCAATGAGTAAGAATCCGGTTGATCGGATGAAAACATTATTAGACAGATTAGATTCTATTAGACGCAGTGAACAACGCGGGTACGAAATATCAGATCAGGCCAAAATGACGTCCCATAAATTTATGGGACGTGTTGATCAAATCTTCAAAAACCTTCCTAAACCATTGGAATGGCGTTCTTTTTACACCAATGACCTGCCATTACTGCTGTCCACTTGCAAAGAGGTCCAGGATACCTCAATTCAACATAACCTGAACAAATTCCAGATCAAAGCACTGGTAAAACTTAATTCGGCTTCAAAGAACGAATTTCAACGAATTGTCAATCGGCGGCCATCATCAGGTAATCAACGTTCCGGGGATAGAGATTTAAGCGATTTTAGTGCTGCGGAGATAGATGCGATCACTGATAAAGAAGTTAAGAAGCAAGTTGAGGCCGAACAGGCGCGATCACGGGAAATCTATCCTATCGGTTCAAAGGTGAAAGCGCTCTTAATGAATCAGCTGGGTATTCCTTTTAAAATTATCGCCAGGGTACTGAAAATCAGCCCTAAGACTGCGGCAAGGTATTGTAATAATACTCAGTTGTTTCAATCTGTCCGGAAGTCACTGGAAGACGGGCTTGCCGTTTCTGAGGTTGCAAAAAAGCATGCTTGGCCGGAACCCCTTGTTTGGTCAATTGCGTTGGGGGGCAAGGATGATATTCAACGATTCAAGGTGCTTAACTAGGGCTGGCGGACATGGGATGTGTGGTACTGGAATAATTGTGACAAGCGCTTTGGG
>CAZHAH010000183.1:0-11326 GCA_964530095.1 uncultured Desulfobacteraceae bacterium | reverse complement strand
GTTAAGCACGCCGCCAGCGTTCATTCTGAGCCAGGATCAAACTCTCCAATTAAATAATATAATCTGCCATAAATAGCAGAAAATTGGCGTTGACCTGTTGCATTGAGCTGTCACTATTTAGTTTTCAAAGATCAAAATTAATCAGTGCAAAAACAAGACTTTTTATTATATCTATTTTTCCGATTTTGTCAAGCTAGAATTGAATATCGAAAGCCTGAAAATGGTCCTTAATGCAGCAGATGTTGCAGCAAAAGAAACGCGAAGCTACACCCGCCAGGGAGCTTTGTCAACTAAAAAAATGAACCTTTTTTGCATTAAATTAATAAATTATTCGATTGTTATTTTGTGTATCCGTTTTTTCCCGGATCTTAGCAGAATCTCGCCATTTTGAACATCATCGACGGAAATTTGATAATCGAACGCGTCGATTCGCCATCCGTTGATATAGGCGCCGCCCTGCTCAATTAGTCTGCGGGCCGCGCCTCCGGAAGGCGCCAGGTCGACCCGATTAAATAATTTAAAAGCCGGAATTCCTTCCTGAAGTTCACTGGTTGTTATTATCGAACGGGGAACCGACGCTTCAGCCTCCGCTGTTTCTCCGCGTGGAACCGTGCTCGATGGAAGAATATTTTCAGGCACTTCGCGGTCCCCAAACATACTCGAAGCGGCCTGGTATGCCTTTAGCGCTTCTTTTTTGCCATGTGCCAGTTGAGTGGCTTCAAAAGCCAGTACCGTTTTAGCCACATTTAATTGGGACCCCTCTAAACGCTCAACCGGCTCGATTTCATTCATCGGTAAAAAGGTAAAAAGAGCTAAAAACCGGGCTACATCTCGATCATCCGTATTGATCCAATACTGATAGTATTCATAGGGGGAGGTTAAGTCAGGATCAAGCCATATAGCCCCCTTCGCGGTTTTTCCCATCTTAGCGCCACTGCTGGTTGCAATCAACGGAAAGGTAAGCCCGTAAGCTGATCCTTGACGCATGCGTCGAATCAGATCAATACCGGCCACAATATTACCCCATTGGTCACTTCCGCCCATTTGCAGCGAACAGTCATGCTCCTCATACAGAAATAGAAAATCGTAGGCCTGCAGAACCATATAATTAAATTCAATAAAGCTGAGCCCCTCATCGGAATCCAGCCGTATTTTACAACTTTCGGCTTTAATCATACGATTGACGCTGAAATGACGTCCAATATCCCTTAAAAATGATATGTATTTCAGCTTCGTCAGCCAATCGGCGTTGTTCAGCATCAGCGCCTTCTCCGCGCTAAAATCAATAAAATTCGACAGCTGTTTTCGAAGGCCGCGAGCGTTTTGTTCTACCGCCTCTATCGTCAGCAACTGCCGCATTTCGGTCCTGCCGCTGGGATCACCCACAAGACCGGTGCCGCCGCCCACCAGTGCGATGGGCCGATGCCCATGGCGCTGCATATGTGCCAGCGACATGATCGGGACAAGGCTCCCGATATGGAAGCTTGAAGCCGTCGGATCAAATCCGATATAACAGGTTATCCGCCGCGTATCGAAAACATCCTTCATTTCTCGATCGTGGGTCATCTGTTCAATAAATCCACGTTCGCTTAACACATCGATCACATTTGCCATATCTTTTCCCCACTCCTATTTGCTTGCATATTCCACGGCCCGGGTCTCTCTTATCACGGTTATCTTAATCTGCCCTGGAAAGCTTAACGAATCTTCTATCCTTTTGGCGATATCCCGGCTGAGGAGTGTTGCTTCTTCATCCGAAATCAGTTCACTTTCGACAATGACGCGAAGCTCTCTTCCGGCCTGAATCGCATAAGTGTTGGCAACCCCCCGAAACGATTTAGCGATTCGTTCCAGATCTTCCAGCCGTTTGATATAATTTTCAAGCAGCTCCTTTCGAGCCCCGGGCCTTGCCCCAGACAGACTATCGGCGGCTTGCACTAAAAGATCGTGCACAGTACTGGGAGAAACATCTTCATGATGGGCCGCAATGGCCTGAACGACCCTAGCTGATTCTCCATGTTTTTTAGCCAGCCTCGATCCGATCAGCGCATGGGGACCCTCCACTTCATGGTCCACGGCCTTCCCGAGGTCATGCAACAGACCCATTCGGCGCGCCAATTTTTGATTAAGCCCTAATTCCGCAGCCATGACCCCGCACAAAAAACCGACTTCGATGGAATGTTGCAACACATTTTGGGCATAGCTGGTTCGGAACTGTAAACGGCCAATATACTTTATCAGCTCGTTGGCAATACCGTGCACACCCAAGTCAAAGGCGGCCTGCTCGCCAGCTTCTTTAATAGTCTGATCCACCTCTTGACCGACCTTTTTTACGACATCTTCAATCCGGGCAGGATGGATTCGTCCATCGGAAATGAGCCGCACCAGAGAGAGCCGAGCGACTTCACGTCTTACAGGATTAAAACCGGATAGAATTACCGCTTCGGGAGTGTCATCGATGATGAGATCAATCCCGGTTGCTGCTTCAAGGGCACGAATGTTCCGGCCCTCCCGACCGATAATACGTCCTTTCATTTCATCACTGGAAAGTTGAACCACGGAGACCGTGCGCTCCGCCACATAATCTCCGGCATATCGTTGAATTGCGGTCGCGATGATTTTTTTGGCTTTTTTGTCTCCCTGTTCCTTGGTTTCGTTTTCTATTCTCTTGATCAGTTTAGCGCCTTCGTAGCGGGCCTCATTTTCCATTGCCCGAATCAACAGTTCTTTGGCCTGTTCTGCCGTCAAACCGGAAATTTTGCCAAGCTGCCTTTTTTGTTCTTCAATTAACTCACTGTACTTCTGTTCGCTGTGCTTAATTTTGTCTTCTCTTTTGGATAGTTTTTTTTCCTTGCGTGAAATTTCTCGATCTCTATGCTCCCATTGGTCGACTTTGCGATCTACATTTTCTTCTTTTTGCAGTAGTCTTTTTTCTCTGCGCTTCAGTTCCGATCGGGTTTCTTTCGTTTCACCGTCAAATTCATTTTTCATTTTGAGAAGCCGATCTTTAACCTCAAACTCGGCTTCTTTCTGTAGTGTTTCGGATTGACGTTTCGCATCTTTTACGATCCGCCCGGCTTCTTCTTCAGCCGCTTTGATCTTGTGGGATGTAATGCGTCCTCTTACCCAATAGGCAACTATGAAACCCGCCAGAAGACCATAAATGCCTATTACTATATTGTATTCACCCATTATCTCGCCCCCTATCAATGTGCCCCCCAAAGCCCGCCTTTCTGGAAGGCCGGCTCGGTGTAATCAAACCAAAAGCATCTCATTTGCCCCTTTGCGCAACTTTGAAAAATGCAAAATTGGACAGAATCTCAAATTCCAAAGGCAGTTCTTTTTGTTGGTTGTTTGGTCTAATGGGAAAAGCAGGGAACAAGGCGAGTCTGGTTTAAGGAGAACCCCCACCACAATGCCGTTTTGGTAGGTCTTTGAACCGATTGTCAAAGGTGGGCGCCTTATAATTTTTTTAGGCTTTTCTGTTCGAGCAGAACATGCACACCAAAATCAGAGAAGGCTCCCGTTTTGTAAGTGTTGGGTCAAAGAACATCTTCCAATCACGAACACGGCAGGGGCTACACCTTAATAAGATCCCTCATTCGGGGAGGATAACAGCTTGTGTGGATAGGTGCCAACAAATTGGCTTAGTAAGGTCCATTATGTTTTCAATTTCATTAATAAATAGGTTTGAACCCTTGATATCATCTAAGCCACTACTCCACAATAGAGTCTAAAACGTGTATCAGGTTTGCCGATTTTTTTGTTAAATGTTGCTGCAATTCCGAATAGTTTCTTTTTAACTCAACGTTATCATTTGTGATATTCAAGGCAGCACCGACTAGAATTGCGAAGTTGCTCATACTTAATGACTGGCTCGATTGTTCTGTTTCGACTTTGGCCACTTCTTGTGCCAATAAATCAACAACCTTTTGAGCCTTTACGGCATCCGATTCCGTTTTGAATGTATAGTTTTGACCAAAGAGCTCTATTTTTACTAGCTGTTCCAATTATTTCAACTTTGACCTTTCCTAAACCAAAGGTTTGCGGACATGGAAATCACACCTCTGTGATATCCTCCAACTTAACCAACAGATTTTCGATTTTTGATCTGATTTTGTCCTTAATGGCCCTATTGCGGTTTTCGGTCTCTGTTCTGTTTTTAAGTTCTCCCTCTAATTTTTTAATTTTGGCTTCAAATTTCGAATTCGTTTTTTTAAGTGATTGATAGCCCGCAACGAGCCGCTCAACTTTTTTTTCTATTTTATCAAATTGTTGTAAAATTAGTTCGTTATCTGCCATCACTCACCTGACGCACCTATATTAATATAAGCGCCAAATTTATCAGAAGTCAACATCTTTCATCAAATTGTCTTTGTAAGATGGCTTCGGCGTGCATTAAATCATCAGGCGTATTGACTCCGACCACTTCTTCGAAACTCTTACCCATCACAAATCCGAGATTGGCTCCCTGCCGGTGACCGATGGCTATGATATCGGTCAGGTACAGTTCGCCTTGGATATTGTTGGGTTCAATCTGTTCCAAGGAATCAATTAAAAACTGTTTTTTTATACAATAAATTCCAGAATTTATGATCTTTATGGCCCTCTGTTCGGCAGTTGCATCGGCCTCTTCGATAATTCCGACCATCTGATTGCTTTGGTCCGTTATAATCCGTCCATACCCATACGGATTATCAGCCTTAACAGCCAGCAAGGTCATGTCTCGGTCGGCCAGAAGATGATTTTTCAGCAATCGGGCCAATGTTTCTTCGGTTAACAAAGGCACATCACCGCACAGAATCATTACATGCCGAATATGCTTCGGCAACTGTGGAACGGCGCACATTGTCGCATGCCCGGTGCCGCGCTGTTCTTTTTGAAGGGCAAAACAAATTCCCTCGAATTCGCGGTCAACAATTTGACGCACTTTTTCAGCTTGTTTGCCGATGACCAGCATGATTTGATTTTCAGTGATACCCCTTGCTGTTTCAACCACATGCACCACCATTGGCCGACCATTCAACATATGTAGTACTTTAGCCTTTGGCGAACGCATCCGCTTCCCCAAGCCGGCGGCTAATATAATGACTGCCACTCCATTGGCCATCGCTTGTTTGTTTCCTTTTATATTTGGTGTACCAATCTATCCTGCCTTAACCAGAAAAGGCAAGCCCTCTCTTTTGGCTTGCCTTTTACGAATGGATACGGTTTATCCTGTACCGCTTCGGTGGATAATCACTATATTTTACTTCATATATTTTTTCTGGCCAGTCTGATCCGAAGCACCGATCTTTCGAGCGCCGTTTGGGCCCGGACAAAATCGATATCTGACTCTGAACGATCTTCGGCTAATCGTTTTTGAGCTCTTTCCTGGGCTGCTTTTGCCCGTTCCAGGTCGATATCGCGACGCCTTTCGGCTGATTCGGCTAAAATGGTAACCTTGTCGGGGAGTGCTTCCGCAAACCCCCCGTTAACGAAAACGAATCGCTCATTACCGTCGGTCGCGGTATAATGGAGTATCCCTGTTTTAAGTGTTGTCAAAAAAGGGGTATGCCCGATAAGTACGCCAAACTCACCCAGCGTCCCCGGAGCGGCCACAATTTGGGCCTCTTCGCTGACAACGTTTTTTTCGGGGGTAACAACTTCCAGTCTGATATTTCCAGCCATAATTTACCCTTAAACTATTTAGTCAACCGCCAGGCTCTTGGCCTTTTCAATGACATCTTCAATCCCACCTACCATATGGAATGCCTGTTCGGGGAGATCATCGTGTTTTCCTTCGATAATTTCTTTAAATCCGTTAACGGTGTCCTCAATCTTTACGTAGCTACCGGGCGTATTCGTAAAGACTTCCGCCACGTGAAAGGGTTGCGACAGAAATCGTTCCAGTTTCCGAGCTCTTGCAACCGTGATCTTATCCTCATCTGATAATTCATCGATCCCCAGAATCGCAATAATATCCTGTAGTTCCGTATATTTTTGCAGTATCTGCTGTACCTGCCGGGCTACCTGATAATGTTCATCACCGATATATGCGGCATCAAGGATTCGGGAATTCGAGTCGAGCGGGTCCACCGACGGATAAATCCCTTTTTCAACCAGTTTACGCGAAAGGACCACCGTACCGTCAAGATGTGCAAAGGTTGTGGCCGGCGCCGGGTCGGTCAAGTCGTCGGCCGGCACATAGACGCACTGAACCGCAGTGATTGATCCTTTATCGGTTGAGGTAATTCGTTCCTGCAGTTCACCCAGGTCGACCGCCAGTGTCGGCTGATATCCCACCGCAGACGGCATACGTCCGAGCAGCGCTGAGACCTCCGAGCCGGCTTGCGTAAATCGGAAAATATTATCGATAAAAATGAGCACATCCTGACCCTCTACATCTCGGAAATATTCAGCCGCCGTCAGTGCCGATAGTGCCACCCGGGCCCTTGCCCCCGGCGGTTCGGTCATTTGCCCGTAAATCAGGGCCGCTTTTGGAAGAACGCCGGCTTCCTTCATCTCATGATAAAGATCATTCCCTTCGCGGGTTCTTTCACCGACTCCCGCAAATACCGAAATCCCCCCGTGCTGCAAGGCGATATTGTTGACCATCTCCATCATAATAACGGTTTTGCCGACACCGGCACCACCGAAGAGGCCCATTTTGCCACCTCGCGGAAACGGAACCAGCAAGTCAATGACCTTGATGCCTGTTTCAAGAACACGCACGGTTGTGTCCTGTTCGGTAAATTTAGGTGCTTCGCGATGGATGGGAAGTGTTTTTTCCTGGCTGACGGGCCCTAATCCATCAACGGGCCTCCCGACCACGTTGAGCACGCGGCCAAGACCGGCCTCCCCCACCGGCATCAGGATCGGTTTATCCGTATCCTTTACTTCCTGTCCTCGCATTAGCCCGTCGGTAACATCCATGGCGATGGTCCGGACGACATTATCACCCAGATGCTGTGCGACTTCAACTACCAGGTTATCAGCTTCATCGCTTATGGCAGGATTACTGATCGTAAGCGCCGTATAGATTGTCGGCAGATTGCCCTGGTCAAACTCTACGTCAACGACAGGTCCCATAACCTGTGTAATTTTACCTATGTTCTCTCCCATCAATAGACCTCCAAATTTGTTGCTTATTATGGGTTATTCGTTATTCGAGCTGCAATTGGCAAATAACAATAACGAATAACTATGATTTGAATTTATCCTTTAAGAGCCTCGGCGCCGCCGACGATATCCATTAATTCCGCCGTAATCGCTGCCTGCCGGGCCTTGTTATACAATAGTGTCAAATTATCAATCATATCATTACAGGCGGAGGTTGCGTTGTCCATTGCCGCCATTCGCGCCGCATGTTCACTGGTCGACGTTTCCAGCAACGCACGATGCAGCTGGACATGGACATTTCTTGGAAGCAGCTCTCCCAAAAGGCTTTCGGGTGAGGGCTCGCAGATGTGTTCCGCAAGATATTCTTCAGGTTCTTCTTCCGTTTCATCTGTGCCCGTTTCAATCGGTGGTATCGGAAGAAGTTGCATCAAAGTCGGCACCTGTTTTCCCATGCTGACAAATTCAGCATACACAACGTAGACCTCATCATAGTCGCCGCTTAGGTATCCCTCAACTAGCTTCCGTCCTGCGGTGGCGGCCACATTGAATCCTATAGTGGTTCCCACGACGTCAATGTGCTCGTCTTCAATCGTCATCCGGTTCTTTCGGCACCAGTCGCGTCCCCTTTTCCCAAAATTCGTAAAGGATATTTCAATATCCTCACCGGCCTTTGCATTTACGAAGTCCTCAGCCTTCTCAATCAGGTTGACGTTGAATCCCCCGCACAACCCTCTGTCGGATGTACATAAAACCACATGGATTTTCCTGATTTTCTCGCGCGGGATCAGCAAAGGGTTGCTTTCTTCACCGGACTTTTGGGCCAAGCTCCCCAATACCTCCGAAAATTTTCCGGCATAGGGCCGAAAATTTTCCATATTGATCTGTGCACCCCGTAATCTTGAGGTGGCCACCATATTCATGGCTTTTGTGATCTGCTTTGTCTTTTTTACCGCAGAAATTTTGTTTTGGACGTCTTTTAAGCTTGCCATATAACTCAGCCTTTAGTTGTTGAAATCTGATACTTGAAACTGGATGCTTGAACAAACAAACCGTTAATAGATCCGGTGTAAATCTTATGGTCTTTTGACAGTTGCCGATTCCTCCATTTTCCAGGGTCGAGTTTCCAGTTTCTATTTGATGGTATCCTTAAATTCTTCGCCATAGGCATTCATCGCTTCTGCCATCACCGCGTCCAGATCGTCTGAAATTTCTTCTTTTTCTTTAAGTTCAGAAAAGATCTGCGGATACCTGTCCTCGATAAAGGGGTAAAGACCGGCCTCATATTTTGCGAGTACACCAACCGGATATTCATCGAGAAAGCCTTTGGTCCCCGCATAAAGGATGGTAACCTGTTTTGCCATCGGCAAAGGTTGATACTGCGGTTGTTTCAAGATTTCGACCAATCTTGCACCGCGGGTCAGCTGCCTCTGGGTTGCCGTGTCCAGATCACTTCCGAAGGCGGCAAATGCTTCCAGTTCACGGAATTGAGCCAGATCCAGACGCAATGTACCTGCCACCTGCTTCATTGCTTTAACCTGTGCGGCACCGCCGACCCGGGATACTGAAAGACCGACATTGATTGAGGGTCTGACACCCGCAAAAAATAAACCGGGTTCGAGATAAATCTGGCCGTCGGTAATCGAGATAACATTGGTGGGAATAAAAGCGGAAACGTCGCCCGCCTGGGTTTCGATGATCGGTAAAGCAGTTAAAGAACCCGCCCCCCCTTCGTCATTCAGTTTGGCCGCACGCTCCAGCAAGCGCGAGTGATTGTAGAAAATATCACCCGGATAGGCCTCACGTCCTGGCGGTCTTCGAAGCAGCAGCGAAACCTGTCGATACGCCGCCGCTTGTTTGGAAAGGTCATCATAGATAATCAAAGCATGTTGCTTGTTATCCCGGAAATATTCCCCCATCGCACAACCGGCATAGGGCGCAATATACTGCAGTGTGGCCGGGTCACTGGCGCAGGCCGATACAATAGTCGTATACTCCATGGCCCCATGATTTTCAAGAACTGCATGAACCTGGGCCACCGTCGATTTCTTCTGCCCGCAGGCCACATAGATACAATAAACATCTGTATCTTTCTGGGCCAAAATCGCATCGACGGCACAGGCGGTTTTGCCTATTTGGCGGTCACCAATGATCAATTCACGTTGCCCGCGTCCCACCGGTGTCATCGCATCAACGGCCTTTAAGCCTGTATAGCACGGTTCGTGGACTCCTTTGCGGGCGATAACACCCGGAGCCACCATTTCAACCCGGCTGAAGTGTTCGGCATCGATAGGCCCTTTGCCATCCAGGGGTTCCCCAACCGCGGAAACGACTCGTCCCAAAACAGCCTCGCCAACCGGCACCTGGGCAATACGGCCTGTCCGTTTGACCATATCTCCCTCTTTAATGTGTATATCTTCACCCATGACGGCGACCCCTACATTGTCTTCTTCCAGGTTCAATACCAGTCCTAGAAGGCCGCCCGGAAACTCTACCAGTTCCAAGGCCATGACTTTTTCCAGTCCATACACCCTGGCAATCCCATCGCCGACGGAAAGAACCACACCGGTTTCACTGAGTTCCACCTTTTTATCGTAGTCGGTAATCTGTTCTTTGATGATCTGACTTATTTCTTCGGCTCTTAATTCCATTATGCACTCTCACCCCTTTTTAATGATTCCTGCATGTTGAGTAATTGTGTTTTAATACTTCCATCCAACACAAGATCCCCGATTTTGGTGACAATCCCGCCAATAAGACCAGGGTCCTGCTCTACCTCAAGAATAATATCCTTACCTGCCTTTTGAGACAGGGTTACACGAATTTTTTCAATGGTTTCGGGGGTCAGTTCACCGGCCGAAACCAAACTAGCACGGGCGACGCCTTTTAACTCATCGGCCAGTTTCTGATAGAATTCATTAATATAACTTAAAAACCCGATTCGTCCTTTGTCAAAAAGCAAATTCAAAAAAGACGACATCACCTTGGAGAAATTCAGTTTGGCAATGATCGCCGCCAGGAGCTCTTTCCGGCCGGCCGCCTCATAAAGGGGATTGGTCAGCGCATACGCCAGTTCTTCTTCCCTTTCGACAATCTGGGCGACCATCTCAAGCTCTCTGCGATAAATATCGGTTAGATCATCCTCTTTGCCGATCAGCAAAAGGGCTTTTGCATAACGTCTTGCAATCGCCAAATTTTTCACTATGCCACCACCTTCTTTAGATATTCGTCAACCAGTCGCTCCTGGTCTTGAGATGTTACCTTGTTTTTAATGATCTCCTCAGCCTTGGCCAATGCTTTTTCAAGCGCTTCCTGCTGCAATTTCAATTTTGCCTGTTTGAATTCATGTTCAATATTGCGCTGCGCCTGCTCTTCCAGTTTTTGCGCCGCCGTTTCGGCCTCCTGCAGGATTCTTGCCTTGGCTTCGTTACCCTGTTTAATATACTCATCAATGAGCTTTTGGGCTTCTTGATCCAAAAGCGCCAGCTTTTCCGTATATGCGGCCAGTTCTTTTTCGGCTTCTTTTTTCTTGGCCTCAAGCTCGCTCAATTGATCTTGGATCCCTTTAATACGTCCTCTGAGTGCCTGAGACAATGGCTTGCGCAGCAAAAAAATAAGGCCTCCCGCCAATAAGACAAAATTCATGACCCGGTAGGTGTCTGTGGCCACCCACCCTTTCGGTCCGGCCTCTTGCCCGCCACCGGAAGACGCCAGTGCCACGCTTACCGGCAGGGCAATTAAGCATAATGTTAGAAAAAAAATCGCCCTTAAGAGTCTCGGACGTTTTCTGCGCACCACCATTAAATCGTCCTCCCCAGAATTTTTTGGCCGATCGCATTGGCAAAGTCATCTATTTCGGCTTGCAGCGATTCTCTGACCGCAGCAGAATCATGGGCCACCTTTTCTTTAAGATCGGCCAGATCTGCCTGTGCTTGTTGATTTATTTTTTGGATTATCTTTTTTTCTTCTTCGGTTGCATCGAACAACAGACTTTCTTTTTCTTTTAAGCCTTTGGCCCGGGCTTCTTTAACACCATTAATGAACGCCTCGTCTTTTTGCTGGGCATCCGCCACAAAGGCGGCGATATTTTCTTCGAACCCGTCTATTTTTTCTTGCCTCTGATTCAAAATTTTCCTGATCGGTCGGTACAGAACAGTATTCAACGCCCAGATAAGAAAAATAAAATTGGCAATTTGAATAAAGAGGGATCCATCAATACTAAGCATGG
>CAZHAH010000182.1:0-11383 GCA_964530095.1 uncultured Desulfobacteraceae bacterium | reverse complement strand
AAAAAGCGTCGCTATGATGAATGTCTGGGATGATTGCATGTCTTTTCCGGGCCTTTTGGTAAAAGTCAAAAGACATCAGATATGTACCATTGAATATTTTGATAAGGCGGGTCGAAAACAACAGATGCGACTAGAGGGGGATCTTTCTGAACTCTTGCAACATGAATACGATCATCTGGATGGAATCCTGGCGGTATCACGGGCCATTGACCCGCATTCTTTTGCGCTGCGGAGTCAGAAAGATTTTCTCACTTAATTCCGATTTCCCGGGGAGGAGTCATGCCTAATCTACAAGAACACATTCTTTCTTCAAAACGCACCGGAGAGATAGAGTTTTTTATTGTCGAGCGAAGTGAGGACCGCATCATCAGTCGTATGCCGGTGAAAAAAGGGATTTGTAATCCCTTCGGAACGGTTCAGGCCGGTGCCATACTCTGGCTGGCCGATGTCACCGCCACCGTACTGGCAATCGGAAAATCGGAGATCGAAGAGAACGGCCGCGGATTCCCTCTAGCTGTTGATCTACACGCCACTTTACTGCGCAACCAGCGCAAGGGCGAAATTCAGGCGGAAGCTCGATTCGTTCGACAGGGGCGACGAGTTTCAGTGGTTCGGACGCGGGTCCTTGGCAATGAGGGACAATTGCTGGCAGAAGTGACCACCACACACATTCCGGCGTAAGCCCCTTGAAATAAACAGCGGGGAAAGAGTTTGGAATTGTCCGCCGCCAGGATCCTGTTTCAACAGGAGGCCGGCTCCTAATTCGCTCCTCAAACAGTAGTGGAAAAAGGAAACAGGCAGGTATCAATTCGCAACTCAACCTCTGGACCCGGTCCCCGATTATTGCAGCCACGATTTCTTTTGCCGTCGGCACATTCGGATTAATTGTGTATGGTCTGCTTTTGCGCATTCCCCGCCCAGCGATTTCCCAATTCGCCGGTTGTCCCTGGTGGATTTGCTCAGGTGGTCTGTTGGGAGCATTTTTTGTAGCCTCCATCATTCTTCTGGCACCTAAATTGGGTGCCACATCGATGGTGGCTCTGGTCATTGCCGGCCAAATGCTTACATCCCTGTTTTTGGATCATTTCGGTTTGATCGGCTATCAGGTTCAATCCATCAGCCCAGGGAGAATGATGGGCGCCGCCTGTATGATTGGGGGTGTCATATTGATTCGAATTTTTTAGATCGAAAACCGGTAATATTCAAATTGTTGCCATCAAGAAGTAGGATGCCCGTTATTTGCTTTCGCCAATTTAAAACGAATCCTTAACGTGTTGTTTTCGAAATTCGTAGAGACGATCCGAAATTGCCCGACCTCCCCTGTCGAGTGAACATGAGGACCAATACAGGGGCACACGTCATAATCACCGATTTTGACGATTCTGATTTCAGCACCGATATCTTTGGGAAGTCGTTTGAGATCATAGGCTTGGGCCGCCAGATCGCTTTTGACGAATTCTTCCCTAACCGGCATGTCGGCTTCAATAATGGTGTTTACGCGATCTGCAATTTCCGATATTTCAACTTCGGTCAAAGCATGATCAAAATGATAATCGCACTTTGATTTTTTTCTCTCGATATGCGCGCTGAAGCAGCGTCCGCAATTAAACATGCGGACCATCGTCTGATTTAGAATGTGCTCGGCGGTGTGCATTCCGGGATCATATTTCTTTTTCATTTCTTCTTCCTTTAGCGTGTCTCCCTGGATGGCGATGTGATTTGACAAACTATCCGAATCCCTTTACAAAAAACAAGAATTTAAATACGTGAAACCCTAATGAACGTCCAACATCGAATGTTGAATGAAAGAAAAAATCAATCGGGAGACATAACATGACACTGACCTTAAAGGAGATTAAAGCCGCCCATGCGCGGATTCAATCGTTAATTCACCGAACGCCGGTTCTATCGTGCAGTGCTTTAAACCGGCGTTGCAAGGCAGAGCTGTTCTTTAAATGCGAAAACTTTCAGAAGGCCGGCGCCTTTAAAATGCGAGGGGCAGCAAATGCCGTATTTTCATTGAAACCGGATGAAGCTTTATCCGGAGTTGCCACGCATTCTTCGGGTAACCATGCCGCGGCGCTTGCCTTGGCAGCCAAAAAACGGGGGATTGAGGCCTTTGTGGTGATGCCCGAGAATTCACCTTCGGTCAAACGTAATGCGGTTGCAGGCTATGGGGCTGAAATTATTTACTGCCAGCCGACACAAGCTGGACGGGAAGAAAAGCTGAAAGAAGTGCTTCAAAAAACAGGTGCCTGTTTTATTCATCCGTACAATAATCTGGACGTAATTTCCGGCCAAGGGACCGCGGCATTGGAACTTTGCGAGGACGTTTTCGAACTTGATGTCGTTATGGCACCCGTAGGGGGTGGCGGCCTGCTAAGCGGCACAGCCTTGGCGGTTGTGGAAATTTCACCTCAATCCGATGTGATCGGCGCCGAGCCCGAGAAGGCCGATGATGCCTACCGCTCGATTCAAGCTGGCATGATTTTGCCTTCCATTAACCCGGATACGGTCGCCGACGGCCTCCTTACCTCCCTGGGCGATTTAACATTTCCGATTATCCAAAAACATGTTAAGGCGATTGTGACCGTAAGTGAAACCGAAATCAAAGACGCCATGCGGCTCATCTGGGAGCGGATGAAAATCATTGTCGAACCCTCAGGAGCCGTTCCCTTCGCTGCACTTCTGGCCTCCGAGCATCCTTTTGTAGGCCGCAGGGTTGGGATTATTCTTTCGGGTGGAAATGTCGACCTGGAAAATCTTCCCTGGAACGGTTAGGGATATCCGGCATCCCGGATTGGGTCGAGAAACCGAACAGGACCGATTTTTGGACTGTAATATTCGGCCTTTACGCAGTGTCCCGATAGTGGTATAATAAAACAATTGCACAGATATCTATAAGTCCCCATACGAAAGCTAACGATAATGAATTATTTGCACCGAAAAAACGGGTTCAACTATCGATTTGATTTTGAAATCGGATACCTGGTTAAAAGCCCCTGTAGAGAGTGTGAGTGCAAGAATTGTTTTCCCGAATGCGAGCATGACTGCGTTACACTCGACAAAATCCATACCATTTTGGCGAAAAGCGTTTCATTGACCCGTAGTGGTTAGATATTGCAAAAAGACTGACGGATGGCATCCACAGCGCCTTTATCATCAAATCTCTACCAATTTGACGCAAAACAAGACGGTGAAGTTGTCGTTCATACCATCGAAACAATGAATATCGACAATGCGTCGTCCCTTCTAAAAAATCTCCGTCGCCTCGTCAAAACGAAATCACCATCCGCTCTGACCATAGATTTGAACAGCCTGGCGTACATCGATGATTTTGGTGCCCAGGTCCTCTTCGAATTAAGAGATCTCTTATCAGCCCAAGACCGAAAACTTCATATCGTCAACACACCCCCTCATGCTGATGACATCATTTCGCGGATGTTTTTCGATCTGGACGAATGTGTCATTTATAAGCGCAAAAGATCTTTAAATATTCTCTCTAGACTGGGTGAAGCCATCCTGCGATATCTGGATAATGTCCGTTTCATGATTTCATTTCTGGGATCGGTTATTCTCGCTTTCCTACATATTTTATTCCACCCCAAATCGCTGCGTGCAAACGACATGTTGTCCAATATGGAAAAGACCGGTGTGGATGCCCTGCCGATCGTAGCCTTGATCAGTTTTTTGCTCGGATTCATCATGGCGTTCATGTCTTCGCTTCAGCTTCAACAGTTTGGTGCCAATCTTTATGTTGCATCTTTGGTCGGGTTTGCAATGGTTTCCGAATTGGGCCCCATCATGACCGCCATCATTGTTGCCGGCAGATCGGGTTCGGCCTTTGCGGCGGAAATCGGAACCATGAAAATTTCAGAAGAGGTCGACGCGCTCTTTGTCATGGGATTCAATCCGGCCCTCTTTTTGGCGGTTCCCAAAATTCTGGCCGCCTTAATCGTGGTACCGCTATTGACCTTTTTTTCGGATCTTTTTGCTATTTTAGGCGGACTTCTGATCGGGGTGACAATGCTCGACCTGAGCATCAGTTCGTATCTGAAACAAACCATTGAAACACTAACCCTTTTTGAGGTGCTTTGGGGGTTGATGAAAAGCGCCGTGTTTGGCGTTACTATTGCCTGGATTGGATGCTTGCGAGGTTTTCAAACACGCGGTGGTGCCGCCGGAGTTGGGACTGCGGCAACCTCGGCTGTGGTCACCAGCATCTTTCTGATCATTTTGTTTGATTCCATTTTTGCCATATTGCGGAGTTATTGGGGATAACCGAGCCATGACGCCTGAATCGATTATTCAAGTACGTGACCTTGTGGCACGTTATGAGGAAAATCTGATTTTGAACAAGATCAGCTTCGATGTTTACCGGGGAGAAATTTTCGTCATTTTGGGCTCTAGCGGATGCGGGAAAACTACCCTGCTGAAACATATGATCGGCCTCAATGCACCGGCCGCCGGCCAGGTTGTCATCGACGGAGATGACATTACCGGGGGAGATGAAACCGCCTTTATTCGTGCACTCAAAAAAATCGGGATTCTGTTTCAGGGTAGTGCTCTTTTCGGATCCATGACCATATCCGAAAACATTGCGCTCCCTTTGGAGGAGTACTCGGGTTTTCCCAAAAGTGCAATTACCAATATGGTAAACCGCAAATTGTGCCTGGTCGATCTTCAAGATTATGCCAACTATTTCCCGGACGAAATCAGCGGAGGCATGAAAAAGAGAGCCGGACTCGCAAGGGCTTTGACCTTAAACCCGCTAATACTGTTTCTGGATGAACCGACGGCCGGACTCGATCCGATCATTTCGGCCGAAATCGACGAATTGATGCTCCAAATAAACAAGCGTATCGGAACGACGATGGTCATCGTCACGCATGAGCTTGAAAGTATTTTTAAAGTCGCTAATCGGGTCATCATGCTTGATAAAGAGACCAAAAGCGTCATAGCCGAAGGAGACCCCCTGCATTTGAAAGAGCACAATCAGAATCCATTTGTAAAACAATTTTTTGGCCGCAAACCCAAACCCGAAACATTGGAGAAAAGCATTTAAGCATGGCTTCACTTAAAACCAAATTTGCCGTCGGGCTGTTCGTATTAATCGGATTTATCATTATCACCGCTGCCTTTATCTGGCTGGGCATGACGCGCTATCTTGAAGAAGGCAAGTATTATGTCGCCTATTTTGATGAATCGGTGCAGGGTTTAAACAATGATTCGGCGGTCAAGTATCGAGGCGTCTCCATCGGGCGGGTGGAGCGTATCGGCGTGGCGCCGGATGAAAACCTGATCGAGGTCGTTTTAAAGATAGAAAGCGGGATGAAATTAAAAAAAAATATGGTGGCGAAACTGAAATCGGTGGGAATTACCGGAATCGTATTTATTGAAATTGATCGTAAAAAGGAAGATGCGCTAAACCTTACGCCACGTATTCGTTTCCCGACCGAATACCCCATTGTGGCCACGGAACCTTCTGAAATGAAGATGTTTGTATCCGGTATTAACGATTTGATGGATCAGTTTAAAGAGATGAATGTCAAAGAATTGGCCGAAAAGATGCGCACGATTCTCGATAATATCAATACGACCATCGAAGATGCCCAAATAAAAAACATATCGACCGACATCAGACTGTCGCTCCAAAAGATCGAGGCAATTCTGGACACTCAAAAATGGGATAAAATTTTGGCATCGGTGAATTCAGCCACCACATCATTCAAAGCCTTTTCTGATAAATCAGACCAGGCGGTATCCGATATTGAAAAAGTTGCTGTCAGCCTGAACGATATGCTTTCTGAAAACAGGCAGAAAGTAGGACAAGTGGTCGATGCTCTGAAACAGACTATCAGTGATGCGGATACATTCTTTGCAGAAGGTGCGGATCTCCTTGAAGATGGAGAACATAAACTGTCGACCCTGGAACCGCTTCTGGCACTAACACTTTCAAATCTTGAAAGTGCCAGCGCGAGCTTGACCGATTTGGTCGAACTTCTTTCGGAGCAACCCTCCAAACTCATTTTTGGCACCCCGCCCCCGGCCAAACAAATAGAACCGGATGTTGCCAGAGCACCCTAGCGCGGAAGAGACGGAGATGGTTTTATGAATCAAATATGGAAATTCCTAATCATTGTTCTACTGATTTTTGCCATGCTGGGATGTATTGGAACCCAGCCTTCCACGCGCACGACCGAATACTATACCCTGGAATATCCCCCCCCTGCGAGTGAGGCTTTGAATCCTCTCCCGCTTTCACTGTTGATAAAACGGTTTCGGGTTGATCCGCTGTACGATTCAACCAAAATCATTTATCAGGAACAAAAATATAAAAGGACTGCCTACTATTATCACAAATGGCGAGCGAACCCCGGTGACCTGACCACTTATTTGTTGGCGCGCGATATGAGGAAGTCGGGTCTTTTCAAAGCCATCTTTACCGCCAACCCGACGATTCCTGCGACCCATATCGTTGAAGGCACCGTGGATGAGTTTTTTGAAAAGGATGGCGTCAACGCCTGGGAGGCGGTACTGACGGTTGGAATCACGCTAATCGAAAAAGATCAAGCGGACATCAGCCAAAGTATTCTTCTGCACAACACTTATTCAGCCAATGCAATTTGCATCCAGAAGAATCCCCGTTCGCTGGCAGCCGCCATGAGTCGCGCCATGAGGCGGGTATCGGAGATGATTATAAAGGATCTATATGATCGTCTTGTCGCTAATCGTTTTCAAAATGTTAAATAGTGTCCATCCCTTCAATCGATACGATCCCACAGTGCATCTCTCAGTCCGGATGTTCGTTTTAACTTTCGATCTATAGTCAGATGCAAAATCTCGTCATTACCCCATATGGAAACGTGTTCTCTGGCGCGCGTAATCCCTGTATAAAGAAGCTCCCGCGTCAAAACGGGGTAATCGGTATTTGGCAAAACCAGCACAATTTTGTCAAATTCAGATCCCTGGCTTTTATGGATGGTCATGGCGAATACGGTCTCATGCTCCGGAAGCCGGTGAGGTAAAAAAGCTCTCGGCTTCCCGTCGTTTCCGGGAAAAAATACTCGCAAATTCGAACCGTTTGAAGCGATATCCGGCATCGTCATACCAATGTCCCCATTAAAAAGTCCGAGTTGGTAGTCATTCCGGGTAATGAGCACGGGCCTTCCCGGATACCAGACGCGATTCTTCAACGCCGCCGAATCGATTAGCCCCTGCTCCATTAATACGATTTCAGAAAATCGATTGATGGCATCGACGCCAAACGGCCCCTTTTTTACGGCACACAGAATTTGAAACTCCTGGAAGCGGGCAATGGCTTCTTGCGGATCAACTGTCTGTAAGTAGCGGGTATACCCTACAAGGATTTGCTCCCTTAGGGAAAGGTAAAAATCGCCTGCTGCAGCATAGACCTCCCTTTTGATATCGGGTCGCTGTGTATCGGATAATAGAGACAACACTTTATCGAAACTACCCTGGTTTACCGCGCGGCTGACTCCCCCAATTCCGCTCTCGGCGGTAAATCGATAGTTATTTTTTAAAAGAACGATACATTCATGCAGCCCGCGTCCCTCAAGACACGGTTGGATAGTTGGGTCAAGTTTTTCTCCTCCGGCCCAGCCCAATTCCTGATAAAAATCGTTTGCGAATCCATCCTTTGCGTTACGACCGCATATATCCCCCAGCACGGAACCGGCCTCAACCGAAGCCAATTGGTCTTTATCGCCAACCAGTATCAGCCGCGTATCGTCTGATAAAGCCATCACCAACTTTGACATCAATGCCAGATCGACCATGGAAGCTTCATCCACGACTACGATATCGGCCGGCAGCAGCCTCTCGGCATTGTGGTAAAAATAAGGTGAATCCGGAATGCTCTTCAAGAGCCGGTGGATTGTGGAGGCCTCGCGCGGGATTAAATCCTTTATATGGGAGCGGCAATTCAGCTGCTGTTTTGAGGCCTGAATCGCCTCTGCCATCCGCGCCGAGGCCTTCCCCGTGGGGGCAGCTAGAGAGATCCTCAATTTTTGATCTCGACTTTGTTCCAGCAAAACGGCCAGTATTTTGGCGATGGCGGTGGTTTTTCCGGTTCCCGGTCCTCCCGAAATGATACACAGATTTCTGAGGGCGGCAACAGCGGCTCCAAGTTTTTGTCGGTCAGGCGTGTCGGTAGACATCTCGGGGAATAATCGCCGCAAGCTTTCTTTTAGAATGCCATAATCAAGATTTTTTATCGCTCGTTGCGCTTTTTTTTGAATTGCTTCGACCAGATTGTGTTCATACTCCCAATATCTAAACAGATAGAGGCGGTTTTTTTGATCCAAAATGAGAGGTCGCTTTTCACCGGGCTGGCCTACTGCAGTGCACGCTATCAGCTTATCTCTCCAGGTCGTCAACTCGGGGCAGCTGATCTTTGAATCGCCCTCTTCCTGGGATTTTATGGGTTTCCCTGCATATGTCCGCAGATCCAAACAGACATCGCCGTCTCCGGTAGCCTGACTCACAAGGGCTGACGCCAAATAAATATCCGGATCATCCTCCTTAGTGAGCATGGCAATAAATCCGGCAAAATGGATATCGATATTATTAAATTTACCCACATTATTAAGGCGGGTTATATAATTTTTATTCATGTAATCCATTATTTATTTTTAAATTGAGCGATTTTCAAGTTTGTCCCGATCGTATCGGGATGAAATTGTAAATCCCGGTCAAACGCCGGTATCAGGGCCGACCCAAGGGCGTTGATCAAGCCTTCTTTTGGAATGTCATGATAAATCCCAAATTCAGGACCGAATTGCGGATCAACACCGCGTATAAAAATATAAAAGACACCGCCAAAATCCGAGTTGTACTCAAAGTCCGACTTCTGCTGTCGCAGGTACTGAAAAAGTGCCAGAGTATACAGATGGTACTGCAGAAAGTAAAACTCCTGCGCCATGGTTTTGCGAAGATTACGAGGGCGGTAATGCTCGATTCCATCACCGAGGAAATTTGATTTCCAATCCAGCAAATAAAACCTATCCTTAAATTGGAAGATGAGATCGATATAGCCTTTCATAAAACCCTCTGATGGCGAAAAGGTGAGTTCTTCCAGGGAAACCGCAAAGTCCTTGCGGATGCGTGTGTTCGCGAAGTTTTCAAAAATCTCTTTCAATTCTCTGGGTCGGATGCGATTCAAGGGATAATAAAATTCCATTTCGTTTATGCGTTGATCCCTGGCGATGTCTGCCAGTTTGAGCTTGTGGGGGATCGTCATAAGCGGGGCGGATAAAACGTTCTTTAATAATTGAAAAACCGGATCGAACCACTGAGTTGCGAATCCGTGCTGTGTCAGTTTGTCTTTAACGAGCAAAGCCTGTTTCTCGGGATCGCATTTAAAATCGAGATGTTCGAAAATATCATGAAAGAAGGTTCCGGCTCTTCTCCCTTTGGGAAAAGAGAAAATTCCCTTGGAAACACCCGTTTTTAAGGCAGAAGGGGAATCATAACGATCAATAAAATGCTGCGTTGAGCCGAACCAGGGCTGGTTATAGCGGTCATAATCGGAAGATTTGACCACGAATTCCGGCCTCCTATTCTGAGTGTCGACCAGCGCGGTATAACTGGTGACTTTCCAGTGCCTGTCGATGGATCCCCGGAATCGGCGCAGAGTCAGTTTTTTATCTTTTTCGTCACGGAGGGGATCAGCCAGGCGTTGTTTGGATCGAATGGGAGAAACGGTTATACTTCCGCCTGATTTTTGCTCAAGTGCGACAAGGTCGGATATGAGATCTTTTTCGGTCTTGGCCCCAAATGTCGCCTGCAAAGATTTGACGATGTCGTGATCCGCATAGCGATCTCCCTCTCCATGGAGCAGGTAGGCCAGGGCCGAAGTTGTGCTGTTCTTGATAGGCCCCCAAATCAGATAGCCGCGTGCCTTGGCACGGGTCAACGCCACGTAAAGGAGACGCACATTTTCGGCCAGAAGCTCTTTTTGGGCTATTTTCTGGTGAAGACCCCTTTGCGCCGACCCCACATCCAGGGTCAATCTCATCTGGGCGTCTGCATCATGGAACCATACATTCCCCGTCTTGCGCAGTCCTCCGTCCCAGGCAAAGGGACAAAATACCACTTCATACTCGAGCCCTTTGCTTTTGTGGATCGTAACGATCTTTACGGCCTTTTCATCGCTTTCCAAACGCAGTTGATACTCCTCAATACGTTGGGTCGCCGGGTTGCGGAGAGTCTTGAACCACTTTAAGAGACCTTTCATCCCTAATCGGTTATCAATTGATTTCTGATGCAGAATCTCAGCCAAATGTAGAAGGTTGGTGAGTCGTCTTTCTCCATTAGGAAAGGATAACAACCGATTGCGTACCTTTTCATGCGATAATAAAAATTGAAACATGCGCATAAAACCGTAGCGGCTCCATAGACGGGAATATTCTCTAAAATTTTCATGCCTTTCCGCCCACCACGCAGGTTGTTGATCGGCTGCATACAGGACATCCCCGGAAATCCCCAGCACATCAGTTGTCAGCGCACTCCTTAACTTGCGCTCATTGGTCGGCTCGCAGATAGCGGAAAGGATTCTTTCCATGCTGGTCGTTTCGCGCGATTCAAGAACATTGCCGGCGTTGAAGATCACGGCCGGAATCTGATTTGATTGAAGATGATTTTTCATTATTTGGGCCTGCCGGTTGGTCCTTACGAGGATGGCGATTTCCTGGGGGTAAAAGCGCTTTGCGGTCGACAGGAGGCGCGCGATTTCATCGGCAACCGCGGTGGCGATGCTTGCAACAGCATCTTTTTTGCTGAATTTGCCATGGCCTGGTGCGGACAGGTACCAGAGCCTCAAGGGTGCCTTATCTGTAGTGGATTCGATTCTTGAAGAAAAGCCGGCCCGACCGGGTGTAAAGTGGATATCGGAAAACACAAACGGAGCCTTCACGTTCGAAAAAAGGGTATTGACCGCGCGAATGAGATCCGGTTCTGTGCGCCAGTTATCGATCAGGGTGTATTGGGAATCGGCTTTGCGGGCTGCTTCAATATAAGAAAATATATCCGCTCCCCGAAAACTGTAAATGGCCTGTTTAGGGTCGCCGATCAGAAAAAGGATTGTCTTTTTTGAATCGAATAATTTGGAAAATATTTCATACTGTATGGGGTCGGTGTCTTGAAATTCATCCACCAGAGCGGCTTTGTATCGTTTTCTTATGGAACGGACCAGTTTGTTTCCCGCTGACCCCTCAAGGGCCGCTTTAACTTTTGTCAACAAATCTTCAAAAAATTGGACATTATGTTCTTTTTTCCTTTGAACCGCTTCATGGCGGGCATATTCACCGCTTTCAGTTTTAAGAAACGTTAAATAGATATCGAATTTTTTGAAGATTTGTTG
>CAZHAH010000181.1:0-11661 GCA_964530095.1 uncultured Desulfobacteraceae bacterium | reverse complement strand
ACTTATTGACAGATTTGCTACCTGAATGCCTTATTAAGAGATCAAGAGTCCTGAACTTTGGGTGTCGTTCGGCGGTCACTGATTATGGGAAGAAAAAGATAAGGGGCGGCGGTACGATCCAGATGTGCTTAAACCGAATTGCGCATCAGATATTGAAATAATAAAAAAATGGAAGCAATGACATGAATCCAACCAAAGATTCCAAATCAGAAAAAATCGATTCCCTTTGGGTCAATGTCAACCTGGCTACGATGACCGAAAACGGTCCCTACGGCATGGTGGAAAATGGGGCTTTGGCCGTTAGCCAAGGAAAAATTACCTGGATCGGAAGCCGAAATAAGCTCCCCCCGAATCCCGAATCCAAAACCGCACGCGTTTATGACGGTGAGGGAGGATGGGTTACGCCCGGGCTTGTGGATTGTCATACCCACCTGGTTTACGGCGGAAGCCGGGCGCGCGAGTTTGAACTGCGGCTGCAGGGGGCCACGTATGAGGAAATCGCCCGCCAGGGAGGCGGGATCAGATCAACCGTTTCGGCCACGCGTCAAGCGGATGAGGAAACGCTGATCGAACAGAGTGCGCCCCGGCTCGAGGCACTGATGCAGGAGGGGGTCACTACGGTCGAGATAAAGTCCGGATATGGCCTCGATCTTGAGACCGAATTGCGCATGTTAAGCGCGGCACGCAAACTGGGTGAAAGATATCCGGTAACGGTTGTACCGACCTTTTTGGGCGCCCATGCGCTGCCGCCCGAATATGAGGGAAGGAGCGATCAGTACATCGATTTTGTGCGTAACGAAGTTTTGCCGGAGGTGGCCACCCAAAATCCGGCTGTCGCGGTCGATGCTTTTTGTGAAAGTATCGGGTTTACGCCCGCTCAAACCGAACGAATTTTTAAAACCGCCAAAGATTTAGGCCTGGCGGTCAAGCTGCATGCCGAACAGCTTTCGGATCTGGGAGGCGCTGCCCTGGCCGCACGCTATGGCGCCCTTTCCGCCGATCACCTGGAAAATGTCTCTAAAAGCGGGGTAAAGGCTTTGGCGGATAGCGGTACCGTGGCGGTGCTGTTGCCCGGAGCTTTTTATTTTTTACGCGAAACAAAACTGCCGCCCATCGATCTTTTGCGTCGTTATGAGGTTCCCATCGCGCTTTCTACGGATTGCAACCCGGGCAGCAGCCCGGCTGTTTCCCTGTTGCTGATGCTCAACATGGCCTGTACCTTATTTCGGCTGACACCCGAAGAAGCCCTTGCCGGCATTACGCGCAACGGTGCCCGGGCGCTCGGATTGCAGAATCGGATCGGAACCCTGGAGATTGGGAAAGATGCGGATTTCGTAATCTGGGATATTCCCGAACCCGCTGAGCTTGCCTATCGCATCGGATCTAATCCCCTGAAGCAGGTGGTCAGAAAGGGAGAAATCATCCGTTAAGCCAGTTGTTTGGTCTCACCTGATATTTTCTCCGCAAATCGTTTGCACGTCTCCCCCATCTTATAACCGTCTAATTCATGAAAAACTGAAATACATCCCCGCAAAAAAACTATCCCGTAAACACCAAAGGCATCCAGAGAATCATCATAATCGACTTTTTGTTTTAAAACGGTTACACTATAAAAACCCAGTATACCGGCGACGAGTCCAATAAACGCTTGTTTTCCTTTTTTTGATAATTATCCACAAAAAATGAGTTTTTTGATCTAGGTCAAAGAAATGGAACTATTTTTCGAATTTAATTGATAATGGAAGTTTGTATCTGGGATTTTGAAAAGGTTTAGGAGAAAAGCAATGAATCCGATCCACATCTTATCACAGGAGCATGACTTAATCAGTCAAGTCTTAGACCATCTCACGGCCGCGAAAGAAAAACTCGAAATATCAAAATGGCCTCCCGGAATTTTTTTTGAGAAAGCGATCGAATTTTCCGCTAACTTTTCAGACAAATACCACCATTTTAAAGAAGAATATGTGATGTTTGGCTTACTGGCCCAAAAAAAAGAAGGCGCCTTTGATGTCCCCATCGGTATTTTAAGATATGAACATGAACGCTGTCGCAGCTTTATTTCAATCATCCAAGCTTCCATCGAAGGCTATAATAAACGCGACGAGATCGCAACCACCACCCTGCTTGAAAACCTTGCTGCGTATATCTCCATTCTTAAAAGGCATATTCACAAAGAAGAAGATATTTTCTTTCCAATGGTTCAAAGGGAGCTTTCACATGAGGAAAGCCGGACCCTTTTGACGCAATTTGAGAAAGAGGAAAAAAGGATCGGCAATAAGGATATTATGGGGACGATACACAAACTGGTGCTTGAAATGAAGCTTTTACTTGATGAAGAGAATGGCGCCTAAAATAAACTGCTGGGAGTATAAAAAATGCGGCCGAGAGCCGGGTGGGACAAGTATCGCTGAACTCGGAGTCTGCCCCGCCGCCGCGGATGTTTCGTTTGGCGGGATTAACTCCGGAAAATGCGGGGGCAGATTTTGCTGGGCTGTTGCCGGAACTTTTTGCGGAGGGAAGCCCCAGGGTACTTATGCCCAAAAGCGAAAATCCTGCCTTACCTGTAACTTTTACCATCTGGTACATGCTGAGGAAGGAACCGCCAACCTGCGTACGAAATTCTTAAGATTTGTCGCCCAGGATACCCAAAGCCCGCTGCTTAAAGGAATGAGTTATAAGCACATAAAGGCAGGCGAACGATTTATTACTCAAGGTGATCCCGAAGAAGCCGCCTATATCATCCATCGCGGATCATGCCTTGTTATTGTGGAAAAAGACGGTCAACTGCACCCGGTCGGCCATAGAGGCGAGGGAGATATTGTTGGCATGATGGCAATCCTGACAGGAGAACATCACAGCGCTCATGTTGAAGCCGAAACCGACATGGATGTATGGGTTCTCGATAAGACCCGATTCAACGAGATATCCCGAAACGACACTGAACTGTTAAGTTTTCTAACTGAACTCGCCGCCGATCGGTTTGATTCCAGAAGGCCGATAGCAGACAGAACCATCGGTAAATATGTAGCCACCGATATTATCGGGAGCGGCGGCTACAGCATACCGAATTGCGCATCAGATATTGAAATAATAAAAAAATGGAAGCAATGACATGAATCCAACCAAAGATTCCAAATCAGAAAAAATCGATTCCCTTTGGGTCAATGTCAACCTGGCTACGATGACCGAAAACGGTCCCTACGGCATGGTGGAAAATGGGGCTTTGGCCGTTAGCCAAGGAAAAATTACCTGGATCGGAAGCCGAAATAAGCTCCCCCCGAATCCCGAATCCAAAACCGCACGCGTTTATGACGGTGAGGGAGGATGGGTTACGCCCGGGCTTGTGGATTGTCATACCCACCTGGTTTACGGCGGAAGCCGGGCGCGCGAGTTTGAACTGCGGCTGCAGGGGGCCACGTATGAGGAAATCGCCCGCCAGGGAGGCGGGATCAGATCAACCGTTTCGGCCACGCGTCAAGCGGATGAGGAAACGCTGATCGAACAGAGTGCGCCCCGGCTCGAGGCACTGATGCAGGAGGGGGTCACTACGGTCGAGATAAAGTCCGGATATGGCCTCGATCTTGAGACCGAATTGCGCATGTTAAGCGCGGCACGCAAACTGGGTGAAAGATATCCGGTAACGGTTGTACCGACCTTTTTGGGCGCCCATGCGCTGCCGCCCGAATATGAGGGAAGGAGCGATCAGTACATCGATTTTGTGCGTAACGAAGTTTTGCCGGAGGTGGCCACCCAAAATCCGGCTGTCGCGGTCGATGCTTTTTGTGAAAGTATCGGGTTTACGCCCGCTCAAACCGAACGAATTTTTAAAACCGCCAAAGATTTAGGCCTGGCGGTCAAGCTGCATGCCGAACAGCTTTCGGATCTGGGAGGCGCTGCCCTGGCCGCACGCTATGGCGCCCTTTCCGCCGATCACCTGGAAAATGTCTCTAAAAGCGGGGTAAAGGCTTTGGCGGATAGCGGTACCGTGGCGGTGCTGTTGCCCGGAGCTTTTTATTTTTTACGCGAAACAAAACTGCCGCCCATCGATCTTTTGCGTCGTTATGAGGTTCCCATCGCGCTTTCTACGGATTGCAACCCGGGCAGCAGCCCGGCTGTTTCCCTGTTGCTGATGCTCAACATGGCCTGTACCTTATTTCGGCTGACACCCGAAGAAGCCCTTGCCGGCATTACGCGCAACGGTGCCCGGGCGCTCGGATTGCAGAATCGGATCGGAACCCTGGAGATTGGGAAAGATGCGGATTTCGTAATCTGGGATATTCCCGAACCCGCTGAGCTTGCCTATCGCATCGGATCTAATCCCCTGAAGCAGGTGGTCAGAAAGGGAGAAATCATCCGTTAAGCCAGTTGTTTGGTCTCACCTGATATTTTCTCCGCAAATCGTTTGCACGTCTCCCCCATCTTATAACCGTCTAATTCATGAAAAACTGAAATACATCCCCGCAAAAAAACTATCCCGTAAACACCAAAGGCATCCAGAGAATCATCATAATCGACTTTTTGTTTTAAAACGGTTACACTATAAAAACCCAGTATACCGGCGACGAGTCCAATAAACGCTTGTTTTCCTTTTTTTGATAATTATCCACAAAAAATGAGTTTTTTGATCTAGGTCAAAGAAATGGAACTATTTTTCGAATTTAATTGATAATGGAAGTTTGTATCTGGGATTTTGAAAAGGTTTAGGAGAAAAGCAATGAATCCGATCCACATCTTATCACAGGAGCATGACTTAATCAGTCAAGTCTTAGACCATCTCACGGCCGCGAAAGAAAAACTCGAAATATCAAAATGGCCTCCCGGAATTTTTTTTGAGAAAGCGATCGAATTTTCCGCTAACTTTTCAGACAAATACCACCATTTTAAAGAAGAATATGTGATGTTTGGCTTACTGGCCCAAAAAAAAGAAGGCGCCTTTGATGTCCCCATCGGTATTTTAAGATATGAACATGAACGCTGTCGCAGCTTTATTTCAATCATCCAAGCTTCCATCGAAGGCTATAATAAACGCGACGAGATCGCAACCACCACCCTGCTTGAAAACCTTGCTGCGTATATCTCCATTCTTAAAAGGCATATTCACAAAGAAGAAGATATTTTCTTTCCAATGGTTCAAAGGGAGCTTTCACATGAGGAAAGCCGGACCCTTTTGACGCAATTTGAGAAAGAGGAAAAAAGGATCGGCAATAAGGATATTATGGGGACGATACACAAACTGGTGCTTGAAATGAAGCTTTTACTTGATGAAGAGAATGGCGCCTAAAATAAACTGCTGGGAGTATAAAAAATGCGGCCGAGAGCCGGGTGGGACAAGTATCGCTGAACTCGGAGTCTGCCCCGCCGCCGCGGATGTTTCGTTTGGCGGGATTAACTCCGGAAAATGCGGGGGCAGATTTTGCTGGGCTGTTGCCGGAACTTTTTGCGGAGGGAAGCCCCAGGGTACTTATGCCCAAAAGCGAAAATCCTGCCTTACCTGTAACTTTTACCATCTGGTACATGCTGAGGAAGGAACCGCCAACCTGCGTACGAAATTCTTAAGATTTGTCGCCCAGGATACCCAAAGCCCGCTGCTTAAAGGAATGAGTTATAAGCACATAAAGGCAGGCGAACGATTTATTACTCAAGGTGATCCCGAAGAAGCCGCCTATATCATCCATCGCGGATCATGCCTTGTTATTGTGGAAAAAGACGGTCAACTGCACCCGGTCGGCCATAGAGGCGAGGGAGATATTGTTGGCATGATGGCAATCCTGACAGGAGAACATCACAGCGCTCATGTTGAAGCCGAAACCGACATGGATGTATGGGTTCTCGATAAGACCCGATTCAACGAGATATCCCGAAACGACACTGAACTGTTAAGTTTTCTAACTGAACTCGCCGCCGATCGGTTTGATTCCAGAAGGCCGATAGCAGACAGAACCATCGGTAAATATGTAGCCACCGATATTATCGGGAGCGGCGGCTACAGCATAGTGTATAAAGGCCTCCATGTCGACCTGAACATGCCCGTCGCCATTAAGATGATGCGGCACGATCTGTTTATGAACTCAGATTTTCTGGCCAGTTTTCGCAACGAAGGCAAAATCATTGCCAATCTGCGACACGATAATATTATCCGCGTCTATGATATTGAAGAACGGTTTAAGACGGTTTTTATCATCATGGAATACCTTGAGGGTGAATCGTTGTGTGAGTTGCTCACGCGTCTAAAAAAGATTCCGCCAATGTTGGCGGCTGACTTCCTAATGCAGATCTGTTCGGGTTTGGATTATGCTCACCGCAAGGGGATCATTCATCGGGACATAAATACGGCCAACATTTTCGTTCAGCGGAATGACCGGGTGAAAATATTCGACTTCGGAATAGCCTGTCCCCCCGGTACCGATGATTATTTTTTCGGTGGTGCTCTCCCCTACATGGCTCCTGAACTGTTCGATGGTGAGCCGGCGGATGAAAGGAGCGATATTTATGCCTTGGGAATTACCGCTTACGAGATCCTAACAGGGCAAAGACCCTATCCTGAGGAAAGCGCCGGTGCTCTGATGAAAATGCACATCGATAAGGATATCCCCGATCCGGGCCAAAGGGTCACAGATCTGCCGGAACAGTTGCGTCGCTTCATTCTAAAGGCCTGCTGCCGTGACCCGAACAAAAGATACCAGAATGTGGGTAAGGTCTTGGCGGACCTCCGATCGTTATCTGAAGAAATTGGGCCGCCGTATAAACATCCGGATATGGACAACCGAAAAACAGCTACGATCTTCTTGTCATGCAAGGATGAAAACCATCAGGCACTTCGACGCCTGTTGGAGAAATTCGGTAACGAAGCCAAGGAATTGGGAATCGATCTTAGAGCAACCGATTCTCTGGATAAATAAATTCGCTATTCATTTGTTCTTAGGAATTTTTTTTAGATTCCGACACAAAAAAGAAGCAGATCAATGAAGCCTGATAAGCGAAATTGCGGGGAGTTTATGAAATGTGACCAAAATCCGGGCGGAGAAGTGACCGCTGAATCCATTGATAATATTAACATCCTCGCAGCCACCCACATCGGATGGGTTAGAAAGGCGAACGAAGATCGATATTTGGTCAAGAAACTTAAAGATGATTCCATTCTGCTGGCGGTCGCCGATGGCCTGGGCGGTGAAGTCGCCGGTGATTATGCCGCTGAAATCGTAAGGGGCAGGCTGGCAGGCATACATGAGGTGCCCAGAGGCGAGGAGCAGAAACAGCTTGCAGCTTTGGTGCAGGAAGTGGATCTTGCGATCTATAACGAGGCCGAGAGTGATCCCGACCTTGAAGGAATGGGGACAACACTTATCTGTGTTCTGCTGCGCGAAGGATTCGCATATTGGGTGCATGTGGGAGACAGTCGGCTATATGTGCTGCATGATCGACAGTTGATTCAGATAACTGAAGATCAGACGTTCGCCCGGTTCCTGCTTGAAGAAGGTGAAATCACACCAGAGCAGGTCCCCACCCACTACTCTCGACACGTAATGGATCAATGTGTCGGCTGCGGAATCTGCGAGCCGGAAACGGGCCGTCAGTTGTTTACGGATGAAGATCTGATAGTTCTCACCACCGACGGCCTGCACAAAGCGATAGGCAACGAACACATAACTTCTCTTTTAGAGGCCAAAACCAATCTGGAAACCAAAGCTAGATCCCTTGTTCAGGCAGCTCTGGATACCGGGGGTAAAGACAATATCACCATCGTGATTGCAGAAAAAAATCCTGTTGAGGCGAACCGCGACATCTAATTACAAATATGGGTCGACGTCATTGACGGCCCGATTAATGTTAACTGATAGCTATACCGCTTATGTTTTTTTTATAGGCAGATGGGGATGTTTTATGAATTACTTAAATAAAATGAAAGGCGTAAAAAAAAGCCCCCCGCTGGTAAGTTTATTTGAAATCATTTGGTCCTGGGTCGGTGCTTTTTTCGGTATTACAGCTGTTGCATATGCTCATTACAACATCCTCGGACAGACGGATTTAGTCATGATAATTGGCTCTTTTGGCGCTTCGGCAGTTCTCATTTATGGGGCAATAGAAAGTCCGTTAGCTCAACCCAGAAACCTAATTGGCGGACATTTCTTCTCAGCCATAACAGGAGTAGCCTCCTATCAGTTATTTAATAGCCATATGTGGCTTTCAGCGGCGGTCGCTGTAGCAACGGCAATTGCCATTATGCATGCGACGAAAACTCTTCATCCGCCCGGAGGGGCTACGGCATTAATTGCGGTAATCGGAAGCCAGAAGATTCATGATCTTGGTTATTTCTATGCAGTTATGCCTGCTTGTTTGGGAGCGGTTATTATGATGATTGTTGCACTTTTGGTAAACAATATCCCCAAAAACCGCCGGTATCCGTTGTTTTGGTTATAAAGTGTCTAAGTGTCCGATCATTGAGTTATCTCGCCAACCAGCTCTGGCCAATTTTGAGAGATAAATTCCGTGAACTGTGGTCCTACCAAAAGGAATATATCGGTCCGCATTCCACCACAGACCATTATCTGAAATATTAATTGATCCTGCCACTCCCTTCTCTCCGCGAATTGCCTAAAACATCCCCAGCAATAGGTGTCCGAGATCAGGTATTAACAGTTAAACTCTTTATTATCAGTTAGTTATCCATACTATATTGACAATTTCAAGCCGTTCTAGTACAAAACCAATAAAGTATGAAATAGCAGATCAAGGGCTCTATGCGGCGAAGAATTCGCAGAGAAATGCCTGGGTGGGCATCATGCCACCGGTTGGCTTTATAGAATCCGATCACCAAGATGCGCCTCAAAAGACCGTGGAAGATTTGTTTAGGCAAAACATTGCCAACGTTGTGACGTCCATCCCGGAAGAAGATAAGCTGGTATTTGCATGAGAGGAACGATTATGAACCTCCGCAGATATTTCATTTTCCCATTAGCCGCTGTACGGGTTTAAGCTGTTTTAGAATCAATGCCCCAAATCACAAACCGGAAAATTATAGGATGTTTCGCACTTTGTTGCCAGTGTTTACCGAATAGGCACTGGTGGCTGAAGCAACCGTTTGGAAGGGACCGCCCATATTCCGTGTGGCCCCACACGTTTGATTTCATCACCAGTGTAAACCACCAGCCCACCAATCCAGTTTTTGCGCAAGTGTTCAGCAAGGATTTTCATGGGGCGGATATCCTTAGGGGCAAGGAGAGCACGCGATTTAATCTCGATCCCCAGTAAACCTGATGAGGTTTCAATCACCAGATCAACCTCCATACCTGATCTTGTCCGGTAAAAATAAATGCCTAAGTCTAAACCCCGGGTTCGAACCCACTTGACGATTTCAGCGACGACCATGCTTTCATAAACCTGCCCGGAGAGTTCGCCTTTGTACCCGGTCAGCTGTCTGAATACACCTATATCTGTCCAATAAATTTTGGGAGTTTTGATCACCGAACTGGTAACATTGCGTCTGTAGGGCTGAAGTAAAATCGTTTGGTATGAAAGCCTGAGATATTCCAGGTATCTTCTGGCCGTATCGACACTGATTCCGGTGTCGCGAGCCAAATCAGAGTAATTCAACAGCATTCCGGAGCGAAGTGCGGACAATTTCTGGAATCTGCGGAATGGACTCAAATCGTCCAGTCTGGCTAAATCCGCGAGATCTCGCTCTAAATAAGTGTACCCGAAGTTTTTAAGCCATTCCCAACGCTCTTCCACTCCAAGCGGCAGCAGGGCAGGCATGCCGCCCCAGTCAAGTATGTAATCTTCGGCCTGCTGATATATCAATGCATCCGAATCGAGTAACACAGGCGGCACATCAGAAAGGATTTGGGATGTCGACTCGCATAACAGCAAATCATTGAGCAATGGTACCGGAGAATTTGCTACCGTCCATGGGGCATTGAGTTCACATTGCATGAGAGGCCAGAGTTCGTAAAAAAAGGCCCTTCCCGCGAGCGACTCCCTGATCTTTTTAAGCAGCCGGATCTGGCTTGACCCGGTTAGTACCGTAAAAGTGACGCCACCTTCGTCATAAGCGAATTTAACCTTGTCAAAAATTTCAGGTGCCTTTTGTGCTTCATCGACAATGGCATTTCCAACAGATAGCGCCCAGGCCGCTGTGGGCATTGTTCTTAAGGCCTCCCGGTTTTCCACCGCGTCCAGATTAATGTATCTCAAATTCGGATAAATCTTTTTTGAAAGTGTCGTTTTTCCGGTTTGTCGCGCGCCGGTGATAATCACAATTCGTCTGGCGTCCAAGCCAGGCAATCGATCCGATAATGCTCGATATTTCAGCGCTATTTTTTTCATAATGCGTAATTATGCTGTTTAATTTACGATGTCAACATATATTTTACGGCATTATTCAGTCTGTCGGCCCGCTTGCCCAACGCCCCACACATCTTACTTTCCTTTGATTCAGAAATAACTGCGAGACATCCCCCCAAAACAGTCTCGTACCTATAAAGCATACTTCAGCAGTATCCAAGAGGTACAAATGAAAAGTGATCGTTTTCCCCATGCACTTTCTGCACAAGCGTTCCCATTTATGTGCTTTTGTAAGCGTTACTTGCAAGCTTTACTTGTAAGCTTCATGTTCAGGCTTCTTTCAGGAATTATAATTAGCTCTAACCTCCTTGTTTATCAATGGATCTTAGGAAAAACTTGAAATCAGAAGGTGTTTGTGGCAAGGTCAAGTTACCCCAACGTTGCAAAAGTCGAGGATGCTGGAGCTCCAAAGCGTGTTAGGGTGCAGATGTCCATGGTCCGAATATTAGCTGAGCAATCGGGTCAGATCGAAGACAAGATCCAAACTCAGCACGCCTATGGGTAAAAATCCGCATCCGTCAAAGGGCCAAAAGAAATTACAATCTGCTTCTCAATAGTCAACCACCAATCGGAGCCGACGCCATGACCCTACGAAAACTTACTATCTTTTTGGCGGTGCTTGGAGTTGTGCTTTTATTTTGCGCCGTAAACGGACTAGCGGCGAATGATAGTGCATTCAAGATCCTTTATATCAATTCTTATCACCGGGGTTATGCCTGGAGTGATGGAATCGAGGCGGGGTTGGAGAATAAGTTTAGGGATGCCGGCCGGCCCTTCGAACTGTCCACAGAATCTCTTGATACCAAGGAGTGGTTGAAAGAATTCCTTGATTAAGATGGTAATTCGAATAATTCAGGGATCGCGACTATTTCCCAACCGGAAATAGGTATTATTGGAGCGATTGAGTGACAATAGTTTTATTAATGGATAAACCGAATTCGGTAATCCCATGCATGGTACGACCATCATCTGATGTATGAATACAGTACGGAAGTGATCAGACAATGAAAGACGTTAAGGATTCAGTCGATGTCGTCATTGCGGGCGGAGGAACGGCCGGGCATATCGCGGCGCTGCAGGCTGCAAGGGCTGGAGTAAAAACCGCTGTTATCGAAGCCGGAACCATGCTGGGGGGAACGATGACGGCCGGGGGTGTTTACATGCCGAACCATTTTTTCAGCACCACCGGTCCGGTCGTTCTGGGTATTCCATGGGAGTTATACAACAAATCAAAGAAAATCGAAGACCTTCCCGTGCCCGATTACCGTCATAATGCCGAGTCCCGGATTATGCCGAGTGATCAGCTAAATCCGGTGGATC
>CAZHAH010000180.1:0-11809 GCA_964530095.1 uncultured Desulfobacteraceae bacterium | reverse complement strand
GGCGCAAGCATGAACGTTGCCGAGAAGCTGCGTCTGGCCACCCAGCTGGAAAAACTTGGGGTAGATGCAATTGAAGCGGGTTTTCCGGCGGCTTCTCCCGGAGATTTTGAGGCGGTTAAAACCATCAGTCAAAAGGTCCGGAACGTAGAGGTAACCGCTCTGGCCAGGGCATCCAAAGTGGATATCGATAAGGCCTGGGCTGCTATTGAGAACGCCGCCCATCCGAGGTTACATACATTTCTGGCAACATCGGATATCCACTTGCAGCATAAGCTGAAAATGAGCCGGGAGGAAGTGATTCAGCAAATTGTCGATTCGATCAAATATGCCAAAACGATGACCGAAAACGTGGAATTTTCGGCCGAAGATGCCACTCGCAGTGACTGGGATTTTCTTTGTCGTGTATTCGAAGCAGCCGTCGAAGCAGGCGCAACGACAATCAACATTCCAGATACGGTCGGATATACCATGCCGGAGGAGTATACCGAGCTTATCGGTTATATCCGGGAACACACGCCCAATATCCATAAAGCGGTTATCAGCGTTCACTGCCACAATGATTTGGGATTGGGCACGGCCAACACGTTGGCCGGTCTCAAAGCCGGGGCGCGTCAGGCTGAAGTAACGATTAACGGAATCGGGGAGAGGGCCGGGAACACCTCTTTGGAAGAATTGGTGATGGGGCTGCATACGCGTAAGAATCTTATTGGGATGTCTACAGCGATTGATACGCGCGAAATATACCCGATCAGCAGACTGGTTTCGATGATTACCGGAATCGTCGTCCAGCCGAATAAAGCGATTGTGGGCGCCAATGCTTTCGCTCATGAAGCCGGGATTCACCAAGACGGCGTTTTAAAGAACCGGATGACTTATGAAATCATGGAGCCGGAAACGATTGGCCTGGCCTCCAACCGATTGGTGTTGGGGAAGCATTCCGGGAGGCATGCGTTCCAGCAGAAGCTCAACGAGTTGGGCTATGACCTGACGCCGGATGAGGTAAAGCATGTGTTTCAAAAATTTAAGGAATTGAGTGACAAACGCAAAGAAATCGTGACTGAGGATATCGAAGCCCTTGTGGCCGAAGAAATTCTCCGCATTCCGGATGTATTTCAGTTGCTATACTTAAACGTCGTCAGCGGTAATGTGGCCGTCCCCACCGCAACGGTCAAATTGCTGGTCAACGGTTCTGAAAAATTGGGTGCCGGATTTGGTGTCGGTCCGATCGATGCGACCTATAACACCATAGCCAAGGTTACCGCCACCCAATGCAAGCTTCTGCGGTTTTCGGTCACCTCGATTACGGGCGGCATGGATGCCCAAGGTGAGGTGACGGTCCGTCTTAAAGAGAATGGATTAGTGGTTTTGGGCAAGGGAACGGATCCGGATATTATTACGGCTAGCGCAAAGGCCTATCTTAACGGCCTCAATCGGATTGAATATTTAAAGCAGAATCCGTCATTGGCAGCCGATGAAAGAAGGCTATAACATATGAACAGAAACCAATTTCGATTATTATAGAGGGGGGTGATGACCATTAAACTCAAAGGTTCGCAAATATTAATGGAAACAATGAAGCAGGAAGGGGTCGATGTCATCTTCGGGTTTCCGGGGGGTGCCGTGATCGATATTTATGACGCGCTGGTTAAAACCGATATCCGTCATATTCTCGTTCGCCATGAGCAAGGCGCGGTGCATGCGGCTGACGCCTATGCCAGGACTTCCGGGCGCGTGGGTGTGTGTCTGGTGACATCGGGACCGGGAGCGACCAATACGGTCAGCGGAATCGCTTCGGCGTATATGGATTCGGTTCCGCTGGTCATTCTTACCGGGCAGGTTCCGACCCAGCTTATCGGCAATGACGCCTTCCAAGAAGTCGATATCGTTGGAATCACACGGCCGATTACCAAGCATAATTATCTTGTGACCCAAATTGGAGAACTCGCCAAAACAATCAAGGAGGCGTTCTATATTGCCGGTTCGGGGCGGCCGGGTCCTGTTTTGATCGATCTCCCCAAAGATGTCATGCAGGCGACGATCAACTATAAACCGGTCAAAAAGGTCCATCTCAAATCATATAACCCGACTTACAAACCCAATGGAAAGCAACTGCAGAAGGTCGCAGAGCTCATTCGAAAGGCCAAGAAACCGCTCGTTTTTGCAGGGGGAGGTGTAATTCTGTCGAAAGCCTCCAAAGAGCTGACCGCTTTTGCCAGGAAAATTCAGGCACCGGTTACGGCCACACTGATGGGGCTGGGAGCCTTTCCTGCAAAAGATCCCTTATGGCTGGGAATGATCGGAATGCATGGGACCTATCGCGCCAATATGTCTTCGTCGGAATGTGACCTTTTAATCGCCATTGGTGTCCGTTTTGATGACCGGGTTACGGGAAAGATAGACGAATTTGCATCGAAAGCTAAAGTGGTCCACATCGACATTGATCCGACTTCTATTCGCAAGACGATTTCGGTCACCATCCCGATTGTGGGGGATTGTAAAATAGCCCTCACATACCTTAACCGGCTGCTTAAGGAAGATCGACGCAAGCGGTTTGAGGAAAAACGGGGACCCTGGTTTCGCCAAATTGAAGAGTGGCAGTCAACCAAACCGCTGGCCTACCATCAGGACAAGATCATCAAGCCGCAGTTTGTGGTGGAGAAATTGTACGAACTCACCAAAGGGGAGGCCATTGTTACCACTGAGGTAGGACAAAACCAGATGTGGGCGGCGCAATATTATCATTTTAATTACCCCAATCATTTCGTCACCTCGGGTGGATTGGGCTGCATGGGGTTCGGATTGCCGGCTGCCATTGGCGCACAGGCAGCCTTTCCGGGGAAAACGGTTATCGATATTGCCGGAGACGGGAGTATTCAAATGAACATCCAGGAGCTGGCCACCGCGGTACAATGCAATCTTCCGGTGAAGATTGCCATTCTCAATAACGGCTATCTCGGTATGGTGCGCCAATGGCAAGAGCTTTTTTTTGACAAGGAGTATGCCTGTACCTGTATGGATGGTGCGCCCGACTTTGTCAAACTGGCCGAAGCATACGGCGCCGTCGGTTTGCGGGCGATAAAACCGGAGGAAGTCGAAGCGGTGATTGATAAGGGGCTAAGCAGTTCAAAACCCGTTATCATGGATTTCGTGGTAGAACCGGAAGAAGGTGTCTATCCAATGGTTCCGGCCGGAGCGCCCATAACGGAAATGCTGCTGGTCTAAATTATTGTAACCGTTCACGGGTTTGCATGCGAATGAGGAATACATCATGGACAATGAAAAGCATGTTCTAACCATGCTGGTTGATAATCAGCCCGGAGTACTCTCGCGGGTAGCGGGTTTGTTCAGCGGTCGAGGCTACAATATTGAAAGCCTCTGTGTGGCTCCGACAGTCGATTCTGAGGTTTCCAGAATTACCCTGGTAACCAAAGCCGATCTGCCCGCGCTTGAGCAAATCATGAAGCAATTACGCAAACTGGTTAACGTCATCAAACTGCGTGATCTTTCGGGAAAAGAAGCCGTTAAACGCGAGATGGCCCTTATATGTATTAAAGCCAGCCCTGAGCAGCGGGCTGAAATTTTAAGAATCGTGGATATTTTCAGATGCAAGGTGGTCGACGTGGGACTTGAGCATTACATCATTGAAGTCTCCGGTACGGAGGACAAGCTGACCGCTTTGATTGATTTGTTAAAACCGCTGGGTATTAAAAAAATTGCGCGCACGGGGACAGTCGCGCTTTTCCGAGAACCCAATTGACGGTTTCGTAAAAAGCCCAACTTCTGCGTTATGCTGCATTTCGTAATCATTCAACGTACGATAAGTACGCCTCATGATTACAAAATTTGCATGCCTTGAATTTGAACTTTTTACGAAACCGTCTAAATCGGGTTTTCTACGAGTTCATCAATGAGTGTTTTTTTAAATAATAGAGAAAAGGAGATAACATGGCAAAGATCGATTTCGGTGGTGTGATAGAGGATGTCGTTACCACACAAGAATTTTCTTTGGAAAAAGCGCGCGAGGTCCTTGAGACGGAGACCGTTGCGATACTTGGATATGGCGTACAGGGGCCGGGTCAGGCTCTGAATATGAGGGATAACGGGATCAGGGTGATTGTCGGTCAAAGGGAAGGTGGTCCTTCCTGGCAGCGCGCATTAGATGATGGGTTTGTTCCTGGTGAAACCCTTTTCCCCTTAGAAGAAGCCACCGAGCGGGGAAGCATTGTCCAGTTTTTGGTTTCGGATGCCGGACAAGTGGCCACGTGGCCCAATATCAAGCCGTATTTGAGAGAAGGGGATGCACTTTATTTTTCGCATGGATTTGCGATCGTCTACAAAGAGCAAACAGGCGTGATTCCATCGCAAAATCTGGATGTGATCATGGTGGCACCCAAAGGTTCGGGCCGAACGGTGCGCTCCAATTTTTTGGAAGGGAGTGGAATCAATTCGAGTTACGCCATATTCCAGGATTACACCGGGAGGGCGCTGGAGAGAAGCCTCGCCCTGGGGGTCGCCATCGGATCGGGCTACCTTTTTCCGACCACCTTCGAAAAGGAGGTCCACAGTGATCTGACCGGCGAAAGGGGTGTCTTGATGGGCTGCATGGCCGGTGTCATGGAGGCGCAGTATAATCTGCTTCGCAAACATGGACACACACCCAGTGAGGCATTTAATGAAACCGTAGAGGAGTTGACTCAGAGTCTGATCCGGCTTGTGGCTGAAAACGGTATGGATTGGATGTATGCCAACTGCAGCACGACGGCCCAGAGAGGCGCGCTTGACTGGCGGCACCGATTCCGGGAGGCCGTGGTACCGGTGTTCGAAGAGCTTTATGAAAAAGTCGTTTCAGGCGAGGAACCCCGAATTGTGCTTGAGGCCAACAGTGCACCCGATTATCGTGAGCGGCTGCAAAAAGAACTGGATGAAATCAAGAATTCCGAAATGTGGCGAGCCGGCGCGGCCGTACGAAGCTTGAGGCCTGAAAACAGAAGCTGAACCTGTTAACGCCTACAAAAAGATTATTCAGCTGCTTTTTTAAGAGAAGTGATGTTTTGCCAGGAAAATGGTTCCTTCTGGCAGGGCATGATCGCATTGTTGGTAAAGATCGGATCTGATTCGAGATCATAGCGGGAGGCGGCAACCGCTTTTTCCCATAAGGCCGTATGGGGAATAGGGGAATAATAAGCGGGGACCGGTGTTAGGCCGCTTTCCTTCACCATATTTATTGACATCTCCACGTCGGAAATTTTTTGATGGGGTAGGCCTATCAGGAGATAGGCTCCCAGCTGGTTTTTTCGAAAACCAGCCGCTTTAAGATCCGAAACCGCCCGCTGAAATTCACTCTGAGTCACTTTGCGGTCTAAGTCTTGCCGCCCTTCAAAAGCACCGCTTTCAAGACCGAGACGCAGTGTATCAAAACCGGCCTTAAACATCAGCCGGGCGGTTTTTTTAGATATCCAGCGGATGTGAAGTGCATTGGGGGTGTGAAAACGTATCCGGAGCCTGGTGGCGATGATTTTTTCCAAAAGCGGAATGGCATGCTTGTGAGCTTCAAAAAGAAGCGCGTCGTCATAAAAGGCAAAATCGGTTAGGCCGTAATCTTTGTTCCAGTAGCAAATTTCTTCTACCACCGAATCCGGGCTGCGGCGCATTTTTACGGGGTTTAGCAGGTGAGATGCGCAATAGGCGCATTCAAAGGGACAGCCTTTGGAAGTGAGAAGTGAAATATAAGTCATGCGGTGCTGCAGATCAAATGCCGGATAGGGATAGGTATCCGGGTCATGCGCATCAAATGCGGATGATCTGTAATGGACCCTAAAAGCGGTATATTGCGAAATAAGCCTCAGAATCCGATCCTCACCCGGGCCGGTTATGACCCGGTCGACTCCGGCATGCTTTTCGGCGTGGGTCCGGCAAAGACCGGCATAGATTCCTCCCAGGACAATCGGGGTATCGGGGAAAATTTCCCTCACCACCCGGACGGTTTCCTGCACACCGGGATACCAATAGGTCATCAAAGAAGTCATGAGAACAAGGTGGGGTGTGGGGATGGTTGAAAGATCGGCCCGGAGCCAATCGGGTCTGATGCCGTAACGTGAATAATTGCGAGGAATATCCTCCAACCGCTTGGGTTTGGGTATAAGGGTTTTTCGATAGGCCCCCCGGCCTTGTTTGCCGCGAGCGGCAATGCGCGTTTCTCTGGGATGAAACCGATCAAGACAATCGACATAAGAGATATTGAAACCGTGTGAACGCAGGATACCGGCCAGCATCAAGAGCCCTAAGGGTTTGGCCCAGAAATCGTAGGCGGCAAAGTCGTGGATCCAGGGATTGATTAACAGGATATGAGGAGTATCACGCTTCAAGGGAGAAGTACTGCATGGATGTTTTTTTTAATTCTTGGCGGCTGAACAGAAGGACGTAAGTACCGATGGCCGTCTTGGCCGACATTTTTGCGGCCAGATCCCGGCATGCCTGCTCGTCATTGGCATGAATCATGGTATAGAGATTATACGGCCAATCCCCGTTGGGCGGGCGCCAGTAACAGTGTGAAACTTCTCGAAACGAAGCCAGCTGGCGCCCGGCTTTTTCGATTCGATCCTCACCGACTTTCCAGGCAACCATGGCATTGGCTTCAAATCCCGATTTCTGATGTCGAATCGTTGCCCCAAAGCGACGGATGACACCCCGGCGGCAGAGATCTTGCAGCATTTCAAGGAGTTCTTCTTCGGAGATTTTCAGTTTTTGAGCGATTTTCACGTAAGGATGTGAGGTGATGGGGATATCTGCCTGAATAGAGGCGATGATTTTTTTTTCAAGCGCTGACAACATACGATTGATTTAAGGGCTTATCTCAAGAGAAGTCAACTTTTTTCCGGAAATAGTCGCCTGATACCCGCCTCGGATGCAGCGCAAATGCCTCTTTCGGTGATCAGTCCGGTTACCAATCGCGCCGGAGTCACATCAAAGGCAAAATTCCCGGCCGGGCTGTCGGCCGGGGGGAGTAAGACTTCAGTGGTCTGTCCTTGATGTAGTCCCTTGATGTACCTGATTTCATCCGGGTTGCGTTCTTCTATCGGGATATCCCGAAGACCGTCTTTGAGCTGCCAATCGATGGTACTGGAAGGGAGGGCGGCATAAAAAGGGATGCCGTTATCCCTGGCGGCCACGGCCTTCAGATAGGTTCCGATCTTATTGGCCACATCGCCGGTACGGGTTGTGCGGTCGGAACCGACAATGACAAGATCGACGCGACCGTGCTGCATGAGATGCCCTCCGGCGTTATCGGCAACAACGGTATGCTTGACCCCGTGTTTCCCCAACTCCCAGGCCGTCAGGCGTGCGCCCTGGTTGAGCGGTCGGGTTTCGTCCACCCACACATGGATATCAAATCCCTTTTCAAAGGCAGCATAGATTGGGGCTGTGGCGGTGCCGTACTCGATGCAGGCCAGCCAGCCGGCATTGCAGTGGGTAAGCACGTCTACGGTATCGCCTCCCTTGGATTGGCTGATCTTTTCAATCAGCGACACGCCGTGTTGCCCTATTTTGCGACAGTTTTGGACCTCTTCGGCTTCGATTTGCCGGGTTTCCTTTAAAGCCGCCTCAACTTTGGCGGATAGAGTATCGGCTTCCGTGATGGCACCCAAGACCCTGTCAACGGCCCAAACGAGGTTGACGGCCGTCGGTCGAGCGGCTTTGATTTTTTCACATTCGGATACAAAATGGTCTTCAAATACACCTGACTTTGCGGCATTTAAGGCAGCCAAATACACCCCGTAAGCGGCGGTTACGCCGATCAGGGGCGCGCCTCTGACCATCATATCTTTGATCGCGAAAATGACGGCATCAACAGTCGTAATATTTTCGATAACCAGTTCATGGGGCAAGCGCCGCTGGTCAATGATTTTTAGCGTACTTTGATCTTGATCCAGCCAAATAGGGCGAAGGTCATTTCCGTCTACTTTCATCCAGTCATCCTTTCACAAAACAAAGATTATTCCTAACGCATTGGCCCGGTTAGGGGCGAACCCCCATCCCACTTCCTTACCTTTCTTCAGCGGGTAAAGCAAGACAGAATTGGAAGCTATGCGACCCGCTCACCTTGACTTCACCCTGAAAAAATGCTTAAGTCGGTCGACAAAATTTTGACATGAGAGGAGGAAGAGATCGATGGTGAAACTTGGCATAATCGGGGGTTCGGGCTTAGATGATCCACAAATCATTCAGAATGCGGATGAGATCAGTGTTGATACAGCATACGGAAAACCGTCTTCTCCTTTGATCATCGGAAATATCGAAGAAACGGATGTGGTCATTTTGGCCCGGCACGGCAGGGCGCACCAACTTAGCCCAACGGCCGTAAACTATAGGGCCAACATTGCGGCCCTCAAGGAGCAGGGGGTGACCCACATCCTTGCCACAACCGCTTGCGGGAGTCTGCGTGAGGAAATCGGAAGAGGTGATTTTGTCATCTTGGATCAGTTCATCGATTTCACCCGCCACCGAAAAATAACGTTCCATGAGTCGTTTGAAGATGGGGCCAAACACACGGCAATGGCGGATCCTTTTGATACTGACTTAAGAAATGTGCTGATCGAAACATCGCAAGCACTGGGTTTTGCGACCCATGACGTCGGTACGGTTATCACCATCGAAGGCCCCAGATTTTCAACCCGTGCAGAATCAAATATGTTCAGAATCTGGGGGGCTGATGTGATCAACATGTCCGTAGCCCCGGAGGCGATTCTGGCTAATGAGGCCGGAATCCCTTACGCCGTGATCGCAATGTCGACCGATTACGACTGCTGGAAAGAGGATGAGGCGCCGGTTTCATGGGAGGAAATCCTCAGCGTTTTCAACCGCAATGCCGAAAAAGTCAAAAAACTCCTCTTAACCGCTATCCCGAAAATAAGGAGATGACCATGGAGCTCAATGAGAAGATAAGGACGGTTCCCAACTGGCCCATTGAAGGGGTCATGTTCAGAGATATCACAACACTGCTTCAGGATCCGGATGTATTTAAGGAAACTTGCGACCGGTTTTACAGACGTTACAAAGACCAGAAAATCGATAAGATCGTCGGAATCGATGCCCGGGGGTTTCTCTTCGGTGCCGTGCTGGCTTACCAACTGCATATCGGATTTATCCCCGTAAGAAAAAAGGGAAAGCTGCCCTATACGACGATCGGTGAAGCCTATTCCCTGGAATACGGTGAAAATGTGGTTGAGATGCATGTCGATGCCATTGCCGCCGGTGAAAAGGTTTTGATCATCGACGATCTGATCGCAACCGGTGGAACCATCGCGGCCGCAATAAAGCTGGTTGAAAAACTGGGGGGCGAGGTGATTGAATGTGCTTTTGTGGTGGAACTGCCCGATCTGAAAGGCCGGGAGAAGATCGAGGGGTATAACATATTTACCCTAACTGAGTTCGAAGGCGAATAAAAAGCTTCTTTTAACTTCAAGCGGCTCCGATCACTTTGGCAAGGGACGCCACCTCTTCGATAATGTTTTCCACGTCCAGAGTGAGCACCTCTCGGTTACGGACAATTATCTTACCTGAAACGATGACATCTTTCACATCTGCTCCACCAGCCGCATAGACAATCTGGGAAACGGGATTGTACAAGGGGACAAGATGAGGCTTATGGGTGTCTATGATGATCAGATCGGCCTGCTTGCCGGGCTCAAGCGAGCCGGTAAACTTTTGAAGGCCGATAGTCCTGGCCCCGCCGATAGTTCCCATTTGCAATACGGTTCGAGCATCCGTCACAGTCGGATTCAGCGTGCTGACTTTGTGCAGCTTTGCGGCCGTGTCTAATTCCTGAAAAAGATCCATGTTGTTGTTGCTGGCGCACCCGTCTGTGCCGAGGCCGACGGTAATGTCAGAATCCAGAAACCGGGAAACCGGTGCAATTCCGGAAGCCAGCTTCATGTTGCTTTCCGGAGTGTGAGAAATCTTTGCACCCGACGCGGCAATGAGTTCGACATCATGGTCATCGGCCCACACGGCATGGACCAAAAGGGTGTTCTGATCCAGAATGCCGATCCGGTTCAGGTACGCAAACGGAGATTCCCGATTTTGAGAAGGAATTTGGGTCGACTCATTTTGTGTTTCCGCTACATGGATCTGGAAAAGGACGTCCAGCGAACTTGCGGCCCTTTTGGCCTTTCTTAACGTTTCTTCAGAGCAGGTATAGGGGGAGTGACAAAATACAGACGGGCTAATCAGAGGTGAGACATCGTGCCACTTTTTGGCAAAGACAACAGCCACTTCCACGTTGCCGGATGGGTCCGGCACGCCGGGGGCCGGAAAATCAATCACCCCCTGACCCAGGATGGCCCGCATTCCTGAGGCAAGCACTGCAGCGGCCACCTCATCTTCGAGAAAATAGCCGTCACAAACCGTAGTGGTGCCGGCCAGTAGTATTTCGGCACAGCCCAGTTCTGCGCCGAGCCTCACGTTCTCCGGATTGACGTATCTTCCTTCGGCCGGAAAAATGTGTTTATTGAGCCAGACGTCGAGGGGCAGGTCATCGGCCAGACCTCTGAAGAGGGTCATCGGGAGATGGGTGTGGGTATTGATCAGGCCGGGCATGATGATGCCGCCTTTGGCATCGAGAAATTTTTGCGCCCCCGGAAGCGGAGAATCGTCTTTGCGGGGGAAAAGGCTTTCGATTTTTCCATTTCGGATACAGACGATACCGTCTTCAATCGTATCAAAAGCCGGGTTGACCGTCAAAACGGTGCCGTTGTGAACAACCAAATCAAAATGCATGCCGACTTCCTCTTTGCCATCTATACTTGAATTCGCGACTTGCGAGATCATCAATGCTATTATTTGTGCCCATTTGAGGTTAAAGGTTTACGTCTTTGATTGCTTTCAGCCGCTCCAGTACCGGTGGATGGGAATAGTTTAGAAACACATACAGAGGGTGAGGAAGAAGATTGGACAGATTGTCAACCGAGAGCTTCTTAAGTGCCATCGCCAAAGATTGGGAGTCGCCCGTCGTCTTTATGGCAAACCGGTCCGCTGCATACTCATTTTTACGTGATATCATCTGTGTGAAAAGACCGAGAAAAAAGACGATCGGGCTGTAGAGCATCCCGAAAAAAATCATACCGGCGTAAACAGACACTTGATCCATGTAAAAGGCTTCAAAAAGCTTCGCGTAGGAAATAAAAAAGGAAAGCAAAAAAAAGGTCAGTCCGGTTTCCGCAATCCCCAGTATGAGCATCACAAGGAGATGCTTTTTTTTGTAATGACCCATTTCGTGGGCCAGGATGCCCAATAGTTCCGCAATCGTATGTTGTTTGATCAAAGTGTCAAAGAGAACAATGCGTCGATGTCTTCCGAATCCGGTGAAAAAAGCGTTTGATTTGGTGGAGCGCTTTGAGCCGTCCATGACATAAACGTTTTTTAAGGGAAACTGAATGGAGCGGGCGTAAGAGAGGATTGCAATTTTTAGAGGCCCCTCCTCAATCGGATCAAATTTGTTAAACAGGGGTAAAATCCACGTCGGGGCTACGTATTGAACCACGAGCATGTAAATGGTGACGGCCCCCCAGCAATAGAGCCAGGCGTAAGCACCGGTATATTCAAAAAAGGCCAGAATGCCTGCCAGGAGGGGTCCGCCGAGCAGAATCGCCAAGGCCAGGCTTTTAATCAAATCGAGCGCAAAAGTGCCCTTTGTGGTTCGATTAAAACCGAAACGGTTTTCGATCACAAATGTGTCATAAATACTAAACGGAAGCGATACCACCATTTTCAGTAGCAACAAAATGCCGATAAAAATCAGCCCGGTCCATAC
>CAZHAH010000179.1:0-11870 GCA_964530095.1 uncultured Desulfobacteraceae bacterium | reverse complement strand
CGCACGGCAATTTCACTTCGATTGGCTATGAGTAGTTTCATGGGAATCCTATCTGGTGTCCATCCATAAATGGTCTTTTTGGCGTTGTACGGCGTTCTCCGCAGCTTTCCGGTTGCGACGTACACGGAGTACGCCTCACCGCAAACCCTTGTGCGGCCTTGTCCAACACAAAAAATCCGCATTTCTGAATTGGACACTTTAGAGTGCCATTATTTATTGATGGATGGGCACTATCTGATTAGAATTTATTATGAATAGAATATAAAAGGAATTCGGCTTGTGCGTCAAGTTCTTGTGGGATTTGGATAAGATCCAACCTTGAACCTTTGAACCCGTGAACGGCTACTTACATATTTACAAGTCGGCATGAAACAGATATCTAAATTGAGCGAGTTGAACCGCAATAGAGAGCGAATAAAAAAATTAGACAGAATTCCTTACGGGGGAAGATTACCCGTAGCTTGCTGCGGGGAGCTTCAAAGCAAAAGGGGCATGGTTTGCAACATCAAACAAATAGCAAAGGAGGGATCCGATGAAAAGATGGACTATTGTAATAGGTGTGGTTGTGCTTTTTATGGCGGCGGGATTTATGGTCCAGGCCGTAGCTAAAAGTCCAGATACTTTCGTGTTGGCGGATATCGGGACGGTGGCCAGCCTCGATCCAGCCAAATGCTACGACAATGCCGGGTCAGGCAAAATCTGGACGATATGCGAAACATTTGGAGGCGCTCACCGGTGTGGGCAACACAAATAAAGGCGGCAAAATTATTGCAGGTATTTTTGAAAAAATCGATCAAAGCATCGAGGTCAACGGTGACCAGGTCATTATGCACCTGCCCAGCGCTTATCCGCCGCTATTGGGTATTTTGTCCTATTCCGCCTCGGTCATCATCGACAAAGAATGGGCCATCGCTCAGGGCTGTTGGGACGGCAATATTGCCAATGCCGCCAAGTACAACAAACCCCCGGAAGGCAAAGAACCGCTGCAAAAAATCGCCAACGGAACCGCCCCCTACAAACTGAAATTGTGGGAAACCTCCAAACAGTTTGTGTTTGAACGGTTTGAGGGGTATTGGGGCCCGAAACCCAAACTGAAAACCGCCTTCGTCAAATACGTACCCGAGTGGAGCACCCGTAAACTGATGCTGCAGGCAGGCGATGCCGATCGTGTGCATGTGGGCAAATCCTTTCTGCACGAAGTCAAAGCCATGAAAAACGTTGTCGTTAATGAAGTGGATCAATTGGCGGTAACCGGATTCATGCTCTGTCAGAAGATCGATCCCACCGGTAATCCCAATATCGGCAGCGGCAAGCTGGATGGCAAGGGCATACCGCCTGATTTTTTTGCCGATATCCATGTTCGCAAGGCATTCCTGCACGCTTATGATCGTAAGACTTTTAAAAAGGACGTGTTAAACGATTTGGGCACCATGCCCTCCACACCCCTGGTCAACGGTCTGGCCTATAAAAAAGAGGTGCCGATTTATGAATTTGATCTTGATAAGTCGGCCGAATACTTGAAGAAAGCCTGGAACGGTCAGGTTTGGGAAAAGGGCTTCAAGATGGCTATCGCCTATAATACGGGCCGAGAGGAGCGTGAAGCCGCAGCCATCATGGTGTCGGAAAACATTATGTCGCTCAACCCCAAGTTCCAGATCGAGATTCGCAATGTGGATTGGAAGGATTACATGACGGAAATTCGAGCCTACCAGCATCCGGTATTCATCATCGGCTGGGGTGCGGATTACCCCGATCCGCATAACTTCATGTACCCTTATATGAGTTCCAACGGCACCTACGGAAAATACATGGGCTATGATAACCCGCAAGTAGACCAGCTGCTGGCCGTGGGCATCGAAAATGTCGAGCCCCAATCCCGTGCCGACGCCTATGCCAAGCTGCAGCAGATCTGGTATGAGGACGCCCTAGGTATCGCCCTGTTTCAACCGCGGGAGTTGTGGGTATACCGGGACAACGTCGAGGGATTTGTCCCCAATCCCATGTTCTCACAGGCGATCGAATTCTTTTATCGGTTGTCGAAATAAAAAACGGCCTATTACCCAGTTGAGCGAACATTGACGACCTACATCGCCAGAAGGCTGTTGCTGCTTATTTTGGTGCTTTTCGGGGTTTCGCTGCTCATCTTTTCAATTTTGATGACCTTCAGTCCGGAACGCAGGGCGGCGGCCTTTGTCACTTCCCCACAGCAGATAAAAGACCTGCCGGAGATTGTTAAACAACTCGGGCTTGATGATCCGTTCTACAAACAGTATTTCCGCTGGATCAAGGCCATCGGACAGGGCAATTTCGGCTGGTCGCAAACCGCGGCAAAGCCGGTTTGGGAGGCTTTTTGGCAGTATTTTCCCGTGACGCTGGAGTTGAATCTGTTCACTTCACCGATTATTATCATCTTCGGCATTTGGCTCGGGACCCAGGCCGGGATCCATCGGGATACCTATATCGACCACTCCACCCGCATATTCGCCATCATCGGATGGTCGCTGCCCACGTTTCTTTTCGCACTGATCATTCTGATGATTTTCTATGGTTATTTCGATATCTTTCCCCCCGGCATCATCAGCGACGACTTCAATATGTATATCCGCGAGAACCCGGATAAATTCAGACAATATACGTATCTATAATACCATCGACGGTCTTTTAAACGGTCGACTGGACATCGCCTGGGACGCGCTTAGACACTTGATAATGCCGGTGTTTACACAGGTTGTGGTGATTGTCGCCATTCTGATGCGTGTGATGCGCTCGAGTATGATAGAGGAAATTTCCAAAGAATACATTATTACGGCCCGGGCCAAAGGGGCCGATAAAAATACGATCTATTTTAAACATGCAAAGAAAAACGCGCTGTTGCCGGTGATCACGGTGGCCGGCTGGCTGGTGGCCATGTCCATGGAAGGGAGCATCGCGGTTGAGATCATCTTTAACCGACAGGGTATCGGCTGGTGGCTGGCCTCCTCTGCGATTTCGCTGGATATCCCGGTATTGATGGGGGTTTGCCTGTTTTTCGGTCTTGTATTTGTGATCGCCAATTTAATTATCGATATTCTTTATGCTTATATCGATCCACGTATTCGATTGAACTAGGCCCGGAATGGAACCTTGAACCCTTGAACCCGTAAACGCTTACCATTCGTCGATGGGGCAAACGTATCGTTAGCGTTAATAGGCGCCTTATGATTGAAAATCATCCCCGACTCAGGGAACTAAAGGTCACCCTGCATCGAATTTTTCGCAATCCTTCGGCCATCATCGGATTCACGCTGCTTTTCTTTTTTATCGCCGTGGCCGTCGCAGCACCCTACATCGCACCGCCCAAATACAAGCACAACCCCTATCTGATGCCCCATAAAGGCTTTTCGCATACACCCAAACCACCAAGCAAAGAACACATTTTGGGGACCACCATGGGGCAGTACGACATTTTTTATGGTGCCGTCTGGGGCACGCGCACGGCCTTTAAGATCGGTCTTTTTGTGGTGGGGATCGCTTTGTTGGTGGGGGTCACCTTGGGCGTCGTGGCAGGATATTATGGCGGCTTAATCGACGAAATACTAATGCGCATCGTGGATATCGTCTTTGCCGTACCGCTTTTAGTTTTGACCATGGCCATCGTGGTGGCCTTTGGCAGGGGACTGGACAACGTGATGATCGCGCTGGCCCTGGTCCTATGGCGCAACTACGTGCGGGTGATGCGTTCGGGGATTCTAACCCTGCGTGAACTCGATTTTGTGCAGGCGGCCAAGGTGATGGGTGTTTCCAATGTTAAAATCATGTGGCGTCACATCCTGCCCAACGGTATTTATCCGGTGCTGGTGATTGCTTTTATGGACATCGGATCGATGGTGATCACCGCAGCTTTTATGAGTTTCGTCGGTTTGGGAGCACCCAAAGGTTACGCGGACTGGGGCCAGATGGTTGCCCTGGCGCGCAACTACATTGTCGGCCCCCCGGATGATCCGCTTAAATACTGGTATGCCGTAACCTTCCCCGGAGGGTGTATTGTGTTATTTGTGCTGGCATGGAACCTGATTGGGGATGCTTTGCGGGACGCTTTTGATCCCAAACTGAGACGGGCCTAGGTTTACATAAGGGATAATGTCAAAATTACTCGAGATTATCGATCTGGAAACCAATTTTTACACCTATGAGGGAGTAGTCAAAGCCCTGGACAAGGTCAGTTTTAGCGTTGATCACGGGATCACCTTCGGTCTGGTGGGCGAATCCGGCTGTGGGAAGAGTGTCACCGTCCGCTCCCTGATGCGCATCGTCCAGGAACCGGGAAGAATCGAAGGCGGCCAGGTCCTTTTTTATCCCCATCAAGGGGACGATCGGCCCATGGATCTGCTTAACCAGTCCGAAGCGTTTATGGAAAAACTCAGGGGTAATCAAATCTCTATGATTTTTCAGGAACCCGGTACGGCCTTGAATCCGATTATGAACATCGGAGACCAGGTGGCGGAAAGCTTCTTATTTCATCGTACCTCCGAAATGAACCAAAAAATATTAGCCGATCTTGAATCACCCCAATATCGCACTCTATGGCCCCTGAAAAAAACACAGCAGGCGATATTCGGGCTTGCCGCACACAAACCGCATGCATTGGCGTTGAAGTTATCGCGCAAAATACCCGTATTCAACCAATGGGAAAAACAGCTCAAAACGGAAGCCCTGCGACGATCGACCGAAATCATCGCCAAACTCGGCATTCCCAATCCCGAAGAGATCATCAAGCTTTACCCGCACAACCTCTCGGGCGGCATGAAACAGCGCATCGTTATCGCCATTGCTCTGGCCTGTCGGCCGATTCTGTTGATCGCCGATGAAGCCACCTCCAATCTGGATGTTACCATTCAGGCGCAGATCTTGGGCTTACTTAAAACGCTCAAGCAACAAGAGATCTCCTCGGTGCTGTTGATCACCCATGATCTTGGGGTTGTGGCCGAAACCTGCGATCGGGTCGGGGTAATGTATGCCGGCAATTTGTGTGAGGTGGCGGATGTCAAAAATCTGTTTACGATGCCGCAACACCCGTACACACGGGCCCTGTTGGATTCAGTGCCGCGTTTTGCCCAGACAGATAAACTGCAAAGCATCGAGGGCAGCGTTCCGAACCTGGTGACGCCGCCGTCGGGATGTCGCTTTCATCCGCGCTGTCCGCATGCCATGGCCAGGTGCCGGGCGGAGTTTCCGGCAACCATTGAAATCGATCCGAAGCATCGGGTAGCCTGCTATCTTTATACTGCTAGGCCGCGCTCGAAACAGACCCATGATGCAAGAAATACTGCAACTTAAACAGCTAAAAAAGCATTATCCCATTCTGGGGGGTGTGATGCGCCGCCAGGTCGATTCGGTCAAAGCGCTGGACGGGGTGGATTTGAATATCTATCGGGGCGAATGTCTTGGGCTGGTGGGGGAATCCGGATGCGGCAAAACCACCACCGCTAAAACCATCATCCGGCTCGAAAATCCTTCTGAGGGCCAGATATGGTACCACCCGCCAAAAGCGTCTGCTGACGCACCGGTTGATATCGCCCTCATGCGCCCGGGCGAACTTAAAAAGCACGGTCTGCGCCGTAAGCTGCAAATCGTGTTTCAAGATCCCACCACCTCGCTCAACCCGCGGATGCTAGTCAAAAACATCCTGGCTGAACCCTTAAAAACGCTCAATAACCTCAACCACAAGGATCGTGAAGACCGTGTCATGGAACTGTTGAATATGGTGGGATTGACCAGGGATCACTACTTGCGGTATCCGCACGAGTTTTCCGGGGGCCAGCGTCAACGAATTGCCATAGCTCGGGCCATCGCTACCAATCCCGAGTTTTTGGTGCTTGATGAACCCACCTCGGCCCTGGATGTATCGGTCCAAGCCCAGATTCTTAACCTGTTGCAGGTTTTAAGGCAGAAACTTAACCTGACCTACCTGTTTGTCACCCATCATCTGCTGGTGGTAAAATATATTAGTATGCGGCTGGCGGTCATGTATCTGGGGAAAGTGGTCGAGGTGGCGCGCACCGAAGATCTCTTCGCTACGCCGCTGCATCCCTATACCCATGCGCTGCTTTCGGGGATCCCCATACCGGATGTGGAGCACAAACCGCAGCGAATCGTTTTGGCCGGCGATGTGCCCAGCCCTCGCAATCCCCCGGCCGGATGCCGCTTTCACACCCGCTGCCCTTTTGCCATCGATCGCTGTCTACAGGAAGAGCCCTTGCTTGAAACCGTCGAATCCGGCCATATGTCGGCCTGCCATCGCAAACAGGAACTGACCGGACTGGTGCAGGACAAATATGGCGCAACATCCCAATTTTTTATAGGATAGATGCCAGCACTTCGATTTTTTCCGGCCCTTCGCCAACTGAAGCAGATAGCCACATTACCCCTATTTGAGTTCATACACGATTCAGTACCGGCATCATTCTTGACATACAAGCGATTTTTTGCAATAATTGCGCCGTCTAAAAGCAAATTCTTTTCTTTCGAATCCGTATTTCATTCTCATACCCTATCCGATCTGCTTGATAAAACAGTGGAACTGGCCTCCAAGGATTATGATCTGAAAAAAAATACGATTATTGACAGCTATAAATCGTGCGGGAATACACCCCGAACCTGCCGGATGTGGCCTGTGAGAAGACCAAGATCCAGCAGGTTATATTGAATCTGCTCAAAAATGCGGGCGAGGCCATGGCTGAAAGCGCAAAGCGCGAAGCGCTGGGCGCAGAGGGCGAACCTGAAAACGATATGCGCCATGTTCCATGCGCGAACCGGGGCATTACCCTTCGAATTCTTCAGGACGGGGATATGGCCCGGATCGAGTTGGAGGACAACGGTCCCGGCATGAATGAAGAGGATCGCAAGCAGATTTTTGAACCGTTCTTTACCACCAAAGATGTGGGAGAGGGGATTGGACTCGGCCTGTCAGTTTCCTATTTTATCATTACCGAAAACCATGGCGGCACCATATCCGTGGAATCGGCCGAGGGCAGAGGAACGAAGTTTATAATCCAACTGCCGCTTGGGAAGAGTGCGTGATTTGAAACTTGAAACTTGTTGTAGCAGAGCGGAAATCCCGATCTGTCGGGGAAACCGGAAAATATGAACTGGAGCTTAATCATGAAAGAGATCTATATTCAGAAATCATTGACGAATTCGGCCCAATCGCCGTGGAGAAGGTGACCAACTCCGAGCAGGGCTATGACGCGGTGCTCATGGACATCCAGATGCCGGTGATGGATGGAATCGCAGCTGCGCAGGAGATTCGAAACTTGGAAGATCAACGAGTAACCGGCAACCAGGCTTCCCATCATCGCCTTAACCGCCTACGTACTGAAAGGCGAAAGAGAAAAGTGCTTGGCCGCAGGAAATATGAAAACCGCAGAGCGGATCGCTCACACGGTGAAAGGCTCGGCGGCCGGTATTGGCGCCACGGCCCTTTTCGTTGCCGCCACTGAAACATAACTTGTCCCATAGAAATAATTATCTTTCGACAAAACGAATTCTACTTGCAACATCTCGAAAAAAATCACGGGACCACACAGCCAGGGCATCCGCATTGGGGACAAAGGGAATTACCTCTCTGCGAGCTTGATCCACATATAGACCTTTAATGGCTTCCTCCATCAGTATCCCGAATCGATCGGAGGTCAACGGAGTTCTTCCCCGCCAGTCATCTGTTTGGCGCATACGCTGTTCGAGGTGATAAAGGTTCAGGTCCGGGTGGGTTGTGGCGTACCATATCAGGTCATACCAGTCCCGCCCCTTGACTCGGGTTTTCCATCTCCGGCAGAAAACAGCATGCATTTTGCCGGCAAATAGATCAGGTAGTACAAATACCCGAACCGCGAACGGAATCGGCTGAAGCAGATATCGGGTATGGGTTGTAAATCCTGAAGGCGGGTCTGTATCGACCTCCAGTCGGATTCTGAGCAGTTGACCCTTGGGTAACTGCCGTACAATCTCTTGCCCAGCTTCGATTACCAGAAGCTGACTGCGGGTATCGGCCTTAAGAAAAGCGGATTGAATCGGCGAGAAGATCGCTTCGTCACGCTTTTCAATCCAGACGTCGAATCCAAAAGCCTCGATTTCCTTTTGCAGGGATGACATATATTTCCTCAAATCGAAATCAGCCATGGGTGTCAACAAGGAAAAATCCATATCCTCTGAAAACCGGTCCAACCCGTAGAGGATTCGAAGCGCCGTTCCTCCGTAAAAAGCCGCCTTTTCGAAGAATTTGGCACGCCACAGTCCGAGCAAAGCGACTTCCTGAAGTATTTCCCGCAATGCATGGACATGGTCATCCAGGCGACGACATTCATATTTGGCGAGCATCTTTGAAATTGCTTCATGCATGGAAAACCTCTTTTTTCCCGCCGTTGCCTTTCAACCGGCGAATGAGGCCGCTGAGCAGACGAATTTTGCGCGACCTGTATCGATGTGCGATACTGTCCAGATAATCAGGATTCATCTTAAGCAACGCAGATGTGTCAATGCGTAATTCGGATTCCATATAGTGGAGCAGTGCTGTCTGGGTTTGTATTCCAATCCCTCGGTCCTGCTGCAGCTTGTCCGCCAGGGCTTTTTCAGGAACTGCGATTAAAAACGATCGACCGGCATCGATTTCTGCTCGGTCCATCCCGATCCGGAAGGCATCCTTGGGAATCATTCGATAAATAAACAAGCCCGCAGGAGTTAGAAATTGTCTTGACCGCCCGGTTGTTACCGATGTCACCGCTTCCACCCGTTCCGGAATCAAACCGTGATATTGCAGGGCGTATTCCAGAGAAATATATGATGGTCCAGACATTAAATTGGCAAGAATTTCATTGGAGTACGGATTTTTCCGGTATTCATCGCCGAAGATATAAAGTCCTTTTTTTATCCGCACAATTACGCCTTTCTTAAGGAGGACGGTAATCTTATCTCTTGGTCGGGCATACATTCGCAGACTGTCAAGCAATGTCTGATAGTCGAACTCTTCATGGGGTATCCGTCTTCGAAGGTCTTCGATCATTTTCATAATACCTCGATACTGAAAGTGGAACGTGAAAAGGTTCAAAGCTTAATATCATTTTTTAACAGGGTATGTCGATAAAATTCCGACATACTATGCTGAAATATTTTTTGAGATTCGTTTATCAAAACCCGGCCAATCCTCTTATAACATTTCAATATTTGAAGTTTCGGCCATCCTGTGTTATTAAAAAAAAGAGCAAAATATCGCCTAACTATTGAGTTCCTTATCTTATCTTCTCAGAACCTGTGCTGATTAATCTGCTGTTCGATATTAATTGTAAAGGCCATTAGAATATAATCAAATCAATAAAATAGCCTGATTTAAGGGTAGGTTCTATATGATTAGAAATTCCTAAACTGTAAAGTCTCAAATGAGACCGTACAGAGGCTCTTGCAGCTGTCTTTGATGATTTTATTTCCAAGCCTGTGTATATTGAGATGTTGCTGGAAAAAGTAAAAGTACACCTGCAAATCAAATGGATCGAAAAGAGGGCTGAAAAAGTCTGCTTCAGCGGGACCAACGGGCCAATCGGAAAACCGGAAAAGAAACCTCCACGGGCTGTTCTGGAGGAGATGATTGAGAAGGTTGAGCGGGGAGAAAATACCATGCTTGAAAGGATTCAATCCGACCTGGAAGCTGAGGATGCGGCGTACTGCGGTTTTTGTGCCAGGGTAAGAGAACACGCAAGAAGATATGATGATGAGGCGATTATCCGTTTCATAAAAGAGATAGGTAAAAATTCTGAAAAGTAACGTCCCACAATTTTTCGGTGGATTGAGAGGCAAGTAGAACAATGAGATCCATTCATGCTTTCGTCGTTGTTGCCGTCGTTAGGCTGCTCAACCTATGGTTTTTTATACTTTTCCATCCATTTGATCTGCGGGCAGCGGATCCGGCTTACGCTGATCAATCGGAGCATCTGATAAAGAGACCGGGGGCGACGAAACGAACGCTGACCTGGGTTGGCTGCGGCGTATCCAAAAGGGCATTTATGGATGAATTGGCAACCGCATATACCCAAAAGACAGGTATTAAGATAAGGATCGAAGGGGGAGGCGCCACCCTGGGAATTCGCTCTACCGCTGCACTCAAATCGGATATGGGAGGAAGTTGCCGTCACGTGCTGCCGGTTGAAGAGGAAGAGAATGCCAGGTTGGTTCCTGTAGCATGGGACGCCCTGGTGGTGATTGTCAACACGGCCAATCCGGTAAATGATCTGACCTTGGCGCAATTGAAGTCGATTCTGACAGGCAAAATTGAAAATTGGGAGAAGCTTGGCGGCCCGGCCGAGAAAATTCATTTGATCATTCGTGAGCAGGGACCTGGGGGTAAACTCTCGGGTGTCGGCATGATGACAAGGGAACTGGTCTTCTTCGACCGGGAAAAGGACTATACCGATGATGCAACGGCAGTGAAGAGCACGGGCCCCTTGGAGGAGGTTGTGGAGAATGATACCCGGGCTGTTGGGGTCACCGGCGTCAGCAGTGCTAGACGAAGGAATGCTAGAATTCTTCGGCTTAACGGGATTTCCCCCTCCTATGAGAAGATTGCCTCGGGAGAGTACCCGCTTTTTCGCCCCCTCTATCTGGTTCTCCCTAAAAGATCCGACAGAAGGAACCTATCCGAAAATTTTGCAGCGTTCGCACTCAGCGACGAAGGACAGAATGTTCTGAAAAATGCCGGAACTGTATCCCTCGAGGATGGAGCAGGGCTATGGCGTAAATACAGAAAAAAGATGTTGGAGTCGGGAGTAAAAATGGGAGATTACTAGAATTGTCTCTATTTTACTGTACCAATATTTCCAAACAAATGAAAAATCAGGCACATAAAAGCCAGAGCTAAATTGCCCAATGGTTTTCTTCTTCAGGAGGCGACATTATGCTTTCCATGCGGAATCTGAAGGTCAGGTGGAAGATCATTCTTCCCTATACATTGCTTATTTTTATAATCGTGAGTTCAATCCTGTTTTGGTATGCGGTGTCGGAAACCAAACAATTGGAAGCCCAACAACTTTGGAAAATGGAAATCGTTATCCAGGGTTTATCCGAAGCCAGTTCCCACCCGATGGCGGTTCGCGAATACGACCGGCTGCAGGAACTGCTCGTACATTTACAAACCATTGACTCCGATATTCGCTATGTAACGGTAGTGAGTAACGAAGGGCGAAGCCTGGCAAGTACAGATATGGCTTTACAGGGAAAGGTCCTGCCCAAACAGCAAGTTGCAAAGAAGAGGAATTTGTCTAGTGGCGTGATTTTTGTCCAATCTGCTGAAAACGGCGCAGACTATGAGGTGCGTTATCCAATCAGACTATTTCGAATTTCCATGGGGGAATTGCATATTGGCGTATCCAAATTGCGGATCTATCATGCGTTCAGACGGTTTGTTATTCTCAATATGGCAGTTGGCCTTGCAGCAGTAATCGTTGGCGTTATTGTTTTCAACTGGATTATCCGAATCTGGGTCAACCGGCCCATCCAAGAATTGGTCCATGTATCTCAACTGATCCGATCCGGACATCTGGAGGAAAGGATAAAGAGTTCGTCCAAGGATGAACTGGGCGACCTGGCAGAAGCCTTTAACAGTATGACTTCACAAATGGTACAAACTCTTGAAGGACTCGAGATGCAGAATGCCGAACGCAGGCAGGCGGAGAAGGCACTGAGGCAGAGCGAGGAACGATACCGGGAAATCGTTGAGGGCACAGATAATCTCGTTACTGAAGTTGATACCGAGGGCCGATTCACCTTTGTTAATGAAACCGCCCTTAAAGTTTTCGGCTTGAGCCCGGAAGAATGCATAGGACGGTCGGCATTTGATTTCGTCCACC
>CAZHAH010000178.1:0-11966 GCA_964530095.1 uncultured Desulfobacteraceae bacterium | reverse complement strand
CAGCATTTAAAATTTTACGGTTGTTTATGTAACCTTTGCTGAATTATTGCTGAAAACTCTTTCTGCATGTCGAGATCATCGATTTCACCGTCCATCAGCATTTCGCTGTAAGATCGGATATTGGTCAAGGGTGTCATCAGCTCGTGGGCCACATGCGCTATAAAGTTCTGTTGGGCATCTTCGGCCATCTTTTCGGCACTGATGTTATTCAATGAAATCATCCTCCCGATGGGGGAGTTTTCATCATCCAACAAATACAAAGCGGTTACACGGTAGAGTTCCCCCGGGGCAAGCTCGGAAAAAGTCGTATCAATATGAACCGCAGATCCGGTCTGTTCCAGTGCATCGTCACGAGCCAGAAAAGATGCAATTTCTTCATGCACCAACACTTCGTCCAAAGGACGGTCAAGCGCATCGGCCGGATTTTTTTGGATCAGCTTGAGCATGTATTCATTGATATAGCTGATATTGTCTTGAAGATCGGTGATCACAATCCCGAAGTTGATGGAATCGAGGATCTTAATAATCTGGTTTTTCTCAAAGGTGGCAACGCCCAGTTTGGACGCTAGGTTTATATTGTCCTCTTCAATGAGCGAGAGGCGGTCGCCGATTTGAGCCAGCGATGATTCAAGATTTTGAACCATTGGGGCGATAGGGGTTGTTTTGGAGCTGATTTTATCATCCGACGCATGATCGCCGAAGACGTTTTGGATATCCTGGCTGATATTTCGGAGTGGTTTAAGCGCAAGCATCACCCCGTAATAGCTGAGCAGCATGGCCGAGATAATAAAAAAGGCCACCAGCGCCAGCAGGCTTAGCCGTTCAATTGAAACATATTGCGTTTTTTGAAGCCGAAGCCCCAGCCGGACGGCACCGGCCCTTTCCGGCCCCTCAAAAATAGGTTTGGCAAATTCGAAAATTTTTTCTCCGGATCCGCGGAGTTTATATGTTTGGTGGATCAATCGAACGGTGTTGCCGGATATCACCTTGACGCGCTCAGGGATCAAGGAGATCATATGGCTGGGGGCCAGGGACGCAATAAAAGCGCCGTTTTTATCATGGATAAACAGATAGACAACATGTTTGTCCGTATCATATTCTGTGAGAGTTCTTAAAAAAAAGTGTCCTTTGGAATCTTTAAACTGATCGATCGGATAAAGGGCGATGAGGCTGACCAGCTGGTTGCCTGTACTGACCAGCTCTTTTGTATCTTTTGCGGCTTCCTCACGCAGGGTATAAAGGGAAAAGATGGCCAATCCACAGATTATGAAGACAATAAAGCCGATGGCGATTTTAGCGAATTTCATAAATCAAATCATTCAGTTATTGGCCCATGCCCTACAGATCGAACAGGGGTCTACATCCTCAAAAGATTGTATATACAGAAAAAATAATAAAAATGTCAACAAACATTAAGAATTTTGAAAGTCACTTTTGGCCCACTTCCTCCTGACCCATTACAAAATCGGCCCCCGACAATGCCAGCTTGATATTTGACAGATACTGCGATAGGAATCTTAATTCAGTTTCACCTTTTTTGCGTTTCAATGTCAAAAAACAAAAGACAACAAACGAATAACAATAAATCCCAATAATCAAAAAACAAATCATTTACCCTGTTAAATAATGCTTCGCATTAAATCTATGATTTATTTAACAGGGCAGGCAAATCACAATGACCAAAATTTCAAACATTCGTTTTTGGATCTTATTTGGGATTTGGATCCTGATCTTTATTTCGATTTTGATCTCCGTTTCACTTGTCTCGGCTGAACCCCATTTGCAGCTTGCTTACCAAGTAGATCCCGACCGGCAATTACAGTTGGCCGAAAAATATTTTCAAGAATATGACTATTTCAGGGCCATCAGTGAATACAAACGGTTTATTTATTTCTTCCCTCAAGATGACCGGGTGGGGCAAGTCACCCTCAAAATCGGGCAATCTTACTTTCGAAATAAGGAATACAACAACGCCCTCAATTTTTTTAAAAAAGTGTCCGATGGATTTGGCGGTACACCCCTTGCGGTCAAGGCGGTCATGATGCAAAGCGAATGTTACCTGTCCCTGCAGGCCTTTGGTCCGGCGGTTTCAGTTCTTGAGCAGCTGGCCGCTCACACCAAAGATTCCGATATCCGCGACGAAGCCTTTTATCGAATCGGATGGATCTACTTCGACATCGAATCCTGGGACAAGGCCCGCACTTTTTTTGAAAAGATCGAACCCCAAAACCGTCGCAAATACAGACTTTCAGAACTGCTCCGGGAATTTGACGCTGTGGGCGCCATCCCTCAAAAAGATCCCGCCCTGGCCGGATTGCTGGGCCTCATTCCCGGCGCCGGGTATCTTTACACCGCAAGGTATCACGACGCCCTGATTGCATCTCTGCTCAACGGGGCCCTGATACTTGCCGCCTATACGTCTTTTGACAATGAAAATTATGCCCTGGGTGCTATTCTGACCTTTGTTGAAATCGGTTTTTATTCCGGCAGTGTTTACGGTTCAGTCTCTGCGGCCCATAAATACAACCGCCGGCAGACCCGCAATTTCATACAAAATACCAAACACAAAAATAAAGTCCACCTTTCGGGAGGCTATATGGACGGCGGAGGGTTTGTTGCGTTGCGGATTCCTTTTTAGGTTCAGGGTTGTTTTGAAAGATGAACATCGAACATGGAACATCGAACATCCAACGTTGAATGAAAAAATCACAAGCACCAAATCACAAATAACAAACAATATCCAAATTCCAATTTCCAATGATCCAAACGTTTTGAATTGATTTAATGTATTTTGAGATTTGTTTGGGATTTAAATTTTGTGATTTGGAATTTATTTGGAAATTGGAATTTGAGATTTGGGATTTATGCGATTACATTCTACAAAAGATGGTTACCTATCTGAGCTTAAGCTCGTATGAACGCACCATCATCACCGGATGATACGATCTTTTGGTGCGGGCAAGCCCGGGGATGTTCATATCGCTTTCTTTGTTGATATATTTAAAGTCCTCAAAGAGATGCCGGGCACATAAATTGTCAAAATACTGATACAGCCCCTTGATTTTTGAAAAGGCCTTTTCAAAATGAAGGGCCCCCATTTGGTGGGTAACTTTCGATGCGATCCCAAAAGCACTGACAACATCGTCGACCCGGACTAAAAGCCCCTTCATATCGATCGCATCCATATTTTCAAGCGCATTGATGGCGGCAATCCTTTCGCAGAAAAGCTCCTCATCGACTCCTTTTTCGCAATTGCGTTCCGCGCACCACGCATCCAGAAAGGCGATGCATTCCGGAACCATCGAGGGAACGATTTTCTCCATTTTTATTCCGGTGGCATAATCTCGTTCGAATTGATGAATCAGATTTCTTTTTTTGGCGTATTTATTCCCTGCTAATTGAGCCAGATCTTCCTTGAGGTAGACGTAATCGGCAAACTCTGTCTGTTCCCTGATGGCAAAACTTTGCGCCACCCGTTTCTGCCCGTACATGTGCAGGTATTGATCCGGGACAGAACGGTATTGCTCAAATCCCGTTCGAAGCGCGAGATCCTTGAGTACTTCGGGGGGAAAGGTCTTCTCAGGGCAAATGGGCAGGATCAGGTGCCGCTCTTGCGGACGTCCGGGGAATTCCATACAAATAACCAGGATATCCCCATCCAACGCATAATAAGGCTGGTAGACTTCATTACTCCAGACCACTATGGCCGAAAGCGAATAAGCGCAAAAGTCGTATTTTTGCCGGTAAAAAAATCGCTTTAATTCAGTGTAATCAGCGACGCTGAGCGGTTTAAATTTCATTTTTGCTTTAATATCATGGGCACCGAGTCGGGCATCAATTTAAAACCGAGACGCTCATAAAACGCATGTGAATTGCGTTCGGCAATCAGTCCGATCCAGGACAGACCGTCATCCTGAAGTTTTGAAACCAGCTTCTTCACGATCAGAGAACCGATTCCTCTGTGTTGAAATTCAGCGACGGTGGTTACATCCTGGATATAAGCATCGCTGACCCCGTCACTCAGGGCGCGGCCCATCCCGATGATGGTCTCACCTTCTGTTGCGATGATAAAACTATGACTCCCGGCGATCATTCGTCTGACAAACGTGGAATTATCGGGAGTATCGGTCCACCAGTCTGCCAGCCGATAAAGACGGATTATCTGTTGGATTTGAACGCTGGTGGGTTTTTGCAGGAAGGTGAAGGCTATTTTTAGTTTTGATTGCCGGATTTTGGATCTGAACTCCACTCTTTTTACATATTGTTAATATTTCACCACAAACTAACACGGAATTGCACCGAGTTCATTTTTCAAACAACGAAGAAACACGATTGCGTCCTTCTTCTTTGGAAAGATACATCGCTTCATCGGCCCTTTTTACAAATGTCTCAATTTTTTCCTTCGGGAAAAATTCCGTAACCCCGATGCTGATGGTAATGGGTACATTCGAGTCGGGTATAGGCGAAAAGCGTTCGGATTCAACCGCTGTCTTGATCCTTTCGGCAACTGCCAGAGCTTCTTCCCCTTTGGTTTCCGGCAGAATGACGGTAAATTCTTCTCCGCCGTAACGATAGGCCGAGTCCATACTGCGCAGGCAGCTGTTTATCGTCTGCCCCAGTCTGACCAAAACCTTGTCCCCCTCAAGATGCCCGTATGCGTCGTTATATTTTTTAAAATAATCGATATCTAAAAGGAGCAGTGCCAGGGCATGGCTATAACGGTTGGAACGATCAATTTCCAGTTCCAGCTGATTATAAAAATGTCGCGAATTGAAGAGTTTGGTGAGTCCATCGGTGATCGCCAGCTGTTTGAGCTTCCCCATCATTTCTATCTGGCCCTGCGAAAGTTGCCGTTCCCGTAAGACGCGCTTTATTCGCAAAACCAGTTCTTCAAAGCGTATCGGCTTGAAGATCAGATCACTGGCTCCCTTGCTGATGACACTCTCGTATGAATATTCCTCGCTATAACCGGTCATTACGATGACATCGACATTATGTTCTTTTTTAATCTCTTCGGTAAGATCCAAACCATCCATTCCCCCCGGGTTGATATCGGTAATCACCATGTCGATGTTACCGGTATTTAAGGCCTTGATGGCCTCGCCCGCCGTATTGGCAATCGAGGATTTATAGCCCACAATCTCGAGATATTCCAGGAGGGTGCTGGCGATGGTCTCCTCATCCTCAACGATTAAAATTTGGGTCTTCATTTAAGGAATTCGCTTCCGATCCAATTGACAACTTGAAAACGGGTCTTATTGACATAAGGAAAGTGGATTTGATAGATATAGCAATTTTCGAGTCAATATAGCGGTTAAAGAGCGCGCTGTCAAGCTACAATCCTCTGGCGGCATGATGTATCCTATGAAAAATATTCGTAATTTCAGTATTATCGCCCACATTGACCACGGTAAATCGACCCTTTCGGACCGGCTCATTCAGGCTACCCACATGGTGTCGGAGCGTGAGTTTATGGACCAGATTCTTGACAATATGGAAATTGAACGCGAAAGGGGTATTACCATTAAGAGTCAGACGGTTTGCCTGCCCTACGTGGCCCGGGACCGTCAAACTTATTTCTTAAATCTGATCGACACTCCCGGACATGTTGACTTCTCCTATGAAGTTTCAAGGGTCCTGGCTGCATGTGAAGGTGCCCTGCTGTTGATAGATGCCAGTCAGGGGGTCGAGGCCCAGACCCTGGCCAATCTCTATCTGGCCATGGAAAACGATCTTGAAATCATTCCTGTGATCAATAAGATCGATCTCCCCTCCGCCGACATTGAGCGTGCCAAGTATCAGCTTCAAGAAGATCTCGGACTCGAGCCTGACACCGCCATCCTCACATCCGCCAAAGAAGGTCTCGGTATCGAGGACGTCCTTGAAGGCGTGGTCAACCGTCTGCCCCCGCCGGCGGCCGAACGCAATGCACCGCTTAAGGCGTTGATTTTTGATTCCCATTATGACGCCTACCGTGGAACCATCGTTCATCTGCGCGTTTTCAACGGGCAAATTGCACCTGGAGATCTGATTACGTTTATGTCGAATCAAGCGGTCTACAAGGTGGAAGAAGTCGGAATTTTTCAGCTCACGCGTATCCCCCAAAAGAGACTGAGCGCCGGTGAGGTCGGTTATGTCATCGCCGGGATAAAGACCGTCAGCGATACCCGCTGCGGCGATACCGTCACGCTAAAAAATCGACCCTGTCAAGCGTCTCTGTCTGGATTCAAAGAGGCCAAACCGGTTGTATTTTCTTCTATTTATCCGGTGGCCTCGGATGGGTACGAAGAACTGGCCCTGGGTATTGAGAAGCTAAAATTAAATGATGCCGCGCTTACGTATGAAAAGGACTCCTCACTGGCGCTCGGGTTCGGTTTTCGGTGCGGATTTTTAGGCCTGCTTCATTTGGAAGTCGTTCAGGAGCGACTTGAGCGTGAGTACAATCTTTCGCTGATTCTAACCGCACCGTCCGTGCAGTATAAAATTCGGATGCAGGACGGTACCGAATTATTGATCGAAAATCCGGCCCTTTATCCTGATCCGGATAAGATCGGTAGCGCTCAGGAACCTTTTATCCGCGCCGCCATTATTGTCCCGGATCGCTATATGGGTGTCGTCATGAAGCTGTGCCTCGAACGGCGTGGGATCAATATCAGCTACAACTACCTCACCCATGACCGCCTCGAAATGATTTTTGAACTCCCCCTGGCCGAGGTGATCTACGACTTCTACGACCGGTTAAAATCCGTTACGCAGGGATATGGGTCGTTTGATTATGAGATGATCGATTTCAGAGACACGCTGCTTGAAAAATTCGATATCCTGATCAACGGTGAACGGGTGGACGCGTTGGCCCAACTGGTTCATAAAGATAACGCCGTGGCCCGCGCGCGCGCGACCTGTGAAAAACTGCGTGATGAAATCCCCCGGCAGATGTTCAAAATCGCCATCCAGGGCGCCATCGGCGCCAAAATTATTGCCCGCAAAACGGTCTCTCCTTTTCGCAAAGACGTCACTGCCAAGTGTTATGGCGGTGATATTACACGAAAACGCAAACTGCTGGAAAAACAGAAAAAAGGCAAAAAACGGATGAAGGCCGTGGGGAAAATAATGATTCCCCAGTCGGCATTTTTAGCGGTACTTAAAACAGACCAAAAATAGGGAACCGTTCACAGGTTCCCCGCCCTGCGGGGTCTTCGACAGGGTTCAACGTTCAGGGTTGTTTTGGTAGATGAACGTCGAACATGGAACATCGAACGTCCAACGTCGAATGAAAAACAAACATCCAATAGCGAACATCTAACAGCTATTTCTGTTTTTTCATCTTTTTTCATTCAATCCCGATTTTATCGGGATTGGACGTTCATTTTTTTCAATAATGGAGTCCGGGGACGAGAATGTAACCTTGAACCTTTGAACCCTTGAACGATTACAAAATCATTTTCCCCGATTCTTTAACCCATCCTGATAGCACTTGCCGGCATACCAGTCGATTTGCCGGCATATCCCCCTGATAATGCTCACCTCCCTGGCCCTTAACTGCATCCGCGTTAAGAAATGACGGATTCGGTTCATCCAGTATTCGGGGTTGTCGGGTTTGATATAATCGATGCGGACAAGAATATCCTTTAGCTGGTCATACATGCCGTCGAGCTGGTTGCGATTGGCTAGGCGGGGGACAAATTTGTTTTCGGATTTGTGTCCCGCTCGATGGAGTTCATAGCAGATGATCATGACGGCCTGGGCCAGGTTTATGGAAGAGAAGTCACTCGTGGGGATGTTTACCAGCCAGTGGCAGCGACGAAGGTCTTGATTGGAAAGCCCCCGGTCTTCGGGTCCAAAAAGCAAGGCCACGCGATTGGTTTGAGAAACCGGTCCAAGCTTTATGGCCAGATCCCAGGGAGATGGAATCACCTGCCGTTGACGTCCCAGGCGGGCCGTCGCACCGACGACAAAATTAAAGGGCGCCAGGGCTTCATCGAGGCTGTCAAAAAGTGACATCCGTTCGACCACATCGCCGGCGGCGTGGGTGGCCATTTTCAAAACGCGGGCCATGTCCAGCGGGTGTTGTTTCACGACCATAAGCGCGGCGATCCCCATGTTGCGCATCGAGCGTGCTGCCGCCCCGATATTCTCCGGGTACCGCGGACCGTGAAGCACCACCGTGATATTGTCTAAATTTACACCGCTTGTCATCAGCCTACGAGTTCAAGCGCGTTGAAGAAATAGCCGATTTCAAAGGCCGCTGTTTCAGGGGCGTCCGAACCATGAACCACATTCTTTTCGATATCGGTTGCAAAATCAGCCCGTATGGTTCCGGGGTCCGCCTCCTTGTAGTTGGTCGCACCCATTAATTCACGGTTTTTGGCAATCACGTTTTCGCCTTCAAGCACCATAACCACCGCCGGTCCGGAAACCATGAAATCGGTGAGGCTGGTAAAAAAGGGGCGTTCTTTGTGCACGGCATAAAATCCTTCGGCCTGCGCTTTGGTCATATGAATCATCTTCATGGCGACGATTCTTATTCCGTTTTGTTCAAACCGTTTGATCACCTCTCCCATCAGACCGCGCGAAACGCCGTCAGGTTTGATAATTGATAACGTTCTCTCCATATTGTCTCCTTATTTGATGGCGTCGTGAAAAGTCCCATCTACTGCGTTGTAGTATTTTTTTCAGGCACTCGGCATACTACATGTATGGCCTCGTTCCTGAAAAAACACTACGCCTTATATATGAACCTTTTTACTTAGCCATCTCTATAGTTGAATTCGTGACTTACGAGATCATCTTTTTTGGCAATATTAATAAAACTTACTATTTCTCCCACTTGCAACCGTTTCGTTTTTCGTTGGCGTGTTTTTACCGCGACACGCATTACGACCTCCGATTCGAGCGGCGCAACCGTTTGACGTCCATACCAGAGAGGAATATTCAAGTCAATTGCGGGGATATCCAATTGAATATCGTCAGGTATTTGTGCTCACAAATGGAGTTGACAAAAAAAGGACTTCATTTTATTGAATTCAGCGACCAATTCGATCTTAGAGGTGCACAATGCCGATTTACGAGTTTTATTGCCAAGACTGCCATACAATCTTTAATTTCTTTTCCCGAACCGTCAACACAGCCAAAAAGCCGCTTTGCCCCAAATGCAAAAAAAAGAAACTCCAGCGGCAGGTATCCGCTTTTGCCTTTACGGGCAAGGCCAAAGAAAACAGCGATCCGGACGATCTCCCCTTTGATGAAAGCAAAATGGAACAGGCCATGAATATGCTTGCCGGCGAAGCGGAAAAGATGAATGAAGACGATCCCCGCCAGGCTGCCAACCTGATGCGTAAGCTTTCGGACATGACCGGGATGCAGATGGGCCCCGGAATGGAAGAAGCGTTACAGCGTATGGAAAGCGGCGAAGATCCCGAACAGGTTGAAGCCGAAATGGGCGATATTCTGGAAGGCGAAGAACCGTTTATACTGCCGGATAAAAAGGGCAAAGGGATCAAGGCCAAACGCCCTGCACCGAAAAGAGATGAGGCGCTGTATGACCTTTAGTGTCCATCCACAAATGGTCTTTATTGCGTTGTACGGCGTTCTCCGCGGATTTGCGGTTGCGACGTACATTAAGTACGCCTCACCACAAACCCTTGTGCGGCCTTGTCCAACACAATAAATCCGCATTTCTGAATGGACACTATGGAGTGCCAAGTCGCCTCGCTCTTCGAAATGACAAATAGTAGTTGGCGGATTATTTAATAATCGTGCCACTCGGTATAAAGGACAACATCATGCAGAAGGAAATCCTAAATAAAATCGATATCCGGCAAGGCGATATCACCCGGCTCAAAGTCGATGCCATTGTCAATGCGGCCAATAAATCTCTCCTCGGAGGCGGTGGTGTCGACGGGGCTATCCATCGGGCGGCAGGCCCGCAGCTTTTGGCTGAATGCCGCACCATCGACGGGTGCCCCACGGGAGAAGCGCAGATCACCCGGGGTTACGACCTCCCCGCACGACATGTGATTCACACGGTTGGGCCGGTTTACAGTGGTTCGCCCCGGGATGAAACACTGCTTTCAAGCTGTTATTTGAACAGTCTGACCCTGGCCGATGATTATCACCTGACCTCAATCGCTTTCCCCGCCATCAGTTGCGGGGTTTATGGTTACCCCATTACGAATGCCTGCAAAATCGCCATCGATACGACCATAGGCTTTCTTGATGCGCATCAATCCATCAGCAAGGTCATTTTTATTCTTTTTTCGGAAAACGATAAAATCGTATACGACCGATACCTCGCATCAATGGTAAGAAACTAGACTTGTATCCATCCATAAACGGTCTTTTCCGAATTGAACACTTTAGGTTGCCATTATTTAGTCATGGATGGGCACTTACTAAATAAATTGACAAAACCGGTTTGGTTGATTACCTTTTACAAAAACTTGGAAGCTTGAAGGGTCAAATCAGATCCAGTTGGCGGCGGAAACTGTATCTAGCGAACCAATTTAAAAGGAGGAACGAATGTTAGAAGTAACGGAAGCTGCGACTAAGATGGTCGCCGAATATTTTAATGGCAAAGAAATTTCACCGATACGGATTTTCTTAAACGAAGGCGGATGAGGCGGACCGGGGCTGGCCATGGCTCTGGATGAGCCAAAAGATACCGACGAGGCATTTGAAATTGACGGTTTCAAATATATTGCTGACAAAGATTTTATGGATAAAGCCCAACCGATCAAAATCGACTATCTGGTAAACGGCTTTAAGCTCGATTGCGGCCTGGATTTTCAGGCCGGCTGTGCCCCGTCCGGATGCGGTGCAGCCAATACCTCTTGCAGCTGCTAAAAACGAATATACAAAAAGGCAACCCCGTTCAGGTTGCCTTTTTTTTATGTTGCCTCATGAATATATTTATCACCGGCGGTTCAGGATTTATCGGAACCTATCTCTCCAATTATCTTCTCCAAAAGGGTCATCAGGTGATTGCGGTCGGAACCCGGACGGTTCACGATCTGGAGGGACGCGACGGCTTTGATTATTTTTCGGCCGATACCACCCAAAAAGGTCCCTGGCTGGAAAAACTGAATTCGATCGATGCCGCCGTAAATCTGGCCGGCATTACCATCGGCAAACGGTGGACCCGAAGCCATAAGAAACAGATTTACGACAGCCGGATTCTTACGACCCGCAATCTGGTGGAGGCATTGCCGCCGGATAAAAATATCACCCTTTGCAGTGCTTCTGCGGTTGGATACTATGGGGATCGTGGTGAAGATATTTTAGAAGAATGTGCCCCTCCGGGAGACGATTTTCTGGCTGGGCTCTCCCAGGACTGGGAGAAGGAAGCGTTGCAGGCGGAAGCCAAAGGGGCGCGAGTGGTGATTACCCGGTTTGGCTTGGTACTGGGACGAGGGGGCGGTGTCCTGGAAAAAATGATGCCCGCATTCCGCTTCTTTGTTGGCGGCCCTCTGGGAGACGGTCGCCAGTGGTTTCCCTGGATTCATTTGCAGGATCTGGCATCCGCTCTATGGTTTGTGATCGAAAATCCAGAAATCAGCGGACCCGTCAATTTTACGGCACCCGATACCGTGCGCCACAAAGATCTGGCCAAAACACTCGCCAAATTCCTCAAAAGACCATCCGCCATGCCGGCGCCCGGCTTTATGCTCCGGTTGGCATTGGGCGAAATGGGCCAAGCACTCTTATCCAGCCAGCGGGTAATTCCCTCTAAATTGACAAAACTCGGCTTTCACTTTAAATTTCCCTCTATCGAAAAGGCGATTTCGGATTTGATTGTGTAATCGATTTGGGAACCGCTATGGTCTTGCAATAGGTATTTTCTTGTTGTACAAGACCTTCAACTTTTTTGACAACCTTGATGGCGTCGTAAAAAGTCCCATCTACTGCGTTGTAGTATTTTTTCAGACACTCGGCATACTACATGTATAGCCTCGTTCCTGAAAAAATAC
>CAZHAH010000177.1:0-12026 GCA_964530095.1 uncultured Desulfobacteraceae bacterium | reverse complement strand
CATTAATTAAAACCCGGTGTTCAGACTTACAATTAACCCCAAACAGGAGGTGTTACTATGGAACTTATCAGGTGGAATCCCATGTATGACAGGTTCAATCTGCGTCATCGTATGGACAAAATGTTGGGCGATTTTTTCTATCCATCGACCCAGGGTCAGGAAGATTCCGGGGTATGGAATTGGAATCCAGCCGCCGACATCTATGAAAATGATGACAATATCGTCATAAAGGCCGAGCTTCCCGGAATTGACAAAAAAGATATCACCGTCGATGTGAAAAATCGCGTCCTAACGCTCAAAGGTGAACGCTCTTCGGACGATGAAACCAAAGAAGACAATTATTATCGTCGTGAAAGAAGATATGGCAGATTCGAAAGGGCCTTTACGCTTCCCGTTGAAGTCGATCTTGAAAAAATCAAGGCCGATTACACAGACGGCGTTCTGAAAATCGAAATTCCCAAACCGCAAGAAAAGAAACCCAAAAAGATAACGGTCCACTAAACCGGATTGGCACGCCGTTCAAGGGGTGGATAGTCCCGATCCACCCCTTGATGGCGTCGTAAAAAGTCCCATTTATAGTTGAATTCGCGACTTCTTACGACGTCATCAGGATCAAAAGGTGCATTCCGAATAGGGCGTGACGATTTTCATTATCAGGGCCGAAATCAGCATCAAACTGCCCAGATATATAAACACGAGAGTGAAGTTTCCCGGAGATATATCCAGCAGATAACCGCTCAGCCAGGGCCCCAACGCACCGGACACAAATCCGAAAGCGGTGAAAACCAGTCCGAAAATCGACCCGAAATGATCGATTCCGAAACAGTCCACCACCAGGGGGGCAGAAACGGCAAATAGCGTACCAAAAGCAAACCCAATTGCCGCCGCCAGCACCGACCAAATGACGATCCCCGACAAATGCGGAAAACCCATGTAGGCCCCACCGGCTATCAAAAATGCCAAACCCATGGTTAATCTGCGCCCAATCACATCGGACAGAAACCCGCTGATCAGACGGCTCAGTCCATTGGTCACATTGAAGGCCATTAGAATCAAAACCGCCTCCGACGTGGCCAGCCCCTGCGCTGTGCCGAAATTGATGGAAAGGGTCACCATGGCAATACCGCCGGCACCGACAAAAGCATAAGCAAACCACAAAATCCAAAAAGACCGCGTGCGTAGGCTCTGCCAGACGCTCATTGAGAGCATGGGGGAAGGAAGCGCTGTCTTCTGGTCGTCCGGCAGCGGCAGATCCTTTTGAGGAAGGCGGATCATCACCGCCGTACCGAAACCCGCAACATAGGAACCGATACCCAAGATCAGCGTCATGGCAACATAGCCGTATTGTTGTAGCAAATAGCTGAAAACCGGTGCCATGATCGCGCCGGAAATACCAAAGGACATACTCACAAGCCCGGAAACAAGCCCCCGTCGCTGTGGATACCAGCGCTGGGCAACGGTCAGGGTCGGAAGGTAAATCGTGGCCGAAGCGGCACCGGTTGCAAACGCCCACACATACACCCACTTGATTTCAGAGGCGTGTCCGACCAGTATCGTTGCGGTACTATAAACAACGACCCCCATGGCCACGATCCACGCCGGGGCGATCTTTTCCTGAAGGCGTCCCACCAGAAACATAAAGATACCGACACCCCCCAGCACGTAAAATAAGATTTGTCCGATCTCGGATCTGCCGACGTTGAAGGCCATTTGCCAGTGCTGTCCGATGACGCCCGGAAATCCGAAAATAAGCGCACCCGGTAAAAAAATTGCACTGCAACTGGCGATTAAAGCCATCTGTTTTTTTGATTTTTCTTGCATAAGCGTTCTTCAGAAAATCGTATCAACCTTTTCTATTTTTGCCAAAAAGCCTTGTGTCTGTCAAGTCGACTCCATCCGGAGAAATTCCTGGCTTGACATGCTGTTCTCTTTTAGCTTACTTACTGAGGGCACGATTCAAAAACTTGTTGCCGAACTGAGCAAGGGTATCTTTCTTCGGTAAAAATCTTATTTCCAAACCCCGTTTTTAAAAAACGATTCCTTTTTCGATCGCTAATTTAGGCGGTCTTTATCAATTGAAAGGTGGGTTAATGACTCCGGTACGACAGCGTACAAAACCAAAAAAGATTGATCTGGAAGAACGCTTATTTAAAACGTATTATAAATCTCCAGTGGGCGCTATCGAAATTTTGGGAACCAAAGAAGGTATCGCTTCGGTAAATTTTGTTGAAGGCCGGGTACGTTCCGATGCTAAGATTCCCCGCGTCATCACCGCCTGCCGCAAACAAATTGATGAATATTTCAGGGGTAAGCGTAAAAAATTTTCTCTAAACTTACTTTTATATGGAACTGATTTTCAAAAATCGGTCTGGCAACAATTATTGAAAGTCCCTCATGGAAAGACGGCCTCATATGGCGCCATTGCTAAATCTATCCGCAGCCCTAAAGCTTTTCGCGCCGTCGGCAACGCCAACAATAAGAATCCACTTGCCATCGTCGTGCCTTGTCATCGAATTATCGGCAGCAACGGAAATCTCGTCGGATACGGGGGCGGTCTCTGGCGCAAGTTATGGTTATTGGAACACGAAGGGATTCTTGTAAATGGCAATAAGGTCATCTCAAAGCATTAACCGCTGTGCACTCCCCGGATTTCGGTTTTCGTAAACTTTGCCCATGAGTTTCAAACCGGATACCTTTGTAAACCGTATCGACATGTCTTTCGTTCTTATCCTCCGGGCAGAAAAGAGCTCTTTATTGGATTTCGCTTGATAAGCCGGGGACAGATGATGAGTGAAAAAAAAGAGTCAGGGATTCATTTGCGTGTGATTACGGGAGGACTCGCCTGCTGCATCCGCTTCGGGCCACTCCAAATTGTTTCCACCCCCGAGAGCGCACCGCCGTTTGAGGTGGATGCTTTGGCGCTCGAGGAAGACACGTTCCTGATAATGAGTGCCGCGCGCCAGGTAATTGAACCCCAGGAGCATCCGATTCGCATCATGACCGAAGCAATCAACTTCAAACCCGCACCGGTGGGCAAGGTGTTGATTCGGGGGCAAAAACCCTTGCATTTTCTCGCCATCATACACGACTTAAATCAACGACCGAGCTGGAAAGAAGAATGGATCAGCGGCGCTTTAGGGGAAATTTTCCGCCTGGCCGAGCAGCGTCAATTGCATCGGATCGCGCTGCAGCCGCTGGGAACAATTTACGGCCAGCTGACCATCGAACGTTTTGCCGTGCTCTTGAGCGCTGTTTTAAAATCGATCTCATTTGATTTTCTCAGACACGTCTGGCTGCAAGTACCCATTGGAGTCAATCAAACCCTTATCCGCAAGCTTGAATCTTTCCTTTGTCCTGCAGACGACAACCCATGATCATGAATCCCGTTTCTCTATATGCTTGACAATTTGTGCCGTCAAGCATAAGCCATTCGCGGTAAATCTGCATGTCATTTTCTTTCAACCCCAAAGATCTTCTATGGCGGCGATTTGAAAAAAAGCCAGTTACCCAATTCGGGACCGACGTTAGCGGTGCTTATTATAGCGAGTGCCACCGCGATGATGTCGACCCATCTCTACACGCCCAGTTTACCGCACTTCTCCGGATACTTCCACACCACGGCCGAGGCGGTAAAGATGACCATGAGCCTGCATGTGCTTGCCTTCGGATTGTCACAACTGATCTATGGTCCTCTGTCGGACCGGTTCGGACGCCGGCCGATCATGCTCGCGGGCATGGCGGGCTTCGCCATTTTCAGCCTCTGTGCCGCCGCCGCTCAATCTATCGGCCAGCTGATTGCGGCCCGGATTATGCAAGGGATGACGGCCGGGGTAGAGGCGGTATTGATTTTAGCAATTATCTACGATGTATTCGAAGACACCAACCGTGTTAAGGCACTTGCTGTTTGGGGGATGGCCATCGCTCTCACTCCCGCCGTTGCCCCCATTCTGGGCGGAACCATACATGTTTTTTGGGGATGGCGGGCAAATTTTATTCTGATTGGAGTGATTGGGACGGTTGTCCTTTTTCTCCTTTGGAAGCGCCTGTCAGAGTCCAAAACCGCCGATCGGGATGCCTTGCTGCTAAATCAGATTATGCAGGATTACGGGCAGCTTATAACCAATCGTAAATTTATCAATTATGCCATCATTCCGGGTGCCGGCCTGGGAATGATCTATGCCTTTATAACCGCAGGACCCTTTATCCTCATTTCAAGATTCGGGGTGGCAACCGAATATTACGGCCTTTATCAAGCGGCCTTGGTTTTGGCCTATATCGCGGGAAGTTGGATTGCGAAACTTGCCGCCGGCAAAATAGAACCGGAAAACATTCTTCGCTTCGGCCTGTTTTTTACAGCCGCCGGTGCCATCGCCTTGATTGGGATCGTTTATTCGGGGATCGAAACGACCATGAGCTTGACCATTGTCATGTCACTGGTAACGTTCGGAATGGGACCCGTGTTCGCCATTGCTCCGATCCGCGCGTTGGATAGTTCCACCAGCCGTGTCGGTGCGGCATCAGCCGTGGTAAACGCGGTGCAGATGGTTATCGGCGGCCTGGCATCGACCAGCGTGGGCGTGTTTCACGACGGGACCTCTCGGCCTCTGGCGGTAACCGTTGTGGGTCTGCTGCTGTTGGCGGCCGTTGCCTATGGATTGGCATCTGCGGGTTCACAATTTGGTCATGCCAAGCAAAGACCTGTTGATAAATATGAGAAATAGCAGACAGGCTTGCTATTGTCAAATAATTACTTGACATTGTCAAATATATAATATACTTATTTCGGTAACATGAAATGACACCTTTCCAACGGGAATTGTTGTGACCGAGAATCAACTTGATGAGAGTATCTCCTTATTTCGCCGCTTCAACCGTTTTTATACCAAGCAGATCGGTCTTCTCACCCAAGGGCTTTTAAAGACGCGTTTCCCCTTAACCCAAGCACGTATCCTTTATGAACTGGGTCAACAGGAGCAGTCTACCGCCGGCGACATTATCAGCGAACTCAGTATCGATCCCGGTTATCTCAGCCGCATTCTGAGCAATTTTGAAAAAGAGGGCCTCCTTGCCAAAATCCGGTCAAAGTCAGACTCTCGCCAGCAAATTTTAAAACTCACCCCCCAGGGCAAAAAAGCCTTTGCGGTACTCAATCAACGCTCCAAAAAAGAAGCTCAAACACTGCTGCTGAGCCTGTCCGAGGAAGATCGTTATCAGCTTTTGCATGCCATGCAGACCGTGGAGAGCATTCTGGGAACCGAACCAAAGACACCGACATCCTATCTGCTTCGCCCCCACCAGCCCGGGGATATCGGTTGGATCGTCCATCGCCATGGCGTTGTTTATTCGGAAGAATACGGTTTTGATGAAACCTTTGAGGCGGTGGTCGCAGAAATTCTGGTAAAATTCATCCGCAAGCATAACCCAAAACGAGAATTCCTGTGGATCGCTGAACAGAATGGTGAACGGATCGGTTCCGTCATGGTTGTTGATGCTAGCCATCGGGTCGCGCAATTACGCCTGCTTCTGGTTGAGCCAAAGGCCCGGGGAAAAGGGATCGGCATGCGGCTTATCAACGAGTGTATCAACTTTTCAAGACGTAACCGTTACCGCAAAATCAAGCTATGGACCGAGAGCAACCTGCTTGAAGCACGCCATTTATATACCAAAGCGGGCTTTGAACGGGTTGATGAAGATCCACACCAAAGCTTCGGCCATGACTCGGTCGCCGAGTTCTGGGAGCTTGCGCTCGATTGAGGCAAGAATTAGGAGTATTTTTGGCTGGATTACGCTTCATGTCAAGAGGACTTATCTGGGTTTGCCTCGCCCCTCTATGCTATAGCGCCATGAGTGCGTCAGCCAAATTAGCCAGCGCCCATCTGAGTGTCTGGCACATCGGCGTGGGCCGGTTTGGCCTCGGTCTCTTGCTGATCCCGTTTATCGTCAAGGCGCTTGGTCTAAGCCTCTGGGGGTGCCAGCGGTTTCTTCTCACTGTACGAGGGTTATGCGGTGCCGTCGCTTTCCTGCTTTTAGTCGCATCCTTTCAGAGGATCCCCCTTTCTTTGGCGATGATTCTTTTCTACACCTATCCGGCCTTCACTGCTATCCTGTCTCCGTGGGTCACCGGCGAGCCAACCGCCAGGATCGCCTGGCCTTTTATCTGCGGTGCGTTCATAGGCACTAGTCTGATCCTATGGCCGCATGGCGTATCCGGGGCCTTGAATCTGGGTCATCTATTTGCCGCAATTGCATCGGTTTTGTGCGCGCTTACGCTTCTGCTGGTGCGACGCTTGGGAAGGGAGAACAACATTTACACCCTGTTTTTCTACCTTTGCCTAACCGGGACGCTTGCCGGCCTGGGGCCGCTACTCACGCAAGCGCTTCCGATTCTGCCCGTAAGCGCAACCGCATGGTTTTGGGCTGCCGCGGTTGCCGTTTTTTCAATTGGGGCACAACTCTCCATCAACCTGGCCTTAATCCGTATACCAGCGCCAAAGGTTAGCGTTATGATGACTGCCGAAGTGCCTCTTGTGGCCTGTTTTGGAGTACTTTATCTGGGTGAACCGCTCGGCTGGCGCCTTATCACGGGATCCGTGTTGATTTTCAGTTGTGGGATCGGTCTCAACCTCATGCCGGCCAAATCAAACCCGAAATAATCCCGGCATGGCTTCTGTCATTTACCGAGGAACAGCCATATGTTGCCGCCGGAGCTCGGTTTCTCACCCTTGATCCGATTGCCTACGAGTAGATCCACCTTACCGTCATTGTTCCAGTCGGTCACGTCAATCCGGCATCTGTAACCCGCATCAAATCCGGGTCCTCTAAGATCCAGGCTTTCTCCTCTGGCCAGTTGCGGCTGCTTGTTTGTTCCGATGTTACGGTAGAAATAAATTTTGGGTTTCTCGCTTCCCATCAAAAGGTCCTTGGTCCCATCCCCGTCCCAATCGATAACATAGGGGGAAGGTTTAACCGGTAATCCGCCTTCCGGTATCTTGATGAGCGCCGGTGCCCGAAAACGGGGCTCCGATTCGGTCCCAATGTTCCTATAAAAGATGATGGTTTTGATATGACCGACCAGAAGATCCTTGAGACCGTCTGCGTCCCAGTCTGCGAAACGGATCTTGGTATATCTTTCCGCTAAGGGGTGACTTCCCGGGATAATTTTGTCGACAACATACTTACCCTCGACTTTCTTGTAGATCTTACGTGCGGCCGTAATCGGCTTCCCATCCACCTCCACCCGTTTGCCATCGGCAAGTTCCGGTTTTCCCTTGCTCCCTATGTTCAGAAACACCCATACGTTTCCTGCCGTATCACCGGCGATGAGGTCCTTTTTCCCGTCATTGTTCCAATCCACAACCTGTGGATAAGCACCCAGGCATCACCCCGCCGGAACACGGATCTCCCTTCCTCCGGCCTGGAGATATCCCGCATCCTTTAACACAGGTATGCTGTCGGTCCCGTGGTTCAGATAGAGGCGAATTCTGCCATAGTAGAACTGCCCCACGATCAGATCCTTCCTGCCATCCTCGTTCCAGTCGGTCACGCATGGAACCAGATGCCCCACCTGAACGTCAATGATCTCACCATCCGCTTCCAACCTTACACCTTCTCCAAAATCGGCAGATGCAGACCAAGCCATTAGTATGAACCAAAGTGTCACCGATGCGCCAACTGCAAATCGTTTCATGTTATATATTCTCCTTCAACTAAGGTGCAAATATTAGGGGTCGGGGTATTTTTCTCATTCCGGCATCGCTCCCGCAAAAGCATCCATGATCCGCTTTAAATTCGCCTCATCCTGATAGGGAAGTTTGTCTCTCCAATTTTTTTATATCACATCGTGGTATTTGCGGTCAAATAAAGATATTATGTTTTGACTAGACCGAATGCACGAACAGGGAAGGTACCGAACGATTTGACTTTCACCGGAACCGCAAAAAATGTAAAGCCACCGTCCGGAAGCTGGATCAGATTGCGCATATGTTCGACGATGGGGATGTTTGCACCCAGTAGAATCGAATGAACCGGCCTTTTTCCGTCGGAGGTATCATCAATATTAAGAGAGTCAATGCCAACGAGTGCCACTTGTGATGCTTTCAGATAATCAGCCGCCTTTCGGGTTAAAAACGGGTGATTCTCAAAATATCGATCTGTATTCCAATTCTTATCCCATCCGGTATGAACTAAAACAGCCTTATGCTTTAGATCGATATCACCAAAAAGCCCATCCCCGATGGCCCTCGAGCCAGGGTCGGCATGGAATACCACCCCATCCAGATTCGCCAAGGTGTACAAGTCAAGCTCGGAGAGATCTTTTCCGTCGGCGTATCGATGAAATGGTGAATCAACATAAGTGCCGGTATTTGCAACCATTTCGATTTTACCGATCTGAAAGGTCGTTCCTTCATCATAATGATCCCGGGACGCTTCCCGACTAAGGTAGTCGCATATCATCGGTGCAGGCAGACCTCGGTAAGTAACCATCCCGTGTTCAACCACATGACTGACATCAATGAGCTTGTATTTGCCATTTCGCATTTTAATAATCTTCTAGTTCTTTTTGAAGGGGTTGAGAGTTGTTTCAGATTGCGGGAACAACTGCCTAAAATGATGGGGATCATAATTGGCGCGTTGATAGATTCGCGGCATTTTCTTTATTAGAAAAAACTTATCATTTAGTGCTTTCAATATTCGGGTAATGTGCAGATCACCGGACCATATTGTTTTTGGCTCTCTGTCCTGAGCGACCTTGGAAAAACAATTGGCCACAAAACGAATATCCGTTTCACCGGGAGCGCCCCGAGTATCACCTTGAAAGTAGTTTTTGCAGAATGTAACAATTTTTTCATATAGAGGATCTTCTTTAAATTCAAAAACCTGCCCGCTCACCTTCAGGGTTTCTATCAGCATGTCGATATTTTCAAGATAATTCTTCTGCTGTTTCCAAACCTTTTCAATCCATTTAATATTTTGACCGCTTCTATCGTTGTATAAAGAAAAAAAACTTTGCAGCCCTTTCTTCTGTTCAAGGTAAATATCCTCTGATATGGTTATATTTGCCGAAAAAATGATTTCTTCAATGACTCTAAGGAATCGGTTTAATTCGCTGAAAAGTAATGGCAGATATTCTCGATACCCTCCGCTTTTAATCCGTTTAATGAAGCCGATATAATTAAAAATCTGGTTTATCTGAGCGGATCTTACATAACCCGGATGTCTTGAAATCCCTCCTTCTCTGGTGTCCGTTGTGCGAGAATCATCTAATCTCGGTACCGGAAGGTCAGACGGGATACAAGCAGAGAGAATATTGGAATCAACGATATTTTCATATTTATTTTGCTCTAGTACGGATTTTAACAAGTACGGATAGCGTTCTATTTCTTGCATCTCTTCACCCGATTGGATTGACCAGTTCTTATTTCCGCCCCCTATTTACAGGGCCTACCTCGCAACCACAAATTGGCAAGCAAGCAAAGCACGAGTAGAGGTGTAACCATCAGATTCACGCTCTCCCATCCGAGAGTGTTCTGTGCGGCACCTGAGCTAAAGGATGTCATGGCCATCGTGCCGAAGACCAAAAAATCATTTAGGGCCTGTGCCTTTGTTTTTTCTGCTGACAAATAGGTCTCCGTAAGCAGAGCGGTGGCGCCAATGAAAAGAAAATTCCATCCCAAACCGAGCAAAAGCAGTCCTCCCCAAAAATGGACTACCGCGGATCCGGAAAGATTTATACCCACACAAAAACCGATCAGAATAATACCGGCCAGCATGACATTGGCGGTGCCGAAGCGTCTAATGAGGTGGCCGGTGAAAAACGATGGAGCATACATCCCAAACACATGCCACTGGATGACAAAGGCCGTGTCTGAAAACGAATGGGTATCCGCCTGCATGGCCAGCGGAGTGGCGATCATGATAAAATTCATGGCGCCATATGCAACCATGGCACTAAACACCGCTACCATAAAAGGCCGTTGCGCCACAACCGTAATTAATGGCCTTACGTCTTGTTCAGCAGAAATAGATTCGGGACGTGGAATGTGAAGAAGCGCCACGACCAAGAAGGACAACAGATAAAGCCCACCCAGACAGGCATAGCTGCCGGCAAACTCTGCTGCCAGCATCTGCCTCGACCAGTTCGCCAAATTGGGACCGACGAAGGCGGCCACAATACCGCCAGCCAACACATAGGAAATCGCTCGACTCCGATAGGTTTCCGAAGCGACTTCGGCTGCAGCAAATCGATAATACTGCCCAAAGCCGTTAAACGCGCCAATGAAAACGATTCCGCTGCAAAACAGGCTAAAATTAGTGCCTATTATACCTCCGGTGGTCAACACCGCCCCGGATAACCCGAGCATGGCGCCGGTCATAAATCCTTTCTGACGCCCGACTTTGCCCATAAAAAAAGAGGCCGGGATCGCGGTGGTCATTTGGGTTAGAAACATCAGGGCAAAGGGCAACGTGGCTAAGGATTTGTGAGTGGTCAAAGAATTCCCGACCAGCGCCGAAGATGTAATGAGCAAACTGTTGCAAGTCACCAGAAGCGCCTGACTCAGGGAAAGGAGCAGAACGTTTCGTTTCATTTCAGAATTTTCAGGTTTCGGTTTCACTCTAGGCTCCGATAAGCGATGGGAAATGTGTTCGTGGTTGCGGTTCACCCGAGTTTAATATTATGATAGCAATTAATTGTACAGGGGATTTTTGCCAGACGCGACTGGGAAGGAAAAATAGGGAACGTAATTGACTGAGTTGACTGTGGGAGGGTATTTAAAGAGGCTAGGAGAGCCTATCGGATTCCTTGAGACAATCTTCATACCCGACCAACTTGGGAAAATACTTAGTGTATACACCTCTGTCTCTGGTCAAAATGGCACTACACTTCGCCGAAGCGAACCCTCCAATATAAAAATCCGACAAGAAATGCTCTTTGAGATTCAGCTTGTGGCCGCACTCGGGGCATTTAACTTTTGGTTTTCGTTTCAAATATCGCAACCATGCTTGTGAGGCCGCAATGGCAGAATCAAGGTCGAGCGGTTCTATCGTAACGTTGTGTTCCTCTAAAAACGTGCCCAGCTGCTTGGTGTTTCCTTTAAATTGGGGCATAAGTTCCGCGAACACCGCCGAGGGTGCAACCATATTCTCTCTTCTTGCGAGAGCAACATACAACTTGTCCTGAAAGTTTCTGAATTCGTCTTTTAAGATATCAAGCAGGATGGTCGTATCGATGCAGACTCTCAATTTACTTTGCCCCTGACTTCGTCCATGTATTCCATTGTTTTGGGTCCGCCCTTGAACTTTCCCCGCCACTTTCGCTTAATCGTTTCGATTGGATCAACAACAAGAATGTATGCTTGCCCCTTTTTTGTGATATCGACTTCAGTTCCAGGAACAATGCCCATTTCTTTCCTGACCTTTACGGGTATGGTAACCTGATATTTGGCAGTTACTTTAGACAATCCCTTCACCCCCTATGGTATACCTTTTATTGCCATAAGGTATACCTTGTGCGTAACCACCTGTCAATTCATTTTTTCCCGTTGACTTGCGAGACGCTCTTTTAAGAAAAAGCGGGGACCTTGAATATTGAAGATTCCCCTTAAGGAATTCTGTCTAACATCGAATTCTTGTGCTTGCGATTCATGTCCATTTTGATTAAACTACCTCTAAAATTTAATCCCGAAACAGATTCCGGCTGATTTCCTTGGTCCCGACTTGATGATCGCAGTGGCCGGCTGCGGAAATGACACAACGGATCATCTGCTCATTGAAGAAATAAATGCCTGGCCATCAAATCATCAAAAAGAGAGAAAATTCCATGACAGTTCAAATTACAGACATTGCTATTGGCGACATTTACCTCGACAAAGCCATTTATCCACGCCTTGACATCGATCACCGGCGAGTGGCGCTTTTTACCGATAACATCCGTGATGGATTTCGATTTGATCCGATTGAAGTGGAGCCCGATCCCGATCGGGAAGGCAAATACCGCATTTTAGACGGTGCGCATCGATTCCAGGCAT
>CAZHAH010000176.1:0-12172 GCA_964530095.1 uncultured Desulfobacteraceae bacterium | reverse complement strand
ACGATCGGTTTGCAAAAGTAAATCGCTTCGAGAAAAGCGTTTCCAAAGCCTTCATAATTGGATGGATAGGTCACCAGGTCGGTGTGTGGGTAGACATCTTCAAGGGTATAGATTTTACGCCCCGATTGTGTGCGCCCGCGCTTTTCGCCGATAATATCAGAGACCAGCAAGATGTTTACCTTCATCAACTTGGCATATTTCCGGATCCGTTGCTCGTAATCGTGGCCCTCGTCTCCGGAAGCGTGGGAAACAACTATCTTGGCTTTGAGTCCCATTCGTTTCACTAACTCAATGGCATGCTCGATGCCTTTGCGCTTGACCACTCGTGTCGGCTGTAAAATCAGCAGCTCCCCATCCTCTATTCCAAGCGCCTGTCGCACGTCGGCAGTGTAGTCATCCGGTGGCAGAGGCGGATTTTCGAAATCCATCACATTGGGGATGATTGTCGCCGATATGCCGGTTCGTATGCTCAGTTGATTGTCGGCTGAAGAGTTGATGACCACATGGTGAATCGTGGGAAGATAAGGCGGAAATGCCATGTTAAGATAATCCCAAACGGCATTGGTCAAAAAGCGTTGACGTTCCCAAAAGAAGTCGTGGTGATGGGCAATCATCGGTATACCGGTCTCCGAGATCACTTCGGTGAGCGCGATACCTAATGGAATATTGAGTGGAATTGTGATAACATTCTCCGATACAAGAAGATCGAGTTTGAATTTTTCGATGAATCGGTAAAGCTCATCTTTGATTTTGTGTTTCAGCTCCCAGATTCTCCGAGTGATAAAACGTTTCCTGACACTAGTACCAAAGCAGTGCTCATTGATATTGCGAATAGCAGGGTGATTAAAATGGGCCTCTTCGAGTAGGTACGAGGATTCCGGCGGACGATCAAGCTCGCCGGCCAGGTAGAAATTATTGAAACCCTCCTTTTCAAAAACCGTGGCCCATTTGGCTGTTTCCAAAGATACGCCATCAGTACCCGCAAAGCGGAATGAAATGAACCCTGCATTATGACTACCTTTAGAAATTGTGCGGTCAACCATATTTTTTCCTCTCGTAGGTTTCCTTCTTTTAGCTTTTTTTAAAACCGTATTTTTTAATTTTTCTGGATAGTGTTGAGTGATCAATTCCCAATGGTCCGGCGGCCTTTCGTTGACTTCCAAACTTTGTTAGGGCTTGAGATATTAAATCTTTCTCTATTTCCGCCACTGTTCGCTGAAGATTCCAGTCATTAGAGGGATGAGTTTTTTTTCTGCCGCTGTAATCTATTCTAATATTAGATGGAAGATCCTCAATATCTATTTTATCACTTTGCAGTAAGACGACGAGCTGCTCGATAAGGTTTGATAGTTCTCGTATATTTCCTGGAAAGGAATAGGAGCAAAGACATTCGAGGGCTCCGGGAAAGATTGCCTTTTGGGTAGAATATTTTTTGTTAAATTTTTTCAAAAAGAAATAAATAAGCGGTGGAATGTCCTCCACTCTTTCTCGCAGTGGTGGAATAGTCAGCGGTATAACATTCAACCTAAAGAATAGATCCTTACGAAACCTACCCTGTTCGACCATATTATCAAGCCTTTTGTTGGTGGCAGCTATTACACGCGTATTGATTGTTTTGGTTGCCGTACCGCCGACACGGATTAATTGGCTGTTTTCCAAAAATCGCAGAAGCTTTGTCTGGATCTGCATCGGGATCTCGCCAATTTCATCCAAGAATAATGTGCCCTCTTCAGCAATTTCAAAGTATCCCGGTTTGCCTTTATTCAAGGCACCTGTAAATGCCCCACCTTCATAGCCAAACATCTCCGATTCGATGAGCTGTTCAGGTATGGCGCCGGCATCCATTCGTATAAATGGCTTGTCCTTTCGATTCGATGCATTATGGATAAGATTGGCGAAATAGCCTTTCCCAACCCCGGGCTCACCCTGCAGCAAAATGGTCGTATCGACTTGTGAGAGCCTAAGCGCTTTTTCCATTACCTTAACCATCAAGGCGCTGCGGATATTTGCCTTTGAGAGAAAGCCATCCTGGGCGGTAAGCTGTTTTAGCTGTGATCGATAGCCCTCATTGATGGCATGGCTTTTCTCTAAATCGGATTTTAATAAATAGAGTTCGGTCATGTCCCTTTCTTGTACAATGACCAGGGTTAATTTGTTGTTCTTGTCAAATATCGGATTGGCAACTCTCAGCAACTGTTTCCCGTTTTTGAGTTTGTTGATCACCATGTGAGATTTTTTGGTTCGAATGACTTCCCGGATAATCGAACGGTCGAATATACCCTTTGCAATCAGCTCATCCACATTTTTATTGATGACATCAGACAGTGAAAGATTATACAGTTTCAGACCGACCTGATTAACCTGCAGAATTTTAGCATTTTCATCCGCGATCCATAGACTGTCCAAGGATGAATTGATGATCTTGTCAAAATTCATTATGGCTTTCAGCTTTTCCCTGACAGAAGCTCGATTTGTCCCATCGCCAAGTGTGGTCTCGCCCATATCATTCACATTCCCGATTAAAGTTCAGCTCTTTTTGTTGTCATAATGCAACAGTATTATGCTGGAATTCTTGTTTGCCAAGTAAATTGACGGGTAAATAGCTGTTTGAAGCATTGAATTTGTAAAACCATAGCTCATTTTTTGCCAAATTGCAACACGTTGCAATATCGCAACGCCGCCATCAAACAATGATCAGCCGCCCGGTCTGGTACTCACTTCGGCGCAATTTCCGATCATTGGCTTTCCAACCGGATGAATCGAAATATTATTTTTAATCACAGTGGGTTATGATTAGAAACAAAAATATCAGATTGGAATTTTAACCAACAATCTTATTCGTGAATCGTGTGGACATCGAATTGTTACGACTGTCAACGTGGCATAATTATTGCTGTACATTCATCAACGCATGCATGATTCCCAAATACCTGAAGGAGGGGCAATGGACATACAAGACAGTATCCTGGCGTGTATCGGCAATACGCCAATGATCCGCCTTAATCGCGTCACCCAAGGCATCTCATCGAATATATTGGTCAAATGTGAGTTTCTCAATCCAAGTGGAAGTATGAAAGACCGGATGGCGTTGAAAATGATTGAGAGCGCCGAAAAAGAAGGCAAGCTGAAGCAAGGCGGGGTAGTTACCGAATCCAGCACCGGTAATACGGCGACGGCTTTATCCTTTGTAAGTGCGGCCAAAGGTTACAAATCAGTTATGCATATGCCGCAAGGATGGATCCCGGAAGATAAGCGGAAAATGATTGAATCTTATGGCGCAAAAGTGGTGGAAGTCGATCCGGGCAAAGAGATTCACGACGAGTTGGAAGGAAAAAGCGTTCATGGGGGTGTCGTGGAGATTATCCCCCGGATTAAAGCGCTTGAATTGGAAGAAGACAACGAGAATGTCTGGTGGGCGAGACAGGCCATGAACCCGGACAATATATTGGCCCATAAGGAAACGACGGGCAAAGAAATAATTGAGCAGACAGACGGAAACGTTGACGCATTTGTCGGTGCCGTGGGAACGGGAGGAACGCTACTGGGCGTTAGTGAAGCATTGCTGGAAGTCAATCCTGATGTGAAAATTTACGCAGTCGAACCTGCCAGCTCGTCACTGCTTCAAATGGCCCCGGAGATAAAATTCTATATGGAGAAGTATGGTGTCCCTGGGGTCGCCGGCTTGATTATCAACAAGATCGAGGAAAGAGGGATTATCAAAAAGGCGTTTCTCGTAAAAGATGAAGATGCCGTATCCATGGCCCACCGATTGTGTGAGGAGGAGGGACTGTTTTGCGGCATGTCAGCAGGCGCCAATGTTCATGTGTGCATGGAAGTTGCCAGGGAACTGGGTCCTGGAAAAAACATCGTTACGATTTTAGCCGACAATCGATATCGCTATCTTTTTTCTGAACATTTTACGACATGAAACTTGTAAAAGCCAAGGGGGCCCAATGCTGCTCAATAAGGAACGAGCCTATGACATAATACAAAAGTACGGTATCGATGCAATCGTGGCGACGATGCCGGAAAATGTGACCTATTTGACCGATTATTGGAGTCTTACACACCGTCTTATCAAGGCGACTCAGAATTTTGCGGTCATTTCTAAGGAACCGGGATTAAATCCTTTCATCATTACCTCTGTCGGCGACATGGATCTTGCGGCCGACCAAAAAGAATGCTGGACGGACAATTTTTTAACCTACGGCACCTTTTACGTGGAGCATCCGGAAGGTGTCAGTCTCAATGATACGGAAGAGCGATATGAAAGGCTGCTGATATCCGCAAAACCCAAACCGGATGCAGTCACGGCATTGACAGAATGTTTGCAGGAAATGGGTCTAACTTCGGGACGCATCGCCATTGACGAAGGTAATGTAACACCATTTGCATTCGACGCCCTCAAGGAAAGCCTGCCGAAAGTTAAATTTATACAGGGCTACCAATTGTTAAGGGAAATACGCCTCATTAAAACCCAAACCGAAGTGGAAAGATTAGCGCGTTCATCCGAAATCATAGAATCAGGCATAAAAAAGGCGCAGGAATCCATCCGTGAAGGCGTCACCGAATTTGAAATCTGGCAAACGCTTTTCAAAAAGGTCATCCAGCAAGGCGCATTGCCGTCATGGCCCTGTGTTGGCGCTGGTACGCGGGGGGGGCTCTCCAATGTCATTTCCGCCCCACATCCTGTGAAAACCGGAGACCTGATCCGTTTTGATGTTGGCTGCACTTACCAATATTACAATTCAGATTGCGCGCGCACCTTTGTTCTCGGCGAGTCAAATGAGAAGCAGCGGTCCTATCACCAAGCAATTTATAAAGGACTGAAACGGGCCTTGGATATTGTCCGCCCCGGTGTCCGCGCTTCAGAAATATTCAAGGAGGCGGTCGAAGGTGTTAGGGAAGCGGGTATCCCGCACTATCGCAGGCATCACGTTGGCCATGGAATCGGAATCGAACCCTACGAACCACCCTTTTTGAGTGAAGCGTCCCAGGATATTCTCGAGGAAGGAATGGTCGTGAATGTTGAAACGCCATATTATGAAATGGGACTGGGAGGCATTCAACTGGAGGATACCATTTTGGTCACAGCCGATGGTTACCGACCACTGACAACATCATCACATGATTTAATTGTTGTGTAAACGAGGTTAGACCCTCAAAAGCCATGACCGGGGGCATTAATGAATGAAGATAGAATTGTAAATGATTTGAAGGAAGCCATTATCGCGTTGGACGACTCAAAGGCTATCGAAGCCGCAAAACGTCTGATCGCCAATGGCATAGATCCCTTGGCGGGCATTGAAAAAGGATTGTCCAAGGGAATGACGACTATCGGTGACAGATTCAATCTCGGTGATTGCTTTTTGCCTGAGTTAATACGCGCTGGCAACACCTTCAACGCTGCAGTCAAGGTGCTGGAACCGGAGATTATGAAACGCGGTGAAAAGCAGAGCCAAACAGGAGTTGTTGTTCTGGGAACTGTTAGCGGCGATGTACATAAAATAGGCAAAGAAATCTTGGCTATGCTGTTAAAAACGAGAGGATTTAAGGTGCATGATCTTGGTGAGGATGTATCTCTATCTACATTTATAAGCAAGGCAGAGGAATTAAATGCAGATATCATCGCCATGTCGGCATTACTAACCACGACCATGCCCGCGCAAAAAGAAGTTATAGATTTCTTAATGGAGAAGGGGATTCGCGATAATTTCCTGGTTATGGTCGGTGGTGGGCCCGTCAGCCAGGAATGGTCGGATAAAATTGGTGCAGATGGTTATGCAGAGACAGCTGAGGAGGCAGTCAAGTTGGCCAAAAACCTGATCGATAACAAAACTTAAAGTGATACAACCTTGGAATTGGAGGCCAATACATGCTCAGTTTTTACGAGGTGTTTGACAGATTTTTAGAAGGTCCGCATATCTCTGAGATGGATTACGACCTGGATTTTGATCAAAAATTGAGGGCTACTGTCGAAAAATACGGCATTAAATATGATCCCGAAAATCCGATCCCTCAAGACGATCAAATGGCGGATAACGTTTTTGGGGCCGGGTTGGAATTCTACGAAAAAATCGGCAGTTACTGTCCGGATACACTGCGTGCGGCCAGATTTACAAAAGCGGAGATTCTTGAAGCCCTTGCAGAGGCCCCAAAAGAGCCGGTCTTTGGCAGGGACAAGGATGCTAAAACACTTGTCGCCAGGCCGCCTGAAAGCGATCAGCCCCCCTGGTTTTTTATTGGGGCGGCGGGGGCAGCCGTTACAGATGAGCACGTGTTGTCGGCCGTAGTTGAAGGATACGGCCATGTGCCTTACGGGAATTCCATCACAACGCCTTCCATCACAAAGGTCAATGGAAGGCCTATTGTTGCCAAAACACCTTTGGAAGTATTGGGCGCCATACGGACGGTAGAGGTCTCCAAGGCGGCCTTGAAAAAAGCGGGAAGGGCGGGAATGCCGATCATGAATGCCATTTCAACCGCAACATCCGATGCAGCAAAAATCGCCGGCAGTCAGTTCGGTCTAAATCCGGCCGATGGGTTGATGGTGGGGTCGATGTCAGAGTTGAAGCTGGATTTTCAACGATTAAATGAAATTGCATATGCATTGCATTTGGGAGGCAACATTGTAGCGGAATCCGGGCCTTTACTGGGCGGTTATTGCGGCGGCCCGGAAGGGCTGGCCGTAGCGAACGTGGCTTATCATCTGCAAGCAATTTTGGTGCAACGCGGGTCAACCCATTTTACCTTTCCAATCCATTTTAAATTTTCCTCGAATACGTCCAGGAATACTATTTGGGCAACCAGTATCAGCAATCAGGCCATATCGCGGAACAGTAAATTTCCACTTCTTACTTCGAGTATTCTCGCTTCCGGCCCGGGAACGGAGATGTGCTTTTATGAAAATGCCGCCCGGACCATAGCCACATGTGTCTCTGGAGGGGGGATTCTGGCCGTGGGGCTGGCTAAAAATGTTCAAACCGACCACCTGACCCCTTGGGATCCGAAGTTTTCAGTCGAGATTGCATTGGCATCGCTCGGAATGAAGCGAGACATTGCCAATGAAATGGTAAAAAGCCTTCTGAGCGAATATGAATCGAAAATCCCGGAAGCACCTGTCGGCAAAAGCTTTCAAGAGCTCTTCGAGATTGAAACTCTGGAACCGAGATCTGAGTATCGCGAACTCTATCTTAAAATGAAAGAGGAAATGAAATCATACGGACTTAAGTTTGCGACCTGATTTTCGTTGTGTTCAATTGATCATTTCAAAATGAAAAAGGATGAATATGACCGCTCAGGCTTCAAGTGGTAAAAAATTAGAAAAAATGACGCCTGGCGAGTATCGTGAACGGGTTAGAAAAGGAGAATATCGCACGGTTAACACCAATGCCTGCATCGGGTATGCCCAAACCAATCTGGTGGTTGTTCCAAAATCGGTTGCATTTGATTTTTTTCTGTTTTGTCAACGTAATCCACGCCCCTGTCCAGTAATAGAGGTTACCGATCCCGGGCATTATCAGCCTCGGTTTTGTGCACCGGGAGCGGATCTGCGCACGGACATACCTAGATATCGAGTATTCGAAAATGGGAAGATTGTAGATGAACCTTATGACATTCAGCAATACTGGGATGAGAATTTAGTTGCATTCCTTTTAGGCTGTAGCACCAATTTTGATTACATCCTGCGCAAATCCAATGTTCGATACCGGTACATTGGCGACCACTCCACCCGCATCGAATGCGTTCCGGCGGGCTGTTTTCATGGTACTATGGTCGTATCGACCCGGGTTTTCAGGACAACGCACGATGCCGTCCGCGCCATCCAGATCACATCTCGAAATTTGGCCGCCCACGGCCCGCCGGTTCATATCGGTAGTCCAGAAGATATCGGCATCAAGGACATCTATCGCCCGGATATGTTTTCTTTTGATGAACCCATTCAACCGCTGGAATCTGATGAAACCATCATGAGCTGGGCATGCGGTGTTACACCGCAGATATGCGCGGTAAGCGGCAAGGTACCCTTTATGATATCTCATTTTCCAGGCCACATGTTTGTTACCGACAAATTATCAGAGGAGTTATCCGTGTTTTGAAAGTTGTTCACAAAGCGCACCAACTGGTTGGAATCCTGACAATTCGTTAAAATAACCTAACAAAGAGAGGAGAGAAACAAGATGTCTACACTCGAAAAACTTGAAAAATTGTTTTCACATGGAAAGATCAGCCGCCGTGAATTTATTGCCCGTGTGTCCGCCTTAGGTCTGGCTGCAGCCATTTCTCCTGCAATTCTGCCAAAGTCCGTGCAGGCGGCAGTACCTGAAAAAGGCGGTCAACTACGCGTTGGTTGCACAGGCGGCTCCATAACCGATTCTTTAGATCCAGGGAGTTTGACTTCAACCTATAATGACTTTCTGAATTTTCAAATGCGCAATTGTTTGGTGGAGGTAGACCACAATTCAAAAGCAATTCCCGAGTTGGCCGAGAGCTGGGAACCATCGCCAGACGCAGTCAAGTGGGCTTTTAAAATTCGTAAGGGCGTCGAATTTCATGACGGAAAAACGCTGGATTCCAATGATGTCGTTTATACAATGAATCACCACCGCGGTGAGAATTCGAAGTCCGGCGCAAAAGGTCTATTAGACCCAGTTCAAGATATCAAGGCTGACGGGAAGGATACGGTCATATTTACTTTAAAAGGGGGCAATGCGGATTTCCCCTATATTTTGGCTGATTATCACTTGACCATCTTTAAGGCCGGTACAAAGGGAGAGGAATTTGAAAAAGGTATCGGCACTGGCGGATATACCCTCAAGCTCTGGGAGCCGGGGGTGCGTGCCTTGACCGTTCGAAATCCGAATTACTGGAAAGAAGGCCGTGCGCATTTTGACTCAGTGGAAACGCTGAGTATTGTAGACACCAATGCCAGGACAAACGCGTTAACTACCGGTCAAATAGATGTTATGGACCGTCCCGATTTAAAGACCCTTGAATTGTTCAAAAAACGAAAAAACATTCAGGCTATCAGCAAAACAAGTGGGAGCCACAGCACTGTGCCCATGTTGTTTACCAGCAAACCATACGATAACAACGATGTCCGTCTGGGATTAAAATATGCACTTGACCGCGAGGAGCAGGTAAAAAAAGTATTAAAGGGATACGGTTCTGTTGGAAATGATCACCCCATAGCTCCTCTTCTAAAATACTATGCTGCCGATCTACCGCAAAGACCTTATGATCCCGATAAAGCGAAATATCATCTGAAAAAAGCCGGGATGCTGGATCATACCTTCAAGCTTCATACATCCGACGGAGCCTTCGCCGGTGCGGTAGATTCAGCACTGCTTTACCAACAAAGTGCTGCCAAGGCGGGTATAAAGATTGAGGTGGTCAAGGAGCCAAGTGATGGATATTGGAGTAACGTCTGGATGAAAAAGCCTTGGAGCATGAGCTATTGGAGTGCTCGACCCACAGTGGATTTGATGTTTACTACCTGTTACGCAGCGGATGCCAACTGGAACGAAACCTACTGGAAACATGAGCGCTTTAACAAGTTGCTTATAGAGGCGCGCGCTGAATTGGATGATAAAAAGCGCAGTGAAATGTATTTTGAAATGCAGCAGACTGTTCGTGACCAAGGTGCCACTGTAGTGCCAATGTTTTCTGATATTGTTATAGTCGCAAACAATAAACTCGGACTTGAAAATTTTGCCGCCGATTTGGATTTGGATGGTGGTAGAGGCCATGAACGATGGTGGTTTAAATCATAATTTATCATAGACGGCATCGTGATACCGAATTGATTGTATCACGATAGGTTGCGACGCTATTGCGTATCGTGAAACCCCCATTACAGGGCGTTTTTCCTCCTAAAACCTCCTGTCACCCAATGGGTTTATTCCCAAATCTGTGATAGGGGGTTTCGCGATTTACTTAAATTACTTTTTAGAGGGTGTATTTCTTATACTAATGTCAAAAATTCAGGCAACAACGTCCCTTCTTACTAATCCTACGTAAAGATCTCGCAACAGTTCTGTTCATATCGTAGCTTTCAATTTAACGCCGAGACGATCGCCGGCATTTTTAATATGGGTCAATACGGCCTTCCGAGCCTTGACAGGATTTTTATCGGCAATGGCCCTATATATGGTTTTATGCTCTTTTTGCACCTTTTGAGGCATCAGGTTTGGGTTTTGGTCGGTGTGGCCACGAGCTTTTCGAATCAAATTCACAACCTTATCATTTAATAATTGCATCAATTCATTTAGATACGGATTTAAACTGGCTTCTGCGATGATGCTGTGGAAATTAGCGTCTGGCGTCGTGCCGTCACGATCCTAGTTTATTGCTTCGGCCATTTCATATTCTTGAAATCCTTTTGCCTCTAAATTAAGCTTCCTCTTTAGGCGTATTCACTTCCATGAATTTTTCCAGTTTTCCCTTTTCCTGCAACAGCCGTAGCCTTAATTCCATGTAGTTGGCCGGTGGTTCCGGGATATCCACAGTCCTTTCCATGCGGATAGCATCTTGCGGGCACCCCGTAGCACACAACCCACAACCAATACATCTTTCGACCTTTACATCCGGTTTCCCATCAATCATTTCGATCGCTTTCACCGGGCAGCGTTCATCAGCACATATTCTGCAACTAACGCATTTCTCCAAGTCTCTGACAGGTAGAAATGCTGAACGCGTAAAGGTTCTGGGATTGTCGTAATCCTTTAAAGCACTCAAATGTCCGCAACAGCATGAACAGCAGTGACAGATAAACTCTAGTCGGTCGCTGGTGTTGTTTACCTGGCGAACCAAGCCCATGTCGTCAAATTCCAGTAGCTTCTGCTTCATTTCATCTTTGGAGATGTAGCGTCCAAATCCACGCTCCACCAGATACGTACATGTTGCATCAAAGAGCATGCATCCTTCGCGCGGGGAATCGCAATTCTGCCCAAATTCCCGGCAGGCGCAACGCGAAATTCCCACCACTTTGGCCTTATCGATCATCTCGTATACTTTCTCATAAGGAAGTATTTCGGCTCCGGACTCAATTTTCTTTTCTATCGGAATGACGCGTAAAAGAGAGGTTGTCTCCCCGCCGAGTCTGGGAAGTAATGTAGCTCTGTATTTTTTCCACAGGAGAGTTAACTTTTTTATAGTTTCGTTATGAACACCTTTTTTGTAAGGATTCTCGAAAAGTGAAGTCGAATTGAGAAGCGCATAACCCCATATACCTTTTTTCTCACGGGCGAAGACCACCCCTTTATCAGCCAGCGACTCTAAATGTTGCCTAGCCTCTTGTGAATCCATCCCGATCCTTTGGGATATTTCTTCAACGGCGAATGGCCGAAACCCAAGCCCCAAGGCAACCCGGGCTTCCTCTTCCGTAAAAAGGATCTTGAGAATCTCGATTATTTCTGGCGCGGGCGGCAACCCCACCGGATGCGTATCAAATAACTCCCTCAATCTTTCATAAACATTCTCAGACATGAGTTGCCACTTTCTTCATTTGTGTTAAAAATCTGATTTATTGAAGCTTTACAAAATCCTCTTTATACATTTCCACCCATCCATCAGCTCCGCACTCTTTATAGATTTCTATTGCCTTGTTTAGGTTTTCTTTGGCGTTTGATAGGTTACCTTTTCGTTTGAATAATTCTGCGTACAGGTCGTAATCTCTGGCTAAATGCCACATCATTCCGTTGTTTGTATCCTTTTCGATTGCCTCATTAATCCATTTCTCTGCACTAGTTATATGATTCTCACCAACATATAATAAAACTTCTGCAACATGTCTCCGAATCACACCATCATATATTTTTTGCCTATTGTTATGCACATGATCGTACAATAATACAAACTCAATATCTTTTTCATTGTTCATTACCTTCGCTCTTTCCATTGCTGTCTTAATTAAATAGATCCAAGAAGGAAGAAACCCAGCATGTTCTAGAAGAGAAATTGCCTTTCTGTAGTGATAGATGGATTTTGGGTAATTACCCATGCTGAAATAGGTATCCCCTAAAATGTGATTTGCGACAGCATTAAGGTAATAAAAATTGATTTTTTCGCTAAAATTCATCCCTTGCAAAAGAAATTTTTCCGCTTCCTCGAAAAATCCTTTTAAATACAAGGATAGACCATAAGTGGTATAAACACTCGCGCTTTAAGTCTC
>CAZHAH010000175.1:0-12426 GCA_964530095.1 uncultured Desulfobacteraceae bacterium | reverse complement strand
CGATTTTTTCCGGGTTGGCAACCACCTGTCGGATATTGTTTTTTTCGTGGTATCCCTGAGCCTGAATTTGCAGGTGTCCGGTGTGAATTTTAACCGAGGTGTTGATCATGGTTTCATAGCTGCCGAATTGAAACGACAGCATAAACACCAGAAGCAGGCTGGCGAACGCGATAGCGCAGATCGTGAGAATGGTGCGCCGGGTGTTGCGCCAGATATTGCGCCAGGCCATTTTAAAATCGATGGACAAGCACTACCTCCTGGCCTTTCTGAGATTGGACAGGGTAAAGAAGCTGTCGGGCAAATCCGGTTTAAAGGTCAGCATTTCATAGGTCAGCTCGGTATACTGCTCTTTTTCATCGACCTTATTCATTCGCCACACCTTGGGAAAAAGCTTGCCGCCGAGCATTTGAATTTCCAGCATGGTCATCGCCTTTACCGGTTGTAGGTCCTCGTCAAAAAATACCTGTTCAAGCCAGATCAGGTCCTCCCTGATTTTAAGCTTTTGCATGCCCCTGACCACCGGGGCCCCGGGGTTTGGCATGGATTTGATCAGGTACACCTTTTTACCTTCATGGGTTTCGGTATCGATGATGGTGTGGGTGTATTCGTTGAGCAGGCTGTCGCTTTTGGCCAGGTCGTTGTTGGAAAAATCCGATCCCATCCAGGATTGGGACATCATCGAGGGCGGCACTTTGATGATGCGGTTGATCTTGGGGTTGTACATCCACATTTCGCGCCCCTTTTTCAAGGTGCCGTTTCCGTGATCCTTGGCCGGCGCCTCGATGTAAAACAGGCTGTCCTTGCGGCCCCTGGTCCAGGCTTTGATGGTCATCTTTCGTTCCCATTTAGCCCGGTGAACGGTCATGGTCACGGTTGAGACCGATGCCTTGCCGCGAACGTAGTTAAAGCTGTCTTCCACCAATGATTGGGCGGTTTGGGCGCCGGTATCGGTAATTGCGGTCAACATCAAAAAAGGCAAGGAGCAGAGTGCTGCCAAGAATCGGATGAACATTTTTGTCCTCCGGGGTTTTGATTTAAAGACGGTATAGATTAACATACCATAATACCCGGTAACAACCCCCAATTACCCAATGTACACTGTATAAGTCGAAATAAATCCGTCCAGATTTTCCTGTAACTCACAATTCAAGATTTCACAGCGATCATCCACCGCACCATAGGCATGCATCATTTTCTTGACAAAAGTGTAGCACGAACATAAAGAAACAAAGTAAGTTTGACCCTGAAACTTGGCCTTATCATGATGGAAGCCTTTGAAATAAAGAAAATCGTTATTAAAATTGTTCCGGAGATTCTTGAAAACACTCCGGTGATTTTCGCCTACTTATATGGTAGTTACGCCATTGATCAAACCCACCCGTTTAGTGATCTCGATATCGGCATATATACATCGCCTTTGACCTTGAGGGAGAGCATGAAGCTTGAAATGGACTTGGCCCTGGAAATAGATAAAAAGCTAAAAAACGGGCCATCAAGTGATGTTCGCACAATGAATTCACTTCCCCTGGCAGTGGTCGGCAACATTCTAACGGAGGGGATGTTAATTTATTGCAAGGAGGATGCGGCCCGTATCGATTACGAAACAACGATGAGGAAAAGATATTTTGACTTCTTACCGGTTATTCGCAATTATCAACGAACGTATTTGAAGCAAATTGAATCGTAAGCCGCGAAATAGAATCTAAACATGATTTCTGTTGAGAAAATCTCTAAAAAATTCATTCAATTAGACGAATACCTGGGACTTCTAAATGAAATTTCAAACTCATCTGCTGAAGTTTTCTTAGCTGATAAAATTCTAATTGGCAGCGCAAAATATTATTTTCAGGTCAGCATCGAATGTTGCATAGATGTAGCCAATCATATCATTGCCGCACAACGATATAGAGCCCCCAGAGATTATGCGGATTCATTTTCAGTTCTTGAGGAAAAGGGAGTTATTGATAACCAACTTGGTAAGAATCTGAAACAGATGGCCAAATTCAGAAATCGTCTTGTGCATTTGTATGGCGATATCGACAATAGGTTTATTTACGAATTTTTGAGAACGGACATCGACGATATTCGTAATTTCCGCAAACTTATACTCAAGCACTATGAAATAATCTGAAATCCCAATCATTCCAGACAAACCAAACACCTATGGTCCGGTGGTATCGTCGGGCCATAATTATTTTAATGTGGCGGAGAGCGGATTGCGGCCCCTTGCCGAGATTTTCTTTATGGAGACAGATAGCTTTTCATAGACGGCAGATCTTGGGCTATGCTCCTCCAATAAGCCCCAGCGGCTAAGAGTGGTGCGTACCTGGGGAAAGTCCTTCCAGCCGCTTACCTCTGAGTCGACATGCATGATGATCAGTTCGGCCTTTGCAACCACAGCGATGGCCAGGGCATGGGCAAAGGCAGCGTGGCTTGACTTCGAAAAATCGGTGGGGTGAAAGATAGATCTAATCAAAGGCCTCTCAGGGTAGTCTGCTGTTTCCATAAGATCTTCCTCATGTCATTGGGAGTTTATCTTTAGAGGCTTCGAAGTGGTAAATTTATGGTGTTGTATCGGTTTTGTCAAGTAGGTTTGATTCGCGGCATTGAGTTGGAGATAGGTGGCAAATTTCGTTTCATGGTTCCTTTCGATTGAATCCAAAACGATCAAAATCTCGATCGTAGCTATATAGAAGGTTTTGTTGATCTCCTTGCAAACAGGCAGCAAGGGAACAATCGACAATTTCCAATTTGGTATCGCGCCATAGCACAAGGGTGCGCTGAACGATTTTCTTTTCTTTGACTTTCAATCCCTTGAAAGAGAGCAGATTCAACAAAGCCGCCGCAATGGCCTCACGGGGCACTTTATAAAAACTGACCAATACAAATAAAGTCTGGAACAAGACGATAAGCTTTAATTCCACATGAATGTGGCCGCTTTCGATAGATCTGAAAAAGGCGTAAACCTTCTTATACTTGGGGTGTTTGTCGCCAGTTAAAAATCGAACAATGACGTTGGTATCCAACAGGGCGATCATTTTTCCCAACCCTCCCCAAAGCCGATTTTGGTGGCATGTTGAATGTCATTTTGTGAAAGTGCTTTTTTACCTTTGCTAAACTTGGCAAAGATGCCGTAAAGTTGATCCGTAAGCGTATTGGTACTTTCGCTTTTCGGCAACGTTTTCAAAAGGATGCCCATTTTATCGGCCACCACTTCTATTTGATCCCCGATTTCGATACGATATTTCTTTCTCAGCGCCACCGGGATAACCACCTGGCCTTTAGGAAAAACTTTCATCCGATACGAAGATTCCGAATCCGAGTGCATAGTCACCTCCAACAAATAAGGTTATACTTAAAATATATCTCAGTATAACTGAAATGTCAATGCTGTCGAGTTAACCGAAATTACCAGCCACAGACCATCGGTAAAATCGGAGGTTTTAGATTGTGGATCGTTCAAAGCGCTATCTACAGGAGCCAACCTGAGGAATATCAATTGCCAAACGCTCGCAGGTATTATATTTCCTTTTCTGATTGACACGAGCTTCAGCAGCGGGATACCGAAACCCGTTTCCGGATTCGTCTATTCGTTGATGAGGAAATCGACCCATTTTTCCATTTGTCAGATCAGCAATTTGTGAGACCGGGATTGGTGTCGCAGACAACGAGATGGTGCTGGACGATTACACCATATCCAGGAAATTCATAGGGGGCTCAACATGGAAACTATTCCTATCGTGGAACTGAATCAAAAAAATCCAAAAGATCGTGGAAAGGCTTACGGGGAATCCTGCAGGGAGCCGATTGGGTATATCTTAGATATTTATCTGACTCTTTTTCAACAGGTTACCGGTAAAAGCTTGGCGGATATCGTTCAGCTCAGCGCCCCTTATCTTAGCAGGGCGCAAGCGTTTGCACCGGATTTAGTGGAAGAAATCCAGGGTATTGCCGAAGGAACCGGGCGAAAGTTTGCCGAAATCTTTCTGCTCAACTGCCGCTCGGAGATTCTGTTTCATCCTGACGTGCTGGCGCAAGAATGCACCAGCATGCTTGCGTTGCCCGAGTCCACCGCCAACAATGAGTTATTGCTGGCCCAAAACTGGGACTGGTACAAAGCCGTATTAAATTGCCAGGTCATTCTTAAAATTGGGGCGCGCAATGGCATCCCTCCGCTGGTGACCTTCACCGAAGCCGGTCAAATAGCCAAAATCGGGATGAACGGCGCCGGGATCGGCCTGGTGGTCAATAACCTGGTATCCGACCAGCCGCGCCCGGGTGTTCCCTGGATTTTTCTCACCCGTCGCATACTCGAATCCAGACACCTTGCCCAGGCGATGGGTTATGTTTTATCAACACAAAAGGCGCATTCGATAAATTATCTGATGGCCCATGCGGCAGGCGAGGGTGTCAATCTTGAAACCTCAGCGGTGGAGGACCACGTCCTGTGGCCCGATAATGGCTGTTTTGCGCACACCAACCATTATCTCCAGCCAGGTCAGAGATTCAAGGATCTAAAGCCCTCCCGGGATCCGTTCCCATCCACCTACCTTCGCTGGCGAAGAGCCATGCGGGGAATGACGGCGTTAACGCCGGGGATCGACACCTCGAAGCTGCAAGACCTTCTGCAAGACCATTTTGATCATCCGTTTTCCATCTGTGTTCATCAGAATCCTGCCGTGGAGCCGCTCAGGCAAATTGTCACCTGTATGTCCATTGTGATGAATCTAACCAGCCGACAGATCCATTATACTCTGGGGAATCCGTGCAAGGGAAATTACCGTACTTTGGATCTTGGCTCCTTTTTTTCCGCTTGTTAGATGCGGATGCGCCTGGAAGATGAACCAAAATCCGGCGCAATCTGGTGGATTTATTTCGTCCGTGACCCTTACCGGCTTGTAGGTGTGGGGTTGACAACTGGCGGTGTTTTGTTAATAAGATGATAATCAACTGTACTAGATCAATGCTTACAAAAAAAAGGCGGATACTTGCCTCTCCTATCCCCTCCAGACAAAAACCAAAAGACTCAAAAAATCTTCCACATTGCGGACCGGGCTGACGCACTGATCGGTCGTTTGTTTGCCTTGTTGATGTATCGGGGCATCCTTGTCCTTGTCCTTTTGGTGGTCTTTGTTATGGGTATCCTTTCCATAACGCCTTTTGAGAGAATCCTGCGCGAGGATGCCTATGTGTATGTCAACAAGGCGCTTGAAATTGTAAACCGTGACTTTGTGCCCCCTCGGAACAATGCCGTTGGTTGGCCTTTGCTGCTGGCCTCTTTGTTTGCGCTGCTTCAAATAAACGACCTGTTTACGGCTATGTTTGTCGCCCGATGGGTGTCCATCGCCTGCGTGTGTGCGTCTGGGTGGATGATTTACGTTATTTGCAAACGGTTGATCAAAGGAAAGAACAAATACCAGATTGCGGCAGCAGCGGCAGTATGCTCCTTTTTGTCTTCACCTCATCTACCCGATATCGCCCAGGATGCAATGACCGAGCCGTTGTTCATATTTTTCACCCTGGCATGCATCTATTTTCTAGTCGACGACCGGACAACGGTTAAGAGTATTGTCCTTTCAGCCGTTTTTGCCGGGCTGGCCTACTATGTGCGACCCAATGGAATCTTTTTTATCGGCACCATTATCGGCGTCCTGCTCCTTCGCGCGGTTTTTGACAAGACCATACAGCCGAAATTGTTTTTGATTGCGGTCGTGGTATTTTTCCTGGTATCGGCACCCCACATGGTCAGTCGCCACCAGGCCTACGGCTCCGCCTTTGATTACGGGGAAAATTCAAAGATTTTTGTCGACAGCTACGGACAGGTCTGGGCGCCGAATATCAAGGCGCCCACTTTTCTGGAATACCTTAAAACCCACACCCTGTCGGATTACTTCGAGAAATTCATTGCAAATGGCTTGTGGCGCGTTCTCACCGATCTTTACAACGCAATGTTGCCCGAATTCTGGGCCATCTTGTTAATGGCCTCATTTTTCAAGTACGTTTTGATTCGAAGGGAAAAGGAATATGACGCCTTCTACACCTGGATTTTAATCTCCATTATGGGGCTGTCGTTGATCTATGATGTCTTTGGCAGCACGCGGCACCTTGTCTATCTGGTACCGATTATCATCCTTGCCTCGGTTGGATTCTTGTCGTCGATTGATCGAGACAGCCAGGTAAAGTTTTCTAATATCATTTTATTGGTTGTCCTTTTGTTCAGCTTAGGCGGGTTGCCCTGGGGGTGGAAAATCGATATCGCTCATCTGAGGATCCCGGAGATTCGGGACAACTGGGCTGTTTGGGCGGCCCGTAACCTGGATGGGAATGTAGTCATCATTGAAGGCGGGGACATTTTGGAGAGCGCTCAGCACTACAGCGAATTTACCCACCAAAGAAAAACAATTCTTCCGTTTGACCAGGTCCAGCGGAAAATAACCAGTATGCGGCCGGGAGTATATGAACGATTGGAGGATGCCCTGCCGGACTTTAAGCAAATGGGTGTCAAATATGTAATTACCGACGGATCTCACATTCGCCGGCGCCCATATTTAAAAGAAATTCAAGGTGAAAAATGGACCGGCCGGTTTCGTCACCTGAAGTATTTCCAGAGGCGCCCGCGGGGCGGCGTCCTTTACGATGTCAATATTTACAAGGTTTGCTACGACCCAAAATGCTCGTGACCAAACCAGTTGTTTTTCACTCATTTTAAATCCAATTTAAGCACTATCGGATGGAGTTCAGGAAAGAACGAAGATTCTTGCGGGTATTTACAAGCCCCAGTTTTTTACGGATGTTTTCCCGGTGGCGGTCAATGGTTTTAGGCGATAGAGTCAGTATTTTTGAAATCTCTTTGGATGTTTTTCCTTGTTTGATAAGGTTGGCCACATTCATTTCCGAAGGCGAGAGACCAAAGCTGTCCGACCCCAGCCTTGTAGTGAAATTGGATGTGATGGTTTTGAGATTAAATTCCAGGATGCCAAGAAATGTTTCCTGTTCCGGCGTTGATTGGCAGCGTTTAAGCCTCTCTAATTGAGGGGTGATCAATTGCTTTATGTTTAACAAAACACGCTCTTCAATTTCCTTTTTCTCATCGTTGAGCCGATCCAACAACACTTTTAGCGCCGTGTTAACTTCTTCCAGGCTGCGGGTTTTGGTTTCAAGCTCTTTTTCCCGCTGCCTGAGTCTGTTTTCGGTGTCTTTTATTTTTCTAATATCGGTTATCACTGCTAGAGCGCCGCTGTAATTGCCGTTCTCATCGTAAACAGGTTTGGGTGATATAAGAATGGGGATCTTTTGACCATTTTTTTGCAGCCATTCAATTTCGTAGGGTTCTGCTACACCCTGCAGACGCCGTTCGATCTGCTGTTGGTATATCTTTTTGTTGGCCTCATCGAGAAATCCGGCAACTTTCTGGCCGATGAGTTCATCCTTTGAATACCCTAAAATCTTAGAAGCTTTTGGATTAACAAAGGTCATGGCCCCATTTTTATCCAGGAGGCTTAGCCCCTCGTTCATGGTATCAACCAGCATACGGTATTTTTTTTCGCTTCTGCCGAAATTCGCCGCCAGCAATTTACCGCGGCGGATCTCGACTGTTAACTGCTTATTGATTCGCACCAGTTCGGCAGTTCTCTGATCGACTTTGCGTTTGAGCTCTTTTTTGTCCCGCTGCAGCGCCAGCCGGGCCTCGTTACGCTCTGTGATATCCCGGTCGATCCCCCGGTAGCCGATGAGTTCTCCGTTTTCACTGAAAATCGGCACCCCGTTGGTTTCCAAAACAACCTCATGGCCGTTTTTATGCAGATTCACATTCTCCAGAGCCGTAAACGGCCGGCCTCTTTTTGAAAACCTCATGAAAAGGTTGTTAACCCGGTCGGCCTCTTTAGCCGGCATAAAATCAAAGGGGGTTTTACCGATCACTTCCTGAGGCGAAAACCCCAAAATGTCTTTTACCTTGGGGCTACTGTAGACATATCGGCAATCCTGGTCGACCTCCCATATCCAGTCGGAAGTTACCTCCACCAGGGAACGGTATTTTAGTTTTTGCATGATTTAACTTTCACTGGCGAAAACAGGGTCTCATAACACCCGCTGCTCGTCCAGTAGCTGAATCCTGACGAGTTTCCAGTAGCTTTCAGTTGGCCTGATCATTACCTGGGCTGTGTACGTGTTACAGTGATAATGCACATGCCCTTGATGTCGCACTGATCCGTAGACATCCCCTTAGATCTTCGAAGGTAGGCCTGCGCCCCATTCGTTTGGTGTAAATGGTTCGAATCCAATCGATGTCAGCCGAAGACACTTCCAGAATATATATATTCTAAGAATATTTAAAAATATTGCAACATCTATCAGTAATTTCAAGGCCGTTAAATTAAATGATAAACGCCCTCCATCTTGACTTTTCACACATTTTCAAATTTCCATTCAAAATTTGACCCCTATTTGTTGATTCCCATTCCAATTCACTATTCAAGATTTGACCCCTTGTATCTCCTGTCTTTCCTTTTTGAATAAAATGCACTGTCCGGGGGTTAGGGGCGGTTTTGCGACTCCTTGAGCATCTCATCTTCTTTGGCCGTTTTTTCCAGAATCCGGAGCCGCTTATCCAGCTGACTGAGTTGCCGGTTGATCTGTTGAAGAACTTGTTTCAGGTCGTCATTATTTTCGTCCCTTGCATTGGGATGGGAGAAATGGGGCGTTTTTGCCCCGGCAACGGATGCCCGGTTTGAATTTTGGGTTGAATTACGCCGTGATCTTAAAAAAATGACTGCGGCTATGACGGCAAAAGCCAATATGGTCAAAGGTGTGGCAAGCTGTGTACTGTCCATTTTTTGTCTCCGTTCGTCCTGGAACCATCCTATTGGTCGGCTGGTTTTTCTTCCAGTTCCTTGAATGCGTCTCTGACTTCGGTTTCCACCTGTTTGAGTTTATGATCAAGCGCTTTGATCAGTCTTGCGCCCAGTTTGACATCCTCGGCCAGCTTGTCGATCGGCGTTTCCGAGTTGTCCAGCCGGGTCAGGATTTCATCGAGTTTCTCCACCTTTTGCTCGTATGTCAGGTCGTCGATGTTTAGTTGCTCGCCTGGTTTGTTTTCTGTCATCTCAACCCCCCTTGACATCCTTTACGGTGCTGACGATTTGTCCATCCGCCACCTTTGTTCTCAGAATTTCACGCTTTTTAATCCCTTTTACGGATTTAACCGGTGTGCCGTCATCACGATAAACGATTGCAAAGCCGCGTTTTAAGCTTAAAACCGGATCGGCGGCCCGGATGGCGGCGTATTTGCCATTGAGCGCGTTTCTTTCCCAGCCAAGGCGTCCGGCAATGATTTTCAAATGAAATCTTGATCTCAGATATTCGAGTTCTTTTCGCAGGGTGTTAAATTCGATGTTCACTCTTCGCCAATACCGGTCTTTCCATCCGCTGAGGCACAGGTTTTCCTGGTGGATGCGTTGATTGAATCTGCCCAATCGAAACCGCCCTTTTATGAGGGAAAGTTCTTTTTGGCTCACAGAGAGCTGCCGGTTGCAGTTGACCCTGAACCTGGCCTTCCTGTCGGCCATATGGGCGGCTGTCTGTTTAACGGTATTCAGGGGCGCGGATGCAATCACCCTTTTTGAAATCGAAACGCGTGTCTTTTCGTCGGCGATCCTTTGACCGACTCTGGCGGACAACTGATTGGCCAGACGGTTTAGGTCGATGACGGCAGCCTCGATCAGTTTGCGGGTGCCCTGTGAAAGGCCGCTTTTGCAATCGGTTATATATTTTCTTTCAATCCCGGATCTGTACGCCCATGTAGATTTGAAGCGGTTTGTCGCTTCCACTGCATGCCGCTTCATCTCTACAAATCTGGCAACGAGTTCTTCAGCCACGGCAGTGGGGGTTTTGAAGTATCTATTGGCGATCTGATCTAAGATGCCCAGATCGGTCTCGTGGCCGATCCCGGTCCACACCGGGAGGCCGTAGGCCGCCACTTTTCTGGCGATGTTCTCGTTGTCCAGATAAAAAAGATCGGTCTTGCTGCCGCCGCCGCGTGCAATCACCACCAGCTCGAGGTTTAAATGGGCAAGGGTTTCAAGGGCGTTTATGACAGAGGCTTCGGCCTGCAGCCCCTGGACCAGGGCATCGGCCAGATAGATTTTGAATCCGAAAGGCGCTGTTTTGAGGGTTTTGATAAAATCATTGCACGCTGCGCTGTTTTTGCTGGTGACCAGGCCGATTCTCAAGGGCAGGGCAGGGACAAAGAGGCGCTTGTTTGGCTCAAGCAATTGGTCTTTTATCAGACGATCCAGAATTTCTTTCTTTTTTAACTCCAGTTCCCCAAGGGCGAAGGCCGGATCGGCGGCGTTGACCTTGAGGGAAAGGCCGTATTGAGGGCTGTACTGCAGGGAACACTGGAATCCGACCGCGGTGCCGTCCTCCAGGGTCAGGTCGAGATTATGGTCCTTGAAGCGTTTCCTGATTCTGGCCAGATCCCGTGACCAGATGGTGCAGCGCATTTGAGCGCTGATTTTACCCTTGGCATCGGACTCGACCAGGTTGCAGTAAAACGAACCCCCTCTTTCTCTGCCCGATGATATTTCCGCCTTAACCCAGAACAGTTTTCCGACATGCGGTTGGAGGATCTGCTGAATCCGCCTGGTAATGTCGGACAGGCTGAAAAATTGGGTCCTGTTCATTAAGCCGTGCATTCTGTTATAAATTATATCAATATGACGAAGAATATTTAAATATCAATATGTTGTCAAGAGGGGAAGATTATTTTAGGGTTTTCGAGTAATGTTTTCTAAGCCATTTTTTATCCATCTTTCCCACGCTTGTTTTCGGCAGCTGGTCAACGAAGCGATAGATATCGGGAACCGCGTATTTGGGCAATTTCCCCTCTTTGGCAAATTCTTTCATAAACTGCTTGAATTCTTCCGCTGTTACGCGTCCCTGAAATTCCTTTTTAAGCGCAACGACCATCATCGGCCGCTCCCCCCACTTGTCATCGGCAAGCCCGATGGCCGCGGATTCGAGGACGGCCTCATGCTGGCTGATCAAATTTTCCAGATCGAGCGAGGATATCCATTCCCCGCCGCTTTTGATCACATCTTTGATCCGATCGGTGATCTGCAGGTAACCCTCTTTGTCGATATGCCCGACATCACCGCTTTGGAGCCAGCCGTTTCGCCAGAGCTCTTTTGTTTTTTGCGGTTCCTTGTAATAGGCTTCCGTCAGCCATGGGGATCGCATCACCACCTCTCCCGAGGATTGGCCGTCATGGGGCAGGGCGTTTCCGCGTGCGTCGACGACTTCAAATTCAGCCAGCGGGATGGGCCGGCCGGTCTTGATAATGACATCCAGCAAGGATTCATTTTCCCAATCAAGCATGTGTTCGCCGGGCGTGGCCGTGGTGATCACCGGGCCGGTTTCAGACATGCCGTAGCCGGCAAGTATGCCAATGCCAAGCTCCTGGGCCGCCCTGGCCAGGCCCCTGGGCAGCCTGGCGCCGCCGATGATCACCTTCCACTTTGAAAGATCGGTCTGCCTGGCGGCGGGATGATTCAAAAGCATCTGCAAGATGGTCGGTACACAGTGGGAGAAGGTAACGTTCTCCTTTTCAATCAACCTCAGGAGCTTCTCCGGTTCATATCGCCCGGGATAAACCTGTTTGGCGCCCAGCAATGTGGCCACATAGGGGAATCCCCAGGCATGGACATGAAACATCGGGGTCAGCGGCATGTAGACATCATTGGACCGAAATCGGGCAAGGGTGTGATAACAGCCCTTGGTCAAGGCCACGACAAGCGTGTGCAGCATCAGCTGGCGCTGAGAAAAATAAACACCTTTTGGGTCGCCGGTGGTGCCGGTTGTATAGAATGTTGTGGCTTTCAGATTTTCGTCAAGATCCGGGAAGGAGTGAATATCAGGGACCGATTCCAGCAACTGCTCATACTCACCGGCGACGTTTAGCCCGGCGGCTTTCAGCCCGGCATCCGCTCTCTGGTCATCCTCGGCGATTAACACCGCCTTTTGCACGGTTTCTAGTTTGCTCCATATGTTTTCCAGAACAGGGGCGAAATCGGCATGGATGATGATTACCCTGGCTTCCGCATGGTTGATCGTGTACGAGATTTGATCGTTGGACAATCTCCAGTTTACCGTCTGTAAAACCGCACCCGTCATCGGAATGGAAAAAAAACATTCGAGGTAACGGTGACTGTCGTAATCCATTACGGCAATCGTGTCCCCCTGACGGACGCCTAATTGCTCCAGGACATTGCCCAGTCGATGGATGCGTTGATTCAATTTTCGGTAGGTCAGGCGCGCCTTGTCGCTGTAAACGATTTCCCGATCCGGGGAATAGATAAGTGGCGTGTCAAGCAGTTTTTTGATATTGAGCTGATAATTGAAGTTTTCCCCTGGCTGATAAATCCCCTG
>CAZHAH010000174.1:0-12527 GCA_964530095.1 uncultured Desulfobacteraceae bacterium | reverse complement strand
GGAATTTGTAATTTTGATATTGTTTGTAATTTGAGTATTGTGATTTGGGATTTTAATGCTGTATCCGTGAAAGCAAATCGCTTCTATCTGAGCTAGTTAGAGTTGACTTTGACGTTATCGTGATAGGGTTCCGCTAATGCTTGACACCAAATACCACAGTGTGGCATTATTGGCCATCGAATTTTAGGTATAATTAAGATAAAGGAGGGAAAGATGACCGACCCAAGGGAACTAAAATCGATCATTTTATTGGGCTATCTTAAGGATTCCATGTTGGAAAAAATAGCCGATATTGTTATCACAAGTGAATATCGGGAAGGAGAATATATTTTTAAAGAAGGCGAAGCGGCCAAGACTCTATACGCGATCATCAGGGGTAAAGTCGGATTAGAAATAGAGAAAGATTCAAACACGCAGGTTCTGATTAATACGATCGGGGAAGGTCAGACATTCGGATTCTCATCTCTGGTTGATACTGAGCCAAAAAATTATACTTCATCGGCAAAGGCCATGGAGGATACGGAAGCATTCACCTGGGAGGCCACGGACTTGGAGGCGCTTTTTGCTCAAGACTCTGAAATGGGTTTTCAGTTCATGCGGCGTATCGCCAAAATTATTAAAACACGGCTGCAAATCAGAAATATACAATTTTTAGATATTTATCGGTAATAGCGAAATGGACGTCAAAATCTGGGCCAAAAAATTAAAAAGGTATTTCAAACAGCTTGACGGGGCCATTGTGGCCTATAGCGGCGGCGTTGATAGCGGGTTGCTTGCATATGTCGCCTATGCTGTGCTCGATCAGAAAATGGTGGCCGTCATTGCCGAAAGCCCGTCGCTTGCCCGCCGGGAATACCGGTCTGCGGAAAAATTTGCCGCTGATCACGAAATTCCCCTTCGGGTTGTGCGGACAGCTGAAATGGAAAATCCGCGCTACCGGGCCAATCAGGGCGACCGTTGTTATTATTGCAAAAATGCGTTGTTTGTAAAACTCAAGGAGCTCAGGGAACGGATAAATGAATCGATGAAGGATTCAACCTGGTCCATCGTTTACGGTGTCAATAAAGATGATCTGGGTGATTATCGACCCGGAATGCTGGCTGCTAAAGAAGCGTCAATCGGGGCACCTTATGTCGACCTGGGGATCGATAAACAGACCATTCGCGAAATATGCGCCTATTATCATCTTGAGATTGCAGAGAAACCGGCCATGCCCTGTCTGGCGAGTCGGCTTCAATACGGACAGACGGTAACCGAAGAAAAATTGAAACAAGTGGAGGCGGCTGAAAGCTTTCTTGGCGATCTCGGTCTTAAAATTTTCAGGGTGCGGCATCACGGTGACACGGCGCGAATAGAGATTCAGCAATCGGACTTCGCCGCCCTGATTCGAAATCGCGAAAAGATCTGTCAGAAATTACATGCCTTGGGGTTTACATTCGTGGCGCTTGATTTGGATGGTTTTCGCAGCGGTTCCCTCAACGCGGAGCTAAACCTCTCTCCTCCGCAAGCTTAATATCAGATTGGGCACAATCCGAACGGAACGAGATTTTTCAGTATGTGTTCAACCAAAGTAAAAGCGGTGGGTCTCCTTTCGGGGGGACTTGATAGTACATTGGCCGCCAAGCTGTTGTTGGAGCAGGCGATCGAAGTGCATGCGATCAATTTTAGCTCTCCTTTTTGCACCTGTACTCCTAAAAACGACGGTTGTCCGGCGGTTGTCACGGCGGTTAAGGCGCTTGGGAATATTACCCTTCGGCGAGTGGCTTTACGGGATGAATATCTGGAAATGGTGCGTAAACCGAAACATGGATACGGTACCGGAATGAATCCTTGTATCGATTGTCGAATCATGAAGATAAAGAAGGCTGGCGAGTATATGCACTCGATTGGTGCTTCTTTTCTATTCACCGGAGAAGTGCTGGGACAGCGTCCCATGTCCCAGCATCGTCAGGCAATCGATATCATTGACCGGGAGGCCGGTATGTCAGGTAATATCCTAAGACCATTATCCGCCAGCCATTTTGAGCCGACAATCCCGGAACAAAAGGGCTGGGTGGTTCGAGAAAAATTGTTAGGTATTTCAGGTCGATCCCGGAAGACACAGATGGCCTTGGCGGCTACCAAAGGAATTCAAAATTACCCTTGTCCGGCGGGCGGATGTCTCTTAACGGATAAACATTTCGCCGCTAAAATGCGGGACTATTTTCGCTTTGCGACTGAACTTTCCATGAAGGATATAGCGCTTATTAAAATCGGAAGACATTTTCGCCTGAAAAACGGTGATAAGATTATCGTGGCACGCAATGCGCATGAGTGTATTCAGCTAAAGCACCTTAGCCGCGACCACGATCATCTTTTGATTCCGTATGATTTTAAAGGTCCAACCGTGATTCTTAACGGGGATTTGCTTGAGCCGGCGGTTGAGAAAATGATACAATATACCAAACACCCGGATCCAAAGGCGACCCGGGTTATCCATCGGCACCAGAACAGGGATAAAATTGTGTTCCTAAGTGAAATCGGAAAATGCAGTGGACGCTGAAAACACCAAAGTAGCCGTCGGACTCAGCGGCGGGGTCGATTCCTCAGTGGCGGCGGCTTTACTCAAAGAAACCGGCCATGCTGTGATCGGGATCACGATGGAGATTTATGATGGGTCCCAAGCGGTGCCGGGGTCGGCCAAAAACGCCTGCTATGGTCCGGATGAAACGGAGGATGTGGATACCGCACGACGGATTTGTGAGCAGCTCGATATTCCGTTTTATTCAATCGATTTGCGCCAGGAATATAAGGCGCATGTGATTCAATATTTTCAAACTGAGTATCTTGCGGGCCGGACTCCCAACCCCTGTATCGTATGTAATCAGAAACTGAAATTCGGTTTTTTGTGGCAGAAGGCCCGCGCAGCCGGGATCGACTTCGATTTCTTCGCCACCGGACACTATGCCCGGATCGTAAAGTCAAAAGGGCGGTTTTTGCTGCGCAAAGCCGCGGACAATGAAAAAGACCAGACCTATTTTCTTTATCGACTCACTCAAAAACAGCTTTCACAAACGCTCTTTCCGCTGGGTGACTACAAGAAAGGTCAGGTACGCAAACTGGCTCAAAGCTTTGGACTTGAAACGGCCGAGCGCGTCGAAAGCCAGGATTTTATCGCCGGAGGGGACTACAGTGTGTTTTTTGGCAGAGAAGATGTGTCCCAGGGCGACATCATCGATCAACAGGGTCGTTTGCTGGGAAAACACCGGGGTATCATCCACTATACCGTGGGCCAGCGGAAGGGCCTGGGGATCGCACACAGCCACCCGCTGTATGTACAACGAATCGATGCGGCAAATAATCGAATCGTGGTCAGCGACAAAGAGAGTCTTTTTTCGGAGAGCCTTGTCGCAGGAGATCTTAATTTAATGGCCGTCGATCGCTTAGACCGCCCTTATCGCGTCAAGGCCAAAATTCGTCTCAATCACAATGCTGTCGAAGCAACGATCCATCCGCTTGGAGAAGACAGGGTTAAAGTGACGTTTGCGGATGCGCAGGAAGCCGTTACACCGGGTCAGTCCGTTGTTTTTTATACGGACGATCTGATGCTGGGTGGCGGGGTTATCGAACAGGCGCTCTAGAAGCCATCTCAAAAACGTCTTTTGGCCCAATCTCTGCGTTGGGTTTGGGTTTTAACTCCTCGAAATACTACAGTATTACTCCGGGTTAAAACCCAAAACCGCCTTGGCCTTGAACCAAAATCCTATTCTTTAGATGGCTTCTATTAAGAGTCCATCCATAAATAACATCTTTAGACCCAGGACAGCATTCTCGCATTATTTGCAGCGATAGGGCAAACCCCACCGGTTCCTTCCAACAATATCACGGAAAAGATAAAATATTTTGATAAGTTGCGATTAGGGCTTGACAACTGGGTGACACAATGTGGTATTAGGGCATTGCGTCACATAGCGGAATGTTCTTTGAACTCCAATCAAACCCTAGAGGTGCATATGGAAAGCAAAGAGTTTGTTAAAATCCGCAAGAAACTAGGTCGGACCCAAAAACAGATGGGGGAACTCCTGGGCATCTCCATTAAGGCGATCCACAGTTATGAGCAGGAGTGGCGGTCGATTCCGGCATCCGTCGAGCGACAGCTTTTTTTTCTGCTTTTTCGGTTGGAGGCGGGCGATATTGGGAGAAAAGATTGCTGGGATATTAAGAAATGCCCTACGGAGCGTAAAAGCCGGTGTCCGGCGTGGGAGTTTCAAGCCGGTGAATTGTGCTGGTTTATAAACGGAACCATCTGCGAAGGGGTGCCCCAGAAAAACTGGAACGAAAAAATGCAGATTTGCCGTTTGTGCGAAGCGTTTATTTCTCCAAACATATAAAACTGGTTTTAAAAACGTTATTTTTAGACCCTAATCGGAATTGAGGGAGATAAAAATGAAATTTGTAAAAAACCAATCGTCAGACGATACCCTCGATCTTGTGTGTCGCATGTGCCCCATGCACCTTTTGGAACCGGGCGAAAAACTGAAATGTATGAAAAAAGGACAGGTGCTGGAAGTGTTGACCGACTATGACGGAGCGCTTGAGGATATTCCGGACTGGTGCCAAAAATGCGGACAGGAATTTGTTGGAATTGAAGAAGACGACGACTATTATAAACTCTACATCAAAAAAGTAAAATAGTGGAGCACGATATGAATGGTGTTTATATGGATCATGCGGCCGCGACGCCTGTGCCCAAAGCGGTCATTGAAGCCATGTTGCCTTATTTCGATCAATACTTCGGCAATCCATCCACGGTCTATGAGATGGGTTCTCAAATCAAACAGGCAATCGAGGCGCAACGGGAGAAGGTGGCCACGCTGATCGGTGCCGAGGCCGACGAGATCGTCTTTACCGCATCGGGAGCCGAAGCTAATAATCTGGCCATCAAAGGTGTCGCGTTGTCCGGACAAAAAAAGGGTAAACAGATCATCGTGTCACGGATTGAGCATCACTCAGTACTAAATACAGCCCGATTTCTGGAACGACTGGATTATGAAACCTCTTTTTTGCCGGTCGATAAAGATGGACTGATTGATCCCGAACGGCTGTCCAAATCGATTTCAGATGACACGCTTCTGGTATCCATCATGCATGCCAACAACGAGATCGGAACGATCCAACCCATCCGCGAGCTAGCCGCGGTATGCAAGGAAAAAGGAGTCATTTTCCATACCGATGCGGTGGCAACCGTGGGAAGTATCCCGGTGAATGTTAAGGAACTGGGTGTGGATTTGCTGAGTCTGTCGGGGGCGCCCCTGGGGGCTCCAAAAGGCGTGGGGGCACTTTACTTTCGGAAAAACGTAAGGCTTCTGCCGCTGATTCATGGCGGGATTCAGGAAAAAGGGCGCAGGGGCGGTACAGAGAATGTCCCGGGAATCGTTGGTCTAGGAAAGGCCGCCGAGCTTTCATTGGAGGAACTGCCCCGGAAAATGGTACACCTAGAAAATTTACGCGATAACCTTATTGCTTCGATCGAAAAAAAAATCGTCCAGGTTCTGCTGACCGGACACCGTAAAAAACGGCTTCCCGGTCATGTAAGCTTTTGCGTTGAAGCGATTGAAGGGGAAGCCCTGATTTTTATGCTCAATCAACAAGGCGTGTATGCCAATACGGGGTCGGCATGTGCTTCTAAATCGCTAAAAACATCGCCGGTTTTAGTTGCCCTGGGTGTACCCCCGGAGATTGCTCAAGGTTCAGTCGTGTTTACCATGGATAGCAGCAATACCTTGGAAGAGGTTGATTATGTGACTGAACAACTCCAGCTGGCCGCCGACAGGCTTCGTGCGCTCTCTCCGATCTGGAAGACAGAAACGGCAGCATAAAAGGGAGACAAATAATGTATTCAGACAAAGTTATGGCGCATTTTTCAAATCCTAGCCATGCCGGTGCATTGGAGGATGCCGATGGGATTGGAGAAGTCGGCAATCCGGTTTGCGGGGATATGATGACATTTTACATAAAAGTCAGTAATGATCGCATCACGGAAGTCAAATTCAAAACTTTTGGTTGTGTGGCCGCTATAGCTGTGTCGAACATGGTCAGTGAAATGGCCAAAGGTAAAACACTGCAAGACGCCAAATCGATCACCAAACAGGCGGTGGCTGATGAACTGGATGGACTCCCCAAGGAGAAAATGCATTGTTCCAACCTGGGAGCGGAGGCATTGGCCGTGGCGATTCAAGATTATGAAGCAAAAAAGGGCCACGATTGAACCGTGCAGCAGATGGAAGGCACATAACAAAGTGAGTTTTTCTATTGACACAAAATACCACCACGTGTCACAGATTGCGTACACTAACAAGAAAGGACTTTAAAAACATAAAGATACGTGGAGGATGAATATGGACAAGGATGAATTTAAGCATTTGAGAGCCAAACTGAACAAAACACAAAAGCAAATGTCTCAGCTTCTGGGAATGTCGATTAAGGCCATACACAGTTATGAGCAGGGGTGGCGTTCCATTCCCGCCGCAGTTGAGCGGCAGATCCTTTTTCTGGTGAGCCACAAGAATTTAAATCAACAAAAGCAAAAGAAATGCTGGGCGATCAAAAAATGTCCCCCCCTTCGCAAAAAAGGGTGCCCCGCCTGGGAGTTTCAAGCCGGGGACATGTGTTGGTTTATAAACGGAACCATTTGCGAAGGTGAAATTCAGCAAAGCTGGAAAGAAAAAATGCAAATCTGCCGTTCATGTGAAGTCTTAATGCCGATGCTCCGATAACAAGCCGGCCCGGCCTCAATTTGAGTATCATTTTTCTTATTACTCAATCATCGAAGACCATCTCATCTCGAAACCAATTTCAGAGAGCAAAATATTTGAGGTTTTAATTACAGGAGGGATAGTAATGAAGACACAAAAAGGATATCGTTTTGACACAAAGGTAATTCATGCCGCTCAATCGCCGCAGGAATGGGAGGGTGCCACCCTGGCGCCCATATTTCAGACCGCTTCGCACGCGCACGCTACGGCTGAGGAGCTCAGCCAGACTTTTGCCGGTATGAAAAAAGATCATATCTATATGCGGCTGACAAATCCGACCAATCGCATTTTGGAGGAAAAGCTGGCGGCCTTAGAGGGGGGGCAAGGTGCGGTGGTTACCTCCTCCGGGATGGCGGCCATCAGCAATACCTGTATGGCCCTGCTGCGGGCGGGAGATGAGCTGGTTTCGGGCAATTCTCTTTTTATGTCCACTTATTTGCTTTTTACAAATGTATTCAAAAAGTACAACATCACCGCACACCTGGTCGATCCTTTAGATACAGAGGCCATAGAGAAGGCTATCAGCCCCAAAACGCGGTTTGTTTATCTTGAAACCATCGGCAATCCCAAGATGGATGTTCCGCAAATAGCGAAAACAGCTCAAGTGGCTCATGCTAACGGACTTCCGCTGGTGGTGGACAACACCCTGGCGACGCCTTATCTTTGCAGGCCATTCGAAGCCGGCGCCGATGTGGTGATCCATTCCACGACCAAATATCTGAGCGGTCACGGAAATGTGGTCGGGGGCGTTGTCATCGACAGCGGCGCATTCGACTGGCCCGAGCAGCGGTTTGCGGACTTCAAACCGTTTATCGACCGCAAGGGGCCACTGGCGCTGCTGGATAAGGTTTGGCGCGAGCAGCATATCAATTTTGGTACCACTCAGGCGCCGCTGCATGCGTATATGACCATGCTCGGTCTCGATACGCTGGCGTTACGCATGGAGAGGCATGTGGCCAATGCTCTTGAGACGGCGCATTATCTCCGCCAAAGACCGGAAGTCACCTGGATCAACTATCCCGGGCTCGAAGATCATCCGTCGCACAAGACCGCCAAAACGCAATTTGACGGAAAGGGGTTCGGGGGAATGCTCGCATTCGGACTCAAGGATCAGGAGGCCTGTTTTCAATTTATCAACAACCTCAAACTGATCTATCACCTGGCCAACCTGGGCGATTGCAAAACCCTGGTGATTCATCCCTATTCCTCGCAGTACGTGTCTTTCGATGAGGAGACCAAACGAACTCTCAGCATCACACCTGATCTGATCAGACTTTCGGTCGGCATCGAAGCAGCCGCAGATATTTGTGAGGATATCGGGCAGGCGCTGGACAAGTTGTAATTCAAAAAGGAGAAATGACCATGCCAGTTTTGATAAAAATTCCAACCCCATTAAGGAGTTTCACGAAGGGCCAGAGGAGCGTGGAAGCCGAAGGCCGGACCGTATCGGAGGTTCTTCAAGCGCTTGAGTCAAAATTTCCGGGGATTCATGATAGACTTTTTGACAGCCAAAACAAGCGCCTGACCACCAATATCTACCTCAACAATGATGACATCCGATTCCTCAACAAAGAAGAGGGGAGATATGAAATCGCACTCAATACACCGGTAAAGGACGGCGATCAATTGGCGCTTATTCCACCCATTGCCGGAGGAAAGTGAAAACACGATGCAGCCGGTCCCAAATGGAGCTTCGATGCAATTGGGAGAAAAAAGGGTCTGGACGATTGAAGACCGGTCTTTGAAACGCATTCAGCGTCATACGGCCGAGAATTATCCCCACGAGGCATGCGGAATTTTATTGTGCCATTCTGAGAACCCGCAGCACATCTGTGCCGTGCGCGAAGCGAATAATACCACCGCTGAAAATCCTGCCAACAGGTACCTCATCGACCCGTTGGATTTTTTGGCTGCCGACCAATGGGCCGAAAAAAAAGATCTGGATATTCATGGCTTTTACCATTCCCATCCGGATCATCCGGCGGTTCCTTCAGAGCATGACCGGAAGCTGGCCTGGGGGGGATATCTGTATCTCATCGTTTCCATCATAAAGGCCAGATCTAAAGATATAAGGGCCTGGATCTATGAACCGGAGGATAAACGGTTCAACGAGGTCACTCTAAGGACCAAGAGCAGACCCGTAGAAAACAGTCAGCATGAGTGAATATATCGAGCATGACGGAGAAGGCATTTCGGTCGGGGTTGTAGAAAAAAAATTCCACACTTTTGCCCAACCACCCGATGAGATGTGCCTGGAAAGCGGTGCCAGGCTTGGACCGGTAACAATCGCCTATGAAACCTGTGGCGAATTGAACAGGGATAAGAGCAACGCCGTTCTCATTTGTCATGCCCTTTCCGGTGACTCACATGTGGCCGGTTACTATTCGGAAAAAGACGCCAAACCGGGCTGGTGGGATATCATGGTAGGGCCCGGCAAAGGGATCGATACGGATAAATATTTTGTGATTTGCACCAATATTCTGGGAAGCTGTATGGGCTCCACCGGCCCGTGTAGCATTAATCCCAAAACAATCGAGGCCTGGGGCATCGATTTTCCGTTTGTCACCATCGGGGATATGGTAAAAGCACAGAAGGTCCTGCTGGACCATCTGGGGATTGAAAAGGTACTTGCAGTCGTGGGTGGTTCCATCGGCGGAATGCAGGTGCTCGAGTGGTGTGTCCGATACCCGGAGAGTGTGGTTTCGGCGATTCCGCTGGCCAGTACAGCCCGGCATTCGGCACTGGCGATTGCCTTTAACGAGGTCGCCCGCCAGGCCATCATGGCCGATCCTAATTGGAATGAAGGCAATTATTACACCGGCCCCAAACCGGATCTCGGTCTGGCTGTGGCGCGCATGATCGGGCATATTACCTACCTTTCAGATGAATCCATGCGCCGGAAATTCGGACGACGGCTGCAGAACAAAACCGATTTTTCGTTTAAATTCGATGCCGATTTTCAGGTGGAGAGTTACCTGCGATACCAGGGTAAAAAATTTGTGGAACGATTTGACGCCAATTCCTTTTTACATATTACCAAAGCGGCCGACTATTACGATTTTGAGATGGAACATGGAGACGGTTCACTGGTGAAGGGCTTCTCAAAAATTAAAGCCAAGTTTTTAGTGGCATCTTTTACATCGGATTGGCTTTATCCCACCTATCAGTCTAAGGCGATGGTTCAGGCCATGAAAAAAAACGGGCTGGATGTCAGTTTCTGTGAAATCGAGGCCTCATGGGGGCATGACGCCTTTTTATTGCCCAATGAGCGCCTGAATACCCTGATGAGAGGATTTTTAAAGCGCGTCTATCATGAAACCACCGCATAACAACATCAGATTTGATCTTAAAATCATCGCCTCATGGATTGAACCGGGGTCCAGGGTCATCAGCCTGGGATGCGGCGAAGGAGATCTCCTGTATTATCTCAAACAGAACAATCAGATCATCGGTACCGGTATCGATCACAATGAGGTCAAGGTCGCCCGGGGAATCGAAAGAGGCTTGTCGATTCTGCAGGGCGATATCAACACCGAGGTTTTGGATTATTCGGATGACTTTTTTGATTATGTCATCTTGAGCCAAACCCTGCAGCAAATATACGAGCCGGCCAAATTGATCCAGGCGATGCTGCGAATCGGTAAAAAAGGCGTCGTGAGTTTTCCCAACTTCAGCCACTGGCGCATACGCCTGCAGCTTTTGATGTCAGGCTATGCACCCATCACGCGCGAGCTTCCCTATGAGTGGTATGATACTCCCAATATCCGGGTCATAACCTTAAAGGATTTTCATAAATTCGCCCGGGATGTTGATTTCAAGATTTTAAAAGAAGTGGCGATTAACACCAACAGCCACGGAAAAACAGGTACGATCATTAAGAGATGGGCCAACATTCGTGCGTCATATGGAATTTTTCTAATTGGGAAATAGACGATGTTGATTGACCGATTTCTACAAACGGGACGAGATTTTTTAGGCTGTGACACTCCAATCATGTGCGGGGCGATGACCTGGATCAGCGAGCATGCCTTGGTCAAGGCCATCGGTGACGCGGGAGGGTTCGGATTTTTAGCGGGGGGAAACAGCCCGGTCGATGTTTTGAAAAAAGAAATCATTGCCACACGAGAGACATGCGATAAGCCTTTTGGGGTGAATTTGATCACCGTAGCGCCGATGTACAAGGAACAGCTGAATCTGGTCTGCGAAATGAAGTGTGCAATAATTATGCTTGCCGGTGCTATTCCGAAAGAATCGGAGATTCGGCAGGCGCAGGATGCCGGGGCCAAGGTCATCTGTTTCGCTCCCACCGCCCCACTGGCCTTGAAACTGATTGATGCGGGGGCCGACGCACTGGTTCTGGAAGGCTCGGAAGCCGGAGGACACATCGGACCCGTTTCGCTGACCGTTTTGCTACAACAGATTCTCTTTGAGGTTGAAACCGTGCCGATTTTTGTCGCCGGCGGAATCGCCACCGGCCGTATGATGGCACATCTTCTCATGATGGGGGCGGCCGGGATTCAAATGGGCACCCGCTTTGTCATGTCGCAGGAATGCAGGGCTCATTCCCGGTTTAAAGAGATGTTTCGCAAAGCCAGGGCCCGGGATGCCGTTGCTACACCACAGTTTGACAGCCGTTTGCCCGTTATTCCGGTCCGGGCATTAAAAAACGAAGGCACGCTTGAGTTTGCCAAGCTTCAACTGGAGCTGCTGTACAAACTGGACCATGCCATCATCGATCGCAAGGACGCGGTACAGGCCGTGGAGCGCTTTTGGGCCGGAGCGTTGCGGGAGGCGGTGATTGAAGGAGAGGTCAAGAAAGGCTCCCTGATGGCGGGTCAATCGGTCGGGTTGGTCGACGTGGTCAAACCGATCAAAGGTATTATGGCGGAAATGGTAGATGACGCAGAAGCCGAAATACAGCGGCTAAATCGGATCCTTACTCATCCCGATCCGGGAACAACGGTATCAGGTCCGGATGCAATCCATAAACGGAGTCTTTAATATCCTGAATGGCATTCAAAAGCCGGGTATACATCATTGCCAAAGCGATGTTTTTGCCAACCAGCTTCAGGGAGTCAAGGTCCGTTTCGGAAATATCCCATGTTTCGGAATGATACAGCCGCAACACACCGATGACCTTGCCGTAGAATTCGATTGGAATCGAAACCATCGCCGCAATTCCCTCCTTTTGGGCATCTTCAGGGTACTGTAGCTGGTCGGTTTTAGAAGTGTCGCTGATGACCGCAGCCCGGCCTGTTAAAGTGGAGCCGATGCTTTTGTCCGATAATACCGTGCCTTTGTTCAAATAAACGAGGCTGAGTCCAAAATTGGCCAGAAGTTCGAGTTCTTTGCTATCCGGGTTGAGAACAAACAGGGTACATCCTTTAATTCCCAGGGTGCCGGTTAACAGCTGGGTCAGATGATTGACCATGATATTGAGATCGGATGACTCCGCGATTGCTCTGGTAACAACTTTAAAGGTGTCGATATCTATTTTCTCATTGGTCCCCATGGGTTTCCTCCTTATCTGATATTTAAGGTTGCCGATAGGCGGCAATCACACTGTTTTAAGAGACCACGCAGACGGTCGTATTGGATAAGGCGCTTACAATTTTATTGAAAACGCTCTCGGTAAAAAAACGCGTCACCTTGCCGGGTTTGCGATTGATGACAACGACGTTGAAGCCATGGGTCGACACCAGATTGACAATCTCACCGGCAATATTCTTTTTG
>CAZHAH010000173.1:0-12712 GCA_964530095.1 uncultured Desulfobacteraceae bacterium | reverse complement strand
ACATGGCACAATCGTTGGTGGGGAAGGTCTTGTCCAGTTGCGACATCATCCCCCCGATGGAGGGGGATCGTTCTACGAGGTACACATAGTAGCCCGAATCAGCCATATCGAGCGCGGCCTGCATCCCGGCAATACCGCCCCCCACAACCATTACCGATCCAATCTTTTGCTGTGGCATTTTTGCTCCTATGCTAAAAAGGTTTCCAAATTGCGGATATCGATTTGATTCATTTCCAATCCCAGTGTCTGCGGGTCGGCACCCATTGCCAAACCGAGAAGCTGGGGATACAGAATCGAGGGTAACAGCCCGTTACTTTTGCGACTTTGGTGCATTTGTTTCTGGACATTATCGAACTGCATTTGACACCAGGGGCAGGCGACACAAAGGTAATCGGCACCGGCCTGTTTTCCGTTTTTGAGCTTTTGGGCGGTTAAATCCAAAGACAGATCATCATTGATTCCCAAAAGCGGTGCCCCGCAACACTCAAGCTTTAATGACCAATCGACGCTTTTGGCGCCTGTGACCTCCACCAGCTGGTCGAACAGAACCGGGGACACGGGATTGTCAAACTGCATGATTTCGCTCGGCCGCAGCGCATGGCAACCATAGTGGGTTGCAATGCCAAGATCCTTATAGGTTCGGGCTATTTTTTCTTTGAGAAATTGCAGACCGATCTTTTTGTGGAGTACCTCCAAAAAGTGGGTAATTTCGATTTCACCATCGAAGCTTAAGCCCTCTTTTGCTAGAAGCAGATTGATTTCATCCTGAAAGCTTGAGTCCTCTTTCATCAGGTGAGCCGCCTTCTTTAAGCTTCCATGGCAGCATTTGCACAAGGTCATGATGTCTAGCCCCCGTCTTTGTGATAGGGCTAAATTCCGCGCCGCTAGGAGTACAAATGTTTTCAAATCGGCATTTCTGATGGGATAGCCGCAACAGTTAAATTCACGTACATCAACCACTTCGATGCCAAGCCTTTCCAGCACGGTTCGCGCCGAAAGCTCATACGACATAACCCGGGCCGGGATGTTGCAACCGACGAACAATGCGAACTTCATCAATTCACCTTTATTCAAATCCAGTTTGTAAAGCCTTGGCCGATATCTTTGTTTCTTTAAAGGCCATGTTTTTTAGCTCATAGAGAACATCCGTCACTTTTACCTTTTGAGGGCAGTGCTCTTGGCATTGATAGCACGTCAGGCAGTCCCACAGCATTTTTGAGCCGATCGACAGGTCCTTCAATCCCAGCCCAACCGCGCGCATGATCTGATGCGGCAGCAGTCCCAGAACCGCTTGGGGATTTTTATAATTTTCCACCACGGGGCAAACGGTGGAACAGTTTTGACAGGAAAAGCAGAACGCGTAGGTTTCGCCTTCCGATGTTTGGTCGAGTTGCGCCCGCAGCGTTTTATCGGACTGCGGCAGAGATATGGTCTCCAGGGGCTTGTGCAACAATTCGCATGTGGCCGAAATCGCTGCGTGGGCTTTTTGCATCGGAGCCGCGTAAGTTTGATTGTCGAGCGCTTTTTGATGAAGCCCCCGATAAAAGGAAAACGGGGAAAGAACCAGGGGCGATACCGCCCCTTTATGTATCAGCGCTTCTCTTACATCAAACCACAAATCTCTTAGATTGATCCCCACCGGACAGACCACGGTACAACGATCACAGTTGGTGCAAAGGTAGATTCCTTCCTGAATGGCCCGCAGCCCATCATCGCTGAAATCTTTTCCGGCGGCATAACCTTTGAGAAATTGCAGTTTTTCAGAAGGTAAAATATTGAAGTTTCCGATTTTTTCAAAAGCGATAGCCACAGAGCAACGCTCGCTGCAGGTCCCGCAATGGGTGCAAGCGTCGAGTTCCATCATTTGTCGCGTGGCAATATTGGCCGGATCGGCGCTGTCTTTGTCCATTACGGCATCGGTCAGAAGGCTCACCTGGCTCGCAAACATGTGAAACATTTTGCTGAAGGGGAGGTAGGCCAAACCAAAAAAACAGGCCAGAATATGGATGTACCAGATAATCGTAACACTCCCGATTCTATCCAGCACGGTTGCAATGGGGCTTATCATCTTGGCCGTCGGGTATCCGGCAAAGGCCCACTGCGAAGCCGAATGGCATTCTGCGCAGCTCATCTCATGCAGCTCTTTTCCCTGATCCAAAATTTCCTGATCGACCGACCCCTTTATTGTGGGAGATACAACGCCGTAATAAGTAACCCAGTAGCTTTCGAGGGCTTGTATTTCCTCTTCTTCTTCCAATCCGGCATAATCTTCCTGCATGGCTTGAAAAGCGGAATAGGAGCTGATCTTGATCCCTTCTAAAAGCAGACCGGAAATCATGACGACGGCCAAGATGAGGATGGCATAGCGATCCATGGGATTGGTCGTGAGGCGCGGAATTTTTAAAGCCAAACGCCGATAGACGGCAATGCCGAGTCCGACAACGACCCACAGGCCAAAAAAATCTCGCAAAAAGAAAAACGGATTGAGAGTGGAGTAGTATTCATCAAACAGAAATTCCGTGATCAACGTGTCCAGGGCATGCATCAGCAAAAGGAGCATAAAACCGCCGTATATCAGCATGTGCATCACCCAGCGCAGGGAGTTTTCTTTGAGTATCCTTCTTTGTAAGAGCACATCCAGAATAAACACCTTGATCAGAATTCCGATTTTGGGGCTGAATATAGTTCCGCCAACCCCTTTGGCTGCGGCCCAAACACGCTCGGCCATGGTGATTTGATCGGCGCAAATACCGACGCTACGCGAAAACCAGGACGATATTTTATAGATCATGCCCAGGCTAAAGATGATTAGGGCCGCATACAGCAGAACATTAAAAATCATACGCCGAACTCCTTCTGGGTTTAGAATCCCGCCTTTTCTAAAATGTCCCCAAGCTTATGCTCCCAGCCGATGGTTGCAATCAGGATCCCGCCAAATCCTTCCTGTTTCAGAAGCAGTGCCATTTCAGCGGCGATCCGGATGCACTCTTTTTCTTTATCGGGTGCTTTTTGCAGACCTTCGATCAGCGACTCCGGAATAAAGATATGATTCACATTACGTTCGATATATCGTGCCATCCCCACAGATTTGAGGAGTAAAAGCGTCGGAATGATGTTGACCTGGTCGATATCGACCTGTTCCAGAAAAGGTTTGATGAAGGCTAAATCAAATAACGGCGGGGTGATAAAAAACTGGGCGCCCCCTTCGATCTTACGGTTCATCTCTTGTAGTTCATCATCCAGAAATTGCCCCTTGGCCCCGGGATTGACCGTTGACCCCACCGTAAACTGAGGCGCACCGGATAGATCGATGCCCGCCATGTCGCGACCATTTTGAAGGGTCTGAATCCCATGCAGCAGTTCATTTAAATCGATATCATTGACGGCCCTTGCCTTGTGATGATCTCCAAAACTTGGATCTTCCCCGGTCACGGCCATAACGTTTGAAATGCCGGAGGCATACCCGGCCAAAAGATCCGCTTGAAGTGCAATCCGGTTTCGATCCCGGCAACACACCTGCATCACCGTCTCCATTCCAATTCCCTGCAGGATCAGGGCGCCGCCCAGAGAACTCATGCGCATGACGGCATTGCTCATTTCCGGCACGACGAATGCATCCACCTTGCCTTTCACTTTCATTGCGTTGCTGACCATTTTGGATACATCAACGCCCTTGGGAGGTTCCATTTCGGCAAGGATTGCAAATTCCTTTTGACTGAGCTTGTCTTTGAGTCCCATTTGAGACCTCCAGGCCTTTTCTTTATCGAGTTAGATTAAGGGGATTGCGGGTGTGAATATGATCATATATGGCAACAAGTATGCCAAATTAGAAAACCCTGAAAAAGATTTGACAAAATAATTGTAAATTCAATATATTGAATACCTAAAGGACGGGGCTGACGACGGTCGCAGTTTGAACCGGCCGCTTCAGAGAGTATTCCAAATTGGAAAGCCATTTCAACAATTGGCCATGTAATTCAATCAGTTATAAAATTATTCCATTTTGGAATGATCGTTTTGGAATACGGAACTAAGCAATGGAAAACAGCATAATCGTCATTGATGATGACCGGGATTATCTCGAAATACAAAAAAAACGGCTGATCGGATTCGGATATCGAAACGTCCATATCGAGGAAGATCCTTTAAGCGCTGCGGCCCTGTTTGAAAAAGAAGCCATATTTGACATCGCGCTTATTGACGTAAACATGCCGAGTCTTGACGGCATCAAGATGCTTGAAATGATCAGAAACAAAAGCCCCTGGACCGAATGCATCATGGTGACGGCCGTAAATGAAGCGCGCGTGGCGGTGGAATGTCTGCAAAAGGGCGCCTATGACTATCTCCTCAAACCCATCCCCCGTGAAGACCTGGCAGCCTCCATTCGTCGCGCAATGGAAAGGAAACGCTTGCTTGATATTTTAGAAGTTGAAAAAAGCACCCATCTCCCTAAATTAAAAAACAAGGAGGCTTTTCAAGCCATCTTTTCAAAATCGCCGAAAATTTTCAGGACATTAAAGGAAGCCGAACTCCATGCTCAGAGCGATGTTCCCGTTTTGATCACCGGTGAAAGCGGTACCGGTAAAGAGCTCCTGGCCAGAGCCATACATGCAGCCAGTCCGCGATCAAAATTTCCCTTTACACCGGTGAATATGGCCTCGCTCACGGTCAGCCTTTTTGAAGCCGAATTTTTCGGTCACACCAAGGGTGCCTTCAGCGGTGCCGCAAAAGGGCGTGTCGGCTATCTGGAATATACGCATCATGGAAGCCTATTTTTAGACGAGATCGGCAATCTGCAGATTGAACTGCAAGCCAAGCTCATGCGGGCCTTACAGGACGGAGAATATATGAAACTGGGAACAAGTCTCCATCAAAAAGCGGATGTCCGTTTTATCGCCGCCACCAACCAGCATTTGGAAAATCTGATGGCCCGGGGACGGTTTCGAAAAGATTTATATTATCGCATTCGGGGCGGGCGGCTGCACCTCCCGGCCTTAAGGGAAAGAAAAGAAGACATCCCCTTGCTGATCGACCATTTTCTAAAAAAAGATTCTAATCAACCCGTTAATTCCCGGATTGCGGAAGAATCCATGCGGTTGCTTCTGCAACACGATTATCCGGGCAATATCCGCGAACTCAAATCGATTATGCAGTCGGCCGTAAACCTTTCTCAGGGCAAGGTGATCACGATCCGCTCTTTGCCGGATTATTTGCGGCGACGCAAGCCGAAACCCCGAACCCTCAAGACACAGGACTCGGAGCCGTTTGCATCCCTCAAACAGGTTGAAAAGGACCACATACTTAAGGTTTACGATCAGATGGGAAAAAATAAAACCCGAACGGCCAAGATGCTCGGAATCGGGATGAATACGCTTTGGCGAAAATTAAAAATCTATGGGGTAGATTAGATTTCACTAATGGCATCGTCACTTAAAGCAAACCATGTTCCCATTGCCGCCCAATGCAATGACCATTCAGCCCGCTTGGCCGGAATTGATTGTGATCATTTCTTTACCGATGCACAGACCTTTACCAAAACTCAGCTCCTGGTGACTGAATACTACGGTTTCGATGCCCCCAACACCATTTGGGATGTCTATAACATCGAGGCCGAAGCCATGGGACAAAAACTGATTTATTACCGCCAACAGATACCCGATGTCGATCGAGAAGACCCCTTAATTAAATCCCATTCGGACCTGGACAGAATCAGAGTCCCGGATCCCTACAAATCAGCCCGGATGCCCTGGGTGCACCAAGTCAACAAAATGTATCTTGAAATGACCGGGAAACCGGCTCGGGCCTTTTTTTGTGCCCCGTTTAGCCTGGCGGCAAATATAAGAGGCTATGCCAATCTGATAGATGACATTTACACCGATCCGGACTTCGTACATCGCCTTTTTGAATTCCTGTGCGATGAAGTGCTTATTCCTTATATAGAGGCAATGCGCAGCGAAACCGGTCATCCTGCCCTCTTTGCAGATGGAAATGATGCCTGGGCCTCCCCGCCCATGATCACTTTGGACATGATGGATGAATATGTGGTTGCCTATACGCAGCGTCTGCGCCGAAAGCTGGGTCCTAAAGTGGTGACCCGTGGCAATTGGGGAGATGCCAAAAGCCGCGATGTAGAACGCTTTTTGACTCAGAAACTAGACTGCTGTCCCGGGTTTCTGAGTGTACTTGATCCCGATCTTTATGGCGTTGGGCCCAAGAGAGTAAAGCAATTTGCCATGCAGCAGAATGCTTCCGTGACGGCAGGCATCGATGCGACGCTGCTTCGCGATGGACCCACGGAGGCCATTGTGCAAAGAATTAAATCCTATATTGATTGTTCTGCCAGGGATGGGCGCTGTGTTATCTTCCTGAATCAGATTCCGGCGGAAACACCTCCTGAACACATTCATACGGCCGTGGCGGCATGCCGGGTTTACGGCCGGTATCCCATTTTGGAAAACCTGGACGATGTCAAGTTCAAGGTTCCGCATCGAGAGAGTTTTTCCGAGTTTTTAGCCGCTAAAAGATAGACTTTCGCTGATCATAAAAGAACCCTGCAACCCCGCTCCGAAACCATCCCCTAGGCCCTATCTTAGTGAATCGACCCGAAATTTTTCATCAGATATGAGGATAAATTTGGCCATTGCAAGTTGGCTTCCAGATGATATATGGTGCCTGTCGCTCACTTTTGTGAAATCGATTTGAGAACGGCGCGTGCCGGATATTTGCCTGCACATCTTTTAGCGGAGATGAGATGTACCGAAATTCAATGGGAATTTTTAATAAGGATATTTTTTGGGGCTGGTACGTGACCTTGGGTGCCTTTGCGATCATGGTCATCACCTATGGTGTCCGCTACTCCTTTGGCGTCTTTGTGAAACCCATGTTTGCCGAATACAACTGGCCGATGACGGTTATACAGTTCGGCGCTTCAATTAATATTTTTCTATATGCCTGCACGAGTGTTTTAGCAGGGTGGCTCCTGGACAGAATCTCACCCAAAAGCGTTATGACGGCCGGGGTCCTTTTGACCGCCTTGGGTCTGATTCTGACAAGTTATGTCAAAACCCCTCTGGGATTATATCTCTGTTACGGAATTTTAGTAGGTGCAGGATCGGCCGGATGCGGGGCGGTCGTTTGCAGTGCTGTCGTTGGAAAATGGTTTGACCGATACAGAGGCCTGGCGATTGGCCTGGCCACCATGGGTATCGGGGTTGGAACCATGCTCATGGCACCCCTGGCCGGATACATCATCAAACACCATGGTTGGCGGAATGGTTTTTTGTGTGTGGCTCTCTTGATGCTGGCCGTGGGAGTATTTGTCTCCCAGTTTTTTATGGGTCGGGGTCGACCCGAAGAAATCGGTTTGCTGCCGGATGGAGAAAAACCGAATCGTGCTCAATCCCAATCCATCGAGCCACTAATGCCGGAGGAGAAGACCTCCATAAAACCGGTTATCAAAACCATGCCATTCTGGGTAATTGCTTTTTGCTACACATGTGCCGTGATGACCGTGATGATGACCTTTAATCTCCAAGTAGCGTATGCCATTCAAAACGGCATTGACGAATTGAAAGCCGCGGCCGCCGTCGGTATCATCGGAGTTACCGGCAGCTGCGGCAAATTTTACTTCGGCTGGTTAAGTGATCGCATTCGCGATGCCAAGTATTCAGCATCGATCGGTTTATTCCTGATGGCGATCGGCATGTTCCTTCTATATCATACCAAAACAGTCGCGCTTTTATACGCATTCGCCCTGGTTTATGGGTTTGGCTATGGGTCGATGGCGCCGCTGATGCCGTATCTCTTATCTGATCGATTCGGACGTCAGCGGTTGGGAGCCGCTTATGGACTGTTGATTTTCTTTGCCAGCGGATTTGGAGGCGGCCTCGGGCCCCTCATCGGCGGCTATATCTTCGATAAAACGGGATCGTATGATTTCGGCTGGCTGATCTGTATGGTGACGCTGCTGATTGTTGCCCTCTATATTTTGACTTTAAAACCCAAAGCGCCTTAGGTTTCGTGAAGAAATCAGTTTACATTTTCAGGATACGAATGCGGCCTGCTCAAATTTGATCCCATTATTTCGCAGATGCGTCTTCTATTTTTTCCGAATTGATAAAATCATCACCTTTTCCACCGGCTTGCCTTGTGGATTCACAGCCACAGCACCGATTTTATCCGCGACCGCCATGCCCCGGATCACCCGGCCGAATACCGTATGCCTGCCGGTCAGCCATTCGGTGTCCACAAGGTTGATAAAAAACTGGGATCCATTCGTGTCGGGGCCGGCATTGGCCATTGCCAGAGCCCCGCGTTTTGGTGGATGGGGTGATCCCTCTGCCGAATATTGGTAGCCAAGGTTTTGCAGAGCGCCCTTTACGGTCAGTTCCGCCAATGCTTTCACCACCTCGGGGCGGCGTTGATCCAGCTCCTCTTGGGACGTAATTCCCAGTTTTTTAAAGAGCGGGGCGATCAAGAGGGCATGGTAATCGTTTTGATCCTTAATCTGGAGGATCGGATGCGGCTGGCCTTGACTGTCTACCGCTTTGATTTGATCCAGACCGAGACCGACGGCGTCGATCTCGTCTTCAAATCGATATCCAGGGCTTCCGCTACCGGTTCCAAGCGGGCACCCCCCTTGGATCATAAAATCCTTTATGACACGGTGAACGATCAGTCCGTCATAAAAGGGCCGTTTAACCTTTTTACCCGTCTTGGCATCGATGAATTCTTTGGTTCCTTCGGCCAGCTCCATAAAATTGGCAACGGTTTTGGGTGCCTTTTGGACAAAAAGCTCCACTTCTATATCACCCAGGCTGGTCTTGATGGTGCAGGTTGGGTTGGGAGATGCGCTTTCATCGGCCAAACCCAGACCCGCCATCCCTTCCGCCAAAAGGATCAAAATGCAAATGAGGCAAAATTTATATAACTTGTTCATCCTTTCTCTTCCTTTCCGAAAAGCATACTAAGACTAAATTGAGCTAAAAAAAGTTTAACAACCAATAACAGATAACGAATAACATCCAATCGAGTTTTGACTCGATTAGGGTGTCATCATTTTAAATCAGGCCACCAGCGTTCGACCGGCGGCGGATTCTCCGGTTCCATGAGCTGTCCCGGCTTGGGTATTGCCACCTTTACATCCGCATGATTTGCGGCAACAAGGAGGCGCTCCACAGGCTCTGTCCAGGAGTGGTAAGAGAGGCTGAACGTCCCCCAGTGAACGGGTAACAAAAGCCGACCCTTTACCATCCGGTGGACTTCGACAGCTTCTTTAGGGTCGATATGAATATCGGGCCAGGTAATACCATAGGCACCGATCTTGATCAGTGTGGCATCGAAGGGACCGAAACGGTCGCCCACCTCATTGAAAAGGGACATGATGCCGCTATCTCCGCTAAAAAAGACACGCCGTGAAGCGCCAACCAGCGCCCATGAAACCCACAGCGTGGGATCGCCAAATCCCATACGCCCGGAGAAATGACGCGCCGGGCAAGCGATGATACGCAAACCACCCTCAAGTTGTCTTTCTTCCCACCAGTCCATGGCAACGATTTTATCAGAAGGGACTTTCCAGTATTCAAGGTGAGCGCCGATGCCAAGCGGAACGTAAAACACTGTCGTCTTCGGCATAAGAGCGATGATGGTATCGTAATCTAAATGATCGTAGTGGTCGTGTGAAATCAAGACGGCGTCAATCTTAGGAAGATCGGCAATGGAAATTGGAACCGGATGAAACCGTTTGGGGCCGATAAAAGAGAGTAAAGAAGCGCGCTCGCTGAAAACCGGATCCAGCAGGATAATCTTGTCGTCGATTTCGACCAAGGCGCTGGAGTGCCCCAGCCACGTGATCCGAAGACCTGTGGCCGGTGGTGAAGCATAAGAATCCCGTGTAAGAGTAACGATCGGGGGTTTAACTTTCGGAACTCTTATTTGCCCCCCAGAGTAGGCTTTGAGTGTCCGCCACAACTTGTTGAGCCCAAAACTGTTGTCCGTGGGAACCGGGTTTTGGAATTTCCCGTTTTTATAATTCGGTGAATTTTCGATTCGGCTGAGCCGATCACCCCTTGGCGCGGTACCGAGCCTGGTCCAGGACAGGATTAATAACCCACCTACAAGCAAGACCACTGTACAGAATATGACTATCATTATTTTAAAGAATCTTCTAAGAATTCTTTTTTACCCTTCTCATTATCTGTGCAAAACCTCATACCCGAACTTTGCCGAATGCCTTTTGCCAATCGCCATCTTTGGACCGCAGCAGCTCTTTGGGCTTAATGATCAATTTGCAGTCGATCCATAGAATGAATCGTGAATTGACTTCAAACCGTTATTATTTACCCTCACCTGGGGTAAAGCTAAATCCCTTGGGTTCCAGTGGCTTTGATAGCTTCACGCAGGGCCTTGTTATCCACCGGGGGCACCTCTATGTCTGGCCTGGTTTGCAGCGCGATGGCCTCCACCGGGCAACCGGTGGCACACACTCCGCAGCCGATACATCGGTCCAGATTGACTTCCGGTACATCCTGATCACCCATCGTCAGTGCTTCGGTGGGGCAGTTATCGATGCACGTTTCGCAGGCTGTGCAAAGATCAGGATCCCAGACCGGCTGGAATCCGGAATTCAATGAAACTCCCGGCTTCGGCTGGGCCAGGGCCGTCTTGAGGATCATACAGTGACACCCGCAGCAATTACACAGGAAATCGAGTTCCTGGCGATTGACCGAAGCATGCACGAGACCGGCCTCTTCGGAAATCTGCAGGATCTTTAGGGCCTCAGCTTTTGTAACCTGCCGGCCCATGTTGCGGTCGATAACAAATTGAGCGCCGGTTCCGAATTGCATACAGACATCGTCCGGTTTCCCACAGTGATCGTCCGGATCGATCAATTTGGCTTCGTGACGGCAGAAACAGGTGGAAACCGCAAGCGGTTCATACTTTTCGATGTAGGAAGCCACCTGATCGTAAGTATGGATGGTGTTCCCTGCCTCGATCTTTTTGTCCACCGGAATGACACGCGTGGTGGGGAAAGTCACCTTGGGCGGACCCTGAATCCTGTCCACGGCGGCTTTATAGGCATGAATCAATTTGGCCAGCTTGAGGTCCCTTTCCGTGCTGGTTCCGCGCATGAACTGGAATTCAAATATCCCGGGCACCAAAGGCAGTGCCCAGTAGCGGGTGGCACCTTCAAATGTGCCGGCACTGCAAAGCCCCTTGTTTGCCATCGTTTCCAGGAGAGTGGCCACCTCGTCCTCGGGCCTGCCCATCGCTTCGGCAATCGTACTCGCCGGATGAAACCCGCGCGGTATAGCACTGAAAGCTTCGGCTTCTTCAGCGGTGAACAGCACCTGCATGAGGGCATAGAACTCAGGGATGTCCACACCGGGGTACTTTCCCCGGCGCTGGGCCAATGTTTCACATAGCTTTTGATAACTGTCTGTCGTCATTTCGCACCTCTCTGTTTTTAATACAAAATCCCGTTTCGCTTTTTGAGAAACGGGGCTTCATCATTCTTTTCATAGCTTTTTAGAAAATATGGAAAAGCAAGCCCTCATTACCACAATTGTCGAAAAACACAACCTCAACCGTTCATAAACAAAAAGGAATTCTGCCTAATTTTTGACTCACTCGCCGTGGGGGTTCAATGAGGACTCAAACAGTGGGGTCAAACCTTGATCATTGATTTAATTAGATTATACTTTCGTTTTATTTTAGTTTTTTTGAATATTTCAGATCGGATAACAGTTGCCCTTCGGCTTACAGCAGAAAAGCTCAGACCCAATAATTCACCAATTTGTTTATTCGTATATCGACCCGTATCCCTTAAATAATAAAGCAAAATATCACGATTCTGAACATCCTTTTTGGAGATTCGGGCTGACCGCTTGAACGTTTCGATGTCGCAATCTAATATTTTGGCCGCACTTTTTAGCAATTTTTCAAGATTTTTGTCCTTCATTATTCGATTAAGCTGAGGAAGCTCTGGATCAGATTCTTTTTTAAGATAGCCCGCTTTGATCTTATCCAAATACCGCTGCGTTCCAAAAATAAAACCATGTCGCAGGTTTTCCCATATTTTTACTTCTTCATCAGCAGAATATTTCTGGACCTTTTGACGATACGCTTTATGTGGTTCCTTCCCTTTGAACTGGCCAAGAATTAACTTCTTTTTCAGCCAATCGGGATGTTTTGCTTTGTAAGCATATGCACGATAGCTACTCAAACGATAATCGACTAAGCGATTAATCACTCCGGCTCGCAGCGGATTTCGATGAATATAGCATGAGAGCTGTGTCAGGTAGGCCGTATTCTGAACAAGAATGCTCTTGAAACGCCCCTGGAAAAGATGACCACTGCGGGAATGGTTTAGATTGAAACGGCGCGTATAAGTCGTTCCCAGCCATTGCATGCTTTTTGATAAATTAGGGGTATTTGTTCGCAGTAACAGATGATAATGATTGTCCATCAGAACGTAGGCGAAAATATCAATATCAAAGCGATCCGATATCTCCTCTAGGATGTTCAAAAATGCCTTATAATCGTCATCGCTTAAGAATATACTTTGCCGCTCGTTTCCCCTTGATAAGACGTGGTATAAGGCACCCTTAAATTCTATGCGTAATTGTCTGGCCATGATAAGTGTATATCGACCTATTAAAATTGTCCGATGACCCTAAAATTGACGCGCTAATCGATTGGGAAAATAAAAAAG
>CAZHAH010000172.1:0-12765 GCA_964530095.1 uncultured Desulfobacteraceae bacterium | reverse complement strand
GTTAACTTATTGAATTAAAATGTTTTCTTAAAAGTTTTCCGGAATATGGGTTATACGACATCTTATCAAGGGGAAACGAACGGCAAAAAATATTATTAAGCGATGACGTGACTAAGGCTGGGATGAGGAAGCATGGCTTGCTGCAAAGAAAAAAGTGACAATAGCGAATCTCGAATCGGTTTTATGGCTGACAGCCACGGGCAACCGGCGCCGATCGTGTCTGCCATCGAATATTTAAGCAAAAGAGATTGCGAGCGGATTTATCATCTGGGTGATGTGTGTGATTCGGCGCATCCGGAAACGGCGGAGGATTGTCTGCGGCCATTACTTGCGCATGGCGTAACGATTATAAAAGGAAACAATGATCATACGTTGGTGGCCAACCATGCAGGCCAGGAGCCGGCTCCGGTTGCCGAAACAGTGCTCGATACATTGCAAAATCTACCGCTGCGGGTGGAACATGGAAAGGCCATCCTGACGCATTCATTGCCTTTTGCGCGCGAGTTTGGTCTTGTGAGCATGGTGCGATCGATGGAGCTGGCGGAGGCGCAACGATTTTTTGACACGACTTCGCAGCCCATCCTATTCCGGGGACACAGCCACACCCCTGAAATTATCTGGCGCACAGACGATCAGATTAATTTTGAGAGGATTTCAGGCGGTGAACAGATCGCTTTGGACGATCGAATACCCTGCGTCGTAACCTGCGGGGCATTAACACGTGGGTTTTGTATAGTCTGGAGACCCGCGCAAAATGTGATTGAGTGTATTGTGTTGCCGGTTCTTGAACCTTGACAGCCTTCCGGTATTCAGTCATAGCTGACTGATAAAAAAGAAATTATCGATTTCACAAATCCTGATGTTACACCTTTGTTACAATCTGCTGATTGGCGCGGGGATGGTCGTCTTGTTCCCCATAATGATTCCCCGTCTCATTAAGGGCCACTATCGCTCCATTGCACTGGCACGGCTGGGGCTCAATCTGAATTTGCCGCCGAACCTCAAAGGATCGATATGGGTTCATGCCCTTTCGGTTGGAGAGGTTCGTTCAGCGCTTCCGCTAATTGAGGCATTGCGGAAGCAGTTTGCGAAAATACCGCTTGTCTTTTCTGTCGCCACCCGGCAGGGATTTCGTACAGCCAATGAGCTGTGTGCGGCTATAGACGGGGTCCATATCATGGTACGTCCCATGGATGTGCCATATGCCGTAAAACGGGTAATCAAGGCCATACATCCCTCGTTGGCCATTTTGATCGAAAGCGATATTTGGCCCGGCTGGCAATGGGCTCTGGGCAAGGCCAAGGTGCCGCGACTGTTGGTCAACGGGCGTGTCAGTCCTCGCACTTTCCGGGGTTACCGCCGGTTTCGATTTTTAGCGGCCAGGATGTTAAACGCGTTTGAGCAGATCCTGGTTCAAAGCGAGGTGGATCGCCGACGGCTGCAAGAAGTTGGAGTTGATCCAGAACTTATCCGCATCGGCGGAAATCTGAAGTTTGACAGTACGATGGACCGGCTTAAGGCCCAAGAACGTAAAGGCCTGTTGCAACAGCTCGGACTTGGCGGGCGGACTGTACTTGTGGCCGGCTCCACACACCCGGGCGAAGAAGAACAAATTTTGAGCGCATTTGACACACTAATAAGTAAGTTTTCGCGGCTTGTGCTGATTTTAGCCCCGCGTAGAATCGAACGCGGTCAGGAAGTGGCGCGACTGTCAAACGATTTCGGGTTCAGAACGGTACAACTCTCAAAAGGGCCGCTCGGCAGGGATGATTCGGTATTGGTACTTGACCAACTGGGCCTGTTAGCGAAAGTTTACGCGATCGGGGAGGCGGCGTTTGTGGGAGGCTCCTGGGTTGATGTGGGCGGACACAATTTGCTGGAACCCGCGGCCCAGGGAATACCGCTGGCATTTGGTCCGATTACTTACAATTTTTTGGAAATGGCGCTTCAACTAGAAGAGGTGGGTGGCGGAGTGCGGGTTGAGGATGCCCGACAATTGGCAACCGTGTGGGAGCAATGGCTGGCCGACCCAAAAGAGGCAATCGAGGTGGGTCGGAAAGGGTTGGCCTTTTGTCGCAGTCATCAGGGGGCGGTGGCACGGGCGGTCGATAGCAGTGCAAGACTTTTAAAATCCTAGCAAGGGTCTTTGAATGAAAAAAAAGACAAAGGCAGAATTGCCGCGCGTTTACGGCATCATTCCGGCGCGCTATGAATCGGTGCGCTTTCCGGGAAAACCCCTGGCGGATCTTCTGGGAAAACCCATGATTTGGCATGTTTATCAACGGGCCTGCCGGTGCCCGGAATTGAATCAGATCGTACTCGCCACCGATGATGAGCGTATTCGGCAGGCGGCTGAGGGTTTTGATATCCCAGTCGTGATGACTCGTTCTGATCATCAAAGCGGCACCGACCGCGTACTGGAGGCGGCCCGCTATCTGAAGGTGCCCCGCCATGCCGTGGTAGTGAATATTCAAGGAGATGAGCCCTGTCTGAAGCCGGCCATGATCAGCGAACTGGTGCGACCGTTTGTAGACGAAAACGTTCAAGTGACGACCCTGGCCCGTAAAATGGGCGCCGGAGAAGCAGAAAGCCCCGATCGTGTAAAGGTTGTTTTTGCTTCTGACGGCCGGGCGCTTTATTTTTCACGCGCGCCGATTCCCTATCCCCGACAAGCGGAAGACTCATCCGCCAAGGCAAACTATTGGCTGCATATCGGTCTATACGCTTTCCGCATGCATGCCCTGGAGCGCTTTTCCGATCTGCCTCGCAGCCGGCTTGAAAAACACGAAAAACTGGAGCAGCTTCGTCTGCTTGAAAACGATATCCCCATCCACGTAGTAAACACCATCCACACCAGCCACGGCGTTGACAGCCCGCAAGACCTTGAAGCCGCGGTTGCGTTTTTAAAAAACAAATAAACGTTTTCTTTTAGTGTCGAACTCAACCGTAGATAACGTTGCGATCTGCTTTGGTTATCGACCGGGAGGAATGAATCGAAATCAGGCCGATATCTTTTCAGGCCGGTCCTGGTTCAAATCAAAGGCCGAGAAAAATTCGAGCAGAATATCCGTAAAGCGGGTGTTGATTTCAGGAGATTTTAAAGAGAAGCGCAAAAAAGCGTCGCAGAGTCCCTCGAAGTTTGATGTGTTTCGTACAAGGATGCGATGCTTTAATAAATATTGGCAGACGGCCTCAGCGCCGGGCGGTGCCAAAAGCTTTGCTAACATAAATGGCGTATGGTTCGGGAAAAGTTTGATGTGAGGAGATCCTTGTAGCCGTTGGGTAAGGCGTTTTTTTTCTCGTTCGATATACTGTCTGGTTTGTTTATTGAAGGTCTCAACCGGGTCGCGATGGGACGACAAATATAAAACGGCCGCCTGGGCTAGGCTGTTGACACTCCAGGGGAGTCCATAGCGGGACATCCGCTGAACGATTACGGGTGAGGTGATCAAAAAGCCGATTCGCAATCCGGGGATGCGGAATATTTTGGACATCGAATTTAAGATTACTACATTTGAAAGCCCCGCCTTAAGCATACTGGCCGTAACGGGGTCATCGACAAAGGGCAGATACGATTCATCGATAATAAAAAAGGTGTCGGAGCAAGATCGGCAAAGAGATTTCAATTCGACGGCCGGAACGAGGGTGCCGGTGGGGTTGTTGGGATTGCAGATAAAAACGGTATCAAAACGCCTGGCACGGCGTTGAAACTTACGGATATCAATCTCAAATCGCTTCGATTCCGGAGCGATCAGATACTCATAATCGACATGATGCATGCGGCAGGCATCGGCATAATCGGAGTAAGTGGGGCCGAGGATAAGTGCTTTGCGAGTGTTTAGGGCAAGCGGTAGGGAATAAATGAGCTGAGTCGATCCATTCCCGGCCATAACTCCTCGCGGGTCGATATCATGCCAGGCCGAAAAAGCCTTGACCACCTCCTGAGCGTCAACCTGGGGGAGAGCGATGATACTTTCCAGGGATTTTTTTAAATGTGGCAAAAGACCAGGGGGAGGGCCCATCGGGTTGACGTTGCTGCTCATATCATGAATATCATTCGGTGAACATCCTAACTGTTTGGCTGCCGAATAGATATTTCCGCCGTGTCCATGTATCAAGGTGTAATGCTCCTATTTGTATTTTCCTTTTGGTGGAGCCGTGCCAGGACTTGCTCCACATCAATGTGCTTTTCCAAATGCGCTGCCAGAAGATCGTATTCGTGATCGCGCGCGGCCAGACTGTGATCCTTGGGGGCAACCACATGTTCCAATCCGATGTGACCCAGCCACCGCTCGGTGATTTCGGGCGTGTCGAACAATCCATGCACATAGGTCCCCATTACAGCGGCATCAGCCGTAATACAGCCATCATCGTCAGGGTTCGGCCGGCCGTTTCGTTCGATGACGTGAAAAAGCGTGCGCCCTTCCAGAAGGTCGGTCCGGCCCATATGAATTTCATATCCGGACCCCTCAAGATTGTCCCAACTGAAACGGGTGATGGTCGTTGTCTTGGGCGCTTTCAAAATGGTTTCCACGGGAAGCAATCCAAGGCCTTGGGTGGTGCCGGGGTTTCCTTCCAACCCTTGGGGGTCATGAACCCGATGCCCAAGCATTTGATACCCGCCACAAATTCCAAGAACATGGCCCCCTTTTTTTGAAAATGACTTAATTTTTTCCGTCCAGCCCTGTTGATGGAGCCATTCGAGGTCGAAACGCGTATTTTTGGAACCGGGAAGAATGACGGCGGAGAAAGCGTCCAAATCCTGAATTTTTTCGACAAAATGCACATTCAGTCCCTGTGCATCGATCAAGGGGTCAAAGTCCGTGAAATTGGAGATGTGGGGGATCCGGATGACGGCAACCGCGGGAAAGGCATCGGGTGCCGGTGAGACCGGCTTGGGATTTTCGATGACAACGGAATCTTCGGCTTCGATGCTGAAATGGGTGTACCAGGGGAGAACGCCGAAAACGGGTTTGCCGGTTTTTTGTTCAATCCATTGCGATCCCTCCGCAAAGAGGGAAATATCGCCCCGAAAACGGTTGATCAGAAATCCCATGATGAGATCCTGCAGATGCGGCGGGAGGCATTCCAGTGTGCCCACGATTTGACCGAAAACCCCTCCCCGATGGATGTCGGCCACGAGAAGAACCGGAGCCCGGGCATATTCGGCCATGGATAAATTCACAATGTCGTTGGGCATTAAGTTCACCTCGGCGCACGATCCGGCACCTTCCATAATCACGGCGTCATACTTCTTTCGCAAACGGTCCAGTGCAGCCGTCGCTTCCTGAAACAAGGCATCCTTTTGGGCGTGATACTCCCGGGCTGTGCGGTTGGCGACGGCCTGACCCAGCAGGACAACCTGGGAGCCGATCTCACTGGTCGGCTTTAGGAGGATCGGGTTCATATCCACATGCGGGGGGATGCGGGCGGCTTCGGCCTGAACGATCTGGGCCCGCCCCATTTCAAGCCCTTCGGGGGTGACACCGGAATTGTTGGACATATTTTGGGCCTTGAAAGGGGCAACCGAAATTCCGCGATCGCTCAAAATTCTGCAGATGGCCGTGGTGATGATACTTTTACCCACATCCGAACCGGTTCCGAGAACAGACAGACAGGCGGCTGTTTTGTCTGGTGATGCTTTTTTCAATTCAGCCCGTTTCTCCTTTTTGATTAAGATCGTATTTGTCGGTATACCCTCTGGGGGTAATCAGGTGGTCCTGGTAGTTGAATGTGGCACTATTTCCGATAAAAACGGTGCTGAGCATATCAATTGGCGCCGTGTGCAGATCTGCAAGGGGCACAATTTGAACTGTTTCTCCTTCACGCATGGCGCGTGAGACGATGCCGACAGGTGTTTGCGGAGATCGCGATTTGAGAATGATTTTTTGCGCTTCGGTCAGCTGCCAGCTGCGGTTTTTACTTTTGGGATTGTATAACACGATGACAAAATCGGCCCGCGCCGCCGCGTCCAGGCGTTTGGCAATCGACTTCCAGGGCGTTAACAGGTCGCTGAGGCTGATGGCGGCAAAATCATGGGTGAGGGGAGCCCCCAGGAGCGCAGCGCCGGAGCAAAGGGCGGGGATTCCGGGCACCACCTCAATTTTGAGGACCGGTTCAAGGAGTTCTTCTTCAGTCGGGGTTGACGTGCCGCTAATACGGATGTCGTTTTTATGGCACATTTCAAATGCAAGCCCGGCCATGGCGTAAATGCCGGGATCACCGCTGGAGATGAGCGCGGTTTTCTTTGCGCTTAATGCGCTTCGGATGGCAGCGCCCACGCGGTCGACTTCTTTTTTCATTCCCGTGCTGATGACCCGTTTTTCTTTTATAAGCGGCTCAATCAGATCGATGTAGGTGGTATACCCCACAATCACATCGACCGACTGGAGGACATGTTTTGCCCGCTGCGACAGGTGCTCCGGGCGGCCGGGACCGATGCCTACGATGTAAAGGATATTCGGGCCACCGCCAGGGTTACGTTGGGGGTCGACGCTTTGGGCACGACCAACTCCCCTTTGCGTGCGGCTAGAATTGCTGCGGCTTCGCATACGCTTTTAACTCCGATATGTTTTTCTACAACCGCCGATGGCGACTGTATGGTTTCTACCTGATTGAGTTCCGATTTGCCGAAGAACAAAAGCGGGAGTTTGAATGCTTCAGCAAACTCGAGCAAACCGGTCTCGTCCCGTTTCAAATCGATGCTCGCAAGGCAACCAACACTCTGTCTTGAGAGATTATTTGTCTGTAGAACGGTTTTAAACAAGGCCGTTATTTCCTCTGAAGATGTGCCGCGATTGCAGCCCACCCCGACTGTCAAGGATTTGGGCCGCAATACCAGAACCTGTGCCGGCAGGTCAATGACCTTGTCATCGACAAAGATGCTCGCGGCCGGCAATTCTTTTTTCTGTACGAAAGGATTCCATATGTTGAGATTCAAATCGGTAAGCCCGCATGCCAGAATTTGGAACGGGTCGTGAATGAAAATCTCCTGGTGAGCAACAATGGCCATATTCACATTTTTGATGGCGTGGGGGTTTTCAATAAAGAGATCATTTTCCTGGGCCAAAACATCGATGGCGGGTAATCGATTCACATCGGTGGCGGTCGTAATGACTGCCTCAGCGCCGCTGATTTGGGCGATTTGGCGTGTCAGACGGTTGGCGCCGCCGATATGCCCGGCCAATAGGCTGATGGCAAAACGTCCTTTCTCATCCATCACCACGACCGCCGGATCGACCATTTTATTGCGAATATGGGCTGCAATGAGTCGGACGACGATACCGGTCGACATGATAAAAAGGTGCCCGTCATAGGTCGCAAACCGCTTTGCCACGGCATCTGCCAGGTTGGTAAATTTTGTTACCGGTTCCTCGATCGATTCCAATCGGGCAGACACCAATAGTTCTGCTCCCGGCAGCTGCCCAGCTAAGCGGCAGGCGAGATTCGCCCCTTGAGGGGTAATGACCCATATCGCAATTTTATTTAAATCAGGCATATGCTTCAGCAGACGGATCGGTATTGATGCGCAAAATTTTTATCATAAAGTTTTGATTTAGGCGCGGATTGCGGACTAGACGCTTCTAAAACCTTGCCCACAATAATGAGTGCCTGTTTGGTAATCTTTTCTTTGGCGACGGTCTCCTTCAGATGCCTGAGCTTTGAAAAGATAATTTTCTCCTCAGGCTGGCTCACACGATAAGCGATGGCACAGGTTGTCTCCTCGCCATAAGATTCGGCCAGATCGGATACCACCTGATCGATAAGCTTGATGCTGAGATAGATGGCCATGGAAGTCTTGTGCCGGGCCAGTGATTGGAGCGACTCGGTTTCGGGGACCGGCGTGCGGCCGGCCATGCGGGTTAAGATCAACGTTTGTGATACTTCCGGGAGGGTGTATTCGATACCCATGGCCGCAGCGGCGGCGAAAGCGGCGGTGACACCGGGGATGACCCTATAGGGAATGTCTCTCTGATTCAACTCCATCATCTGTTCAAAAATAGCGCCGTACAGGCTTGGATCGCCGGTGTGCAGCCTCACCACTCGTTGACCGAGCTGATAGGCATGCTCAATTTTGTGAATAATTTCCGTCAAATGAAGCGGGGCGCTGTTAATCAGGTCTATCCCCGAGCGGGTCCATTTTAATATCGCTTCGGGAACGAGAGATCCCGCGTATATCACCACGTCTGCTTTGGCTAGTGCCTTTTGGGCCTTGACGGTGATGAGTTCGGGATCACCCGGGCCGGCGCCGGCAAAGATCACCATGTGACGTTCCTGCGAATCCATTTATTTTTCCTTTCCATCCGAATTGAAAACATTCCTGATACCCGAAATAATCCAGACCGGGTTCTCGGCCTGAAGTCTTTCCCCCCGGGGCATCGGTTTGCGACGATTGACTTGAACCTGGGTGACATCGATCGTAAAACCGATCTTTTCCAATTCAACGATGGCCGCACCGACATTGGACAGAATGACCGTGTTGATGACCATGATTCCATTCTCCTTGATATGGGCGGCGGCGGAAGTGATAATCCTTACCAGATCCCGGCCGCCGCCACCGATAAAAATCCGGTCCGGCCGGGGTAGGTTTTCAAGTCCTTCGGGTAAGGTGGCGTGAACGACACTCAAATTTTCTACCTTAAAGCGTTTTTGATTGTTTTCGATCTGTTGGATGCGATTTTTCTTCTTTTCAAGCGCATAAATTTTTCCCTGCTTTATAAACAGTGCCGCTTCAATCGCAATGGAACCGCTTCCGGCTCCCAGATCCCATAAAATGTGCTCTGAACAGAGACGAAGCTTGGAAAGGGTGACGGCCCTCACTTCGGGCTTTGTGATCAGCCCCCCCTCGTGTTCATAAAACCGATCCGGCAGCCCCAGTTGGAGGTCGGGGCAGGGTGCCTCAAGGGCCGGACGGCGCATCAATACGACCAGGTTGGGATCTGCAAAATGCTTCTCAGACGCTTCAGCCAACGCATACCGGGCAACTCGTTCGGAATCTGTCCCCAACTGCTCCAATACCCACATCTCAAAATCAGAAATACCCTCTGTCAAAAGCAATTGGGCCAGCCAGGCGGGATTTTTTTGCGGATCGGTATATACGGCTACTTTATCGTTTTTAAGGAGAGTATCCAAAAGTTTGCTTTGGCGGTTTCTGCCGTGCAGGCTGACGATGCGTGCATCGTGCCAGGAGGATTTGATTCTTGAAAAAGCGGCCGCCACCGTTGAAATGTTGGGGTAAATACAAACCTGCGCGGGCCCCAGGGCGCGGATAAGGACTGAACCGATTCCAAAAAAAAGCGGATCCCCTGAGGAAATTACCGTTATGGTGTGCGTTTGCATGTGATCTTTGATAAATTGAATAACGTCCTGGATTTTGGCGGTAATTTCTTTTTTTAATCCCGGGTGATCTTTAAAAAATTCGAGATGGCGTCTCCCTCCGATAAGGATATCGGCTTTGTGAATGATCTGTTCATGTTCTGATGTTAAATCCTTGGGTGAAAGCCCCAGACCAATAACGGATATCGGTTTCATTTTAAAACCCCCGCGTAATTTTTAGAATTGTACAATACATTTCCGTCATAGTCGAAAATTACGTTTTGAATATCCAAAACCCCGCCAGCGAATTTTTGGGCGGACTGAACGACTTGCCGGCTGACGTGAGCAACCAGTTCGGGACAGCCCTCGCGCACCATTTCCAGGGAATGGCGGGCCGTGTTGGCCTTTAGAATTTTTTGGGCCAGGCGCTGATCCCGGCAAACGTTGCGGGACCAGGTTGAGAGTCGGTCCAGTGTCAGGGTCGATTTTCCGGCATGCGTATGCGGAATTCCCTGGGCCATTTTCAACGCTTTGCCAAAAAAAACCGCCAAACTGATTTTCTGAAAACCTTTCTTTGAAGCTGCCGCTAAAGACAGTTTAAAGAAATCACCGATTTGGATAAAGGCTTCTTCGGGAAGCTCCTGCCAGTGGTGCTGCGCGAAGCGCTCACTCCGTCGACCGGTGGTCAGAATCAGGTGCTCGACCCCTGAAGCCCGGGCAACTGAAACAGCGGATCTAATGGTGGCAATGTAGGCGTCGTGCGACATCGGTTTCACAATTCCGGTGGTGCCCAATATGGATAACCCCCCCATAATTCCCAGACGGGCGTTTAGGGTTTTTTGAGCCAGGATTTCTCCCTCGGGTACAAAAATTTCGACGCTCACCGACGCATGCGAATCGTAGCGGGTGACGATATCTTGAACCGCTTGAGAAATCATTTTGCGAGGCCCGCTGGTGATAGCGGATTCTCCCGGGCGCGTCTCAAGCCCGGGTTTGGTAACGATTCCGACCCCTTTGCCGCCCGTTATGGAAATCGGGTCCCCTTGCTTTTCACGGCGGCGCCTTTCTACCACCCTGACACGGGCGCCGATTTCGGCCTTATGCGTGATATCGGGGTCATCACCGGCGTCTTTTATGACGGTGCACAGGGCCCGGTCGGGATCTTCGCGTTTACAGTGGTGTATGGGGATGGAAATCGGATCTCCGGTGAGGAGTTCGATTTGAACCTTTGACGGTATCCGATCCTCGAAAAGAAGACGCAAAGCCCCTTTGGTTGCGGCTGCGGCGGCAGTGCCGGTGGTGAATCCGGCGCGTAATTTTCTGCGTTTTATTCTTTTTTTGGGCGTCACAGATTAAACTCCGATTTAGCCGATAAAATAGTAGACGGCGCCCATAATCATAATACTTGTCACGCGAAAACCCTGTCCCATTAACAGAAGCTGGGTTCCCATCTTGGGGGCAAAAATGCCGATATAGCGCGGCAATTGATGTCGCAGGGCGCGAATCGGAAAGGCAACGATATTGCCGATCAATAAAGCCAGCACGGTTTGTTTGGTTGTCAGAAGGCCGGCATCAAGAAGCGCCCCCGCCGCTGCAAAACCGGAAGTAAATTCGGCCACGAAACTGAGAATGACCAGGGAAAGCGCTTCAATGGGAATGATGGTGGTGACGATATATTGGGCCAGCCACTGACGGGCAAAATCAAAAAAACCCATGGCATTAATGAAAAAGATAAAGATATATATGGGCACGACATAGATCAGAATATGGGTCATTCGGCGCGGGAATTTTTTTTGGATGCCTTGCCAGAGATTTTGGGAAGTTTGTCGATCGGAAACGAAAGATTCAGTTTCAGCAGATCGGTATTCACACGATTGAATCGATGGTCGTAAGTGTCCATATATGAGAAAAAGGATTGTTCGTATAACGGCTGCCATAAGGGTGATCAATAGATATAAACCCCCGGCCGCTCCGGTAAGCGGAATAATGATAAAAAAAGTGGTGGGTAAATGCAAAAAATAAGCCGGAAGTTGATTAATAAAATTGGCCAAAAAAAGTTCCCGGCGGCATATCTTGCCGTCTTTGTAAAAATCAAGGAGCATGGCGTTGGCGGCCACGCCCGAAAAAAAAGCAGTGGTAAAGGCAGCACTGCACTGCCTGCCCAGGTTGCCGAACCTAAAAAAAGGGGCTGCAAGGGATGCCAAATAGCGGGTCCATCCGGCAAGCTCGATGATTTGGCCGACCATGAGTCCAAGGGTAATGAAAATGATAAGCCGGGACAGTGGCCACACAAGCCGTTTGAGTACGTGATGCGTGGACAGATCTTGCGCCAGCATTGTGCCTAAGCCGTAAATGACGGCCGAGATAAGCAAAGAGGCCGCCAAAAACATATAGCGCGGTGTTGAATTTTTAGCCGGCATTGTCCTTTTTTCTTTTGGAAAGGATCAGGGTCCAGTAGTCGGGCGGGCGATTGCCCAATTTGCGAATATCGTTAAAGATTTTTTCTTCCGGAAGACCGCAATTGGAAACGGCTATGCTATCACTCAACCGACCCGCTTCATCCAAGGCGGCCATAATATCTTCTACATTGCGATAGGCTTTGAGAAAGATCACCGTTTCGGGTCTGGCCGAAAGCTGCCGCAGGCGGTCCCCCCCGTTGGCTCCGGAGACCACCAAAAGAGACTCCTCACCCTCGGTCAGAGGCGTGTTTAAGGTGGCGGCGGCCGCCTGATAAGAGGTAATTCCGGGGATACTGATGATCGGGATGTGGGGCGCCAGCGACTGCATATTTTTGACGATGTATCCATAGGTGGAATACGTCATCGAGTCTCCCAAAGTCAAAAAGGCGGCTTTTTGACCCCGTTCCAGCTCATTGATAATCGTGCGCGCATGTTCGCGCCAGGCCTTTTCGCGTTGTTTTTTTTCGTGGGTCATGGGGAAACGAAGCATCCTGACCGGGGTAAGGTCCGGAATGTGTGGTTTTGCGATGCTGACCGCCAGGCTGTAACTATTTTTGGTCGACGCGGCAGCAAATACAACATCGACACTGTTTAATACCCGCGCGGCTTTCAATGTGATCAGCTCCGGGTCTCCCGGTCCGACCCCCAGACCGTATAGAACTCCTTTTTCTGTTTTCATATATTCCTCTTATTTCCCTCCCTAAATGAGCGTAAATAAAATGAAGAAACATTAGAAACTGTTAACAACACATGGCAGATTCAGTCTCTATATAGAACTTCATTTTTCTTCTAAGGTGAGTTGTCATTTTGATATTAATTCTTCATTTAATTTACCCCACGGGAAAGCCGATGGTACCCCATCTCCTTCGTTGCCAAGGGTTCGCAATAGTTCACTATGGCTTCACCCTTGGCGCCTTGGATATCGGGTACCCTCAGCTTTCGCTTGTATAAGTAAAAAAGATTTTAAATTAAAAAGAACGGGGTGTGTGGG
>CAZHAH010000171.1:0-12774 GCA_964530095.1 uncultured Desulfobacteraceae bacterium | reverse complement strand
GGTGGCCGAAGCCCCTAAAAGAATAAAAACCAGCGAAAATCCGATGATATAGGCCACCGTTGAAAAGATAACCTTTTTACGAACTTCGACGCTGATTTCACCCGTGAGTTCTTCCAGGGAAAAACCGGTGATAAATGAAAAATAGGCCGGCACCAACGGCAAAACGCAGGGTGAAAAAAAGGAAAGCAGTCCCGCTGTTAGTGCCGCCGTGTATGATACGGTCTCACCAAACATAAATATTCCATCACTTTACAAGCGCTCTCAAAATCTTTTTTTAAGGAAGGTCGCACCAAACGTCAGGCGGTGCGAAATTTGAGGCGGACATCTCTATTTTTTGCCGCTGGCTTTGTCATTATTGGAAAAGTTTTTAATCATAATATCCCCCAATTCCACTGAACGCATGGTGGCGGCTTCCACGGCGTTGATGAGGGTTGTCCGAAGCCCCCCTTTTTCCAGGGTATGAAGACCGGCAATGGCTGTTCCGCCGGGTGAGGTGACCATATCTTTCAATTGACCGGGATGCGCTTTTGTTTCCAGCAGCATTTTTGCAGCACCCAGAACCGTCTGGATGGAAAGGAGAAGGGCATCCTGTCTCGAAAGACCCACTTTGACTCCGGCATCTGCCAGGGCATCGACGACAAGGAAAATGTAGGCCGGGCCGCTGCCGCTGAGACCTGTAACGGCATCCATAAGATAGTTTTCTTTTAGGAAAACGCTTCTACCTACCGAGTTGAAAATGGACATCGCCAGCTGAATGTCTTCTTCGCGTGCATGTGCCCCGGCTGCAATGGCTGCGGCCCCTTCCTTAACAGAGGCGGCCACATTGGGCATCACCCGGATAAGGCGCAGGTCTTTATTGAGGCATGCTTCGATGGCCTCCATCGGTACCCCGGCCGCAATCGAAATGACGAGCTTTGACATATCGAGGCTGTCTGCAGTTTCTCTGAGCACGGCGGCCATGAGCTGCGGCTTTACGGCATAGACGATAATTTCTGACAAAGTCACAACTTCCTGATTGCTTTTTGTCGTGTGAACGCCATAAGTTTCACGGATGGTTTCGAGTTTATCTTCCTTGATATCCGAACAGATAATATTTTCTGGAATTGTCGATCCGGAAACGATCAGTCCGCTGATCAGCGCCTCGCCCATATTTCCGGATCCGATGAAGCCGATTTTTTTGTTGTTCAGCATGAAGTTTCTTCTCCTGAAAATAAGAATTTTAGCATTTTATAAATTTGTCTTTTTACGAATTGATCAGGTTATGATATGCAGAATTGTTAATCAAGAAAAAAACCTTCACTCAAAGGAGACCTTATTATGGGCCCTGAAGATTACATCCAATTGGAGGAAAAGCACGGCGCACACAATTATAAGCCCCTGGATGTCGTCTTGTCGCGGGGAAAAGGGGTTTGGGTCTGGGATGTCAACGGTAACAAATATCTCGACTGTCTTTCGGGGTATTCGGCCGTTAATCAGGGGCACTGCCACCCTAAGATCAAGCAAACCCTATTCGAACAGGCCCAAAAACTGACCCTCACCTCGCGGGCATTCCGCAACGATCAACTGGGACTGTATTATCGCGAATTGTGTGAGCTCACAAACTCCCATAAGGTTCTCCCCATGAACAGCGGTGCCGAGGCGGTCGAGACAGTCATAAAAACGGTTCGTAAATGGGGATACAAGATCAAAGGCGTGCCCCAGGATCAGGCCCAAATCATCGTCTGCCGGAACAATTTTCACGGCCGCACGATAACCATTGTCGGATTCAGCACCGATCAAGATTCCCGCGCCGGATTCGGGCCCTTTACCCCCGGTTTCAAAATCATCCCTTTCGGCGATGCCTCAGCCTTGGAAGCGGCCATAACGCCCAATACGGTCGCTTTTCTGGTGGAACCGATACAGGGGGAAGCGGGTGTGATTATCCCGCCGGCAGGGTATCTGAAGCAAGCCAAAGACATCTGTAAAAAGCACAATGTGGTTTTAATTCTGGACGAGATCCAAACCGGTCTGGGCCGGACCGGCAAAATCCTGGCAGAGGAACACGATGGCATCGAGGCGGATCTAACCCTGATCGGCAAGGCCCTCTCGGGAGGATTTTATCCCGTTTCGGCGGTTTTGTCCAACACCGAGGTGATGGGTGTCCTGCAACCCGGGGAACATGGCAGCACTTTCGGCGGCAATCCCCTGGCCTGTGCCGTTGCCCGGACGGCGCTGAGAGTTCTCTTTGAAGAGAACATGATCGAAAATGCCGCCCAAATGGGAAGCTATTTTTTGGATGGATTAAAACAGATTAAAAACGCGTCCATCAGGGAGATTCGCGGGAAAGGCCTCTTTATCGGCCTGGAGCTGTTCCCTGAAGCCGGTGGGGCCCGCCGCTATTGTGAAAATCTGATGGCGCAGGGACTCCTTTGCAAGGAGACCCACGACCATATCATTCGTTTTGCACCACCTCTGATCATCACCCGGGAAGAAGTTGACTGGGCTCTGGAACGGATCGATTCGGTGCTTAACTCCTAATATAAACAGAATCAAAAAAAATAACACAGATGAGAAAGGGTGAAAAAATGACGGAACTGAGCATCAAAGAAATTACAGCACTAACCTATGAAAGACCTCAAATCGACAAAGGATATGCCAACCAGTACCTGAGCATCGATTTAACTCAATCGACCGCTGCTATTAAATCGATTTCACCGGAGACAAAAAAGGTGTTTATCGGTGGCAAGGGATTCGGTCTGTGGCTGCTCTGGAATGCCGTTTCCGGCACTTCCAAATGGAACGATGCTGAAAACGCGCTTTGTATCGCCTCCGGTCCCATGGGAGGGACGCCGATCTATCCCGGTTCCGGGAAAAGCATCGTCACCACCCTTTCACCCACCACCGGTTCGGTGATGGATTCCAATGTCGGGGGATATTTCGGCCCTTATCTAAAATTCTCCGGCTTTGATGCATTGGAGGTGGTCGGGAAAACGCCCGGCAATACGGTGATTTTTATCGATGGGGTCGATCAGAAGATTCAGATTATGGAAATATCAGGCCTTCCCGAGGATTCCTACGGGATCTCCGACCGTCTCACGGAACACTTTTCCCTGGGCAAACAGGGGAGTATCTCCGTGGTTTCCACCGGGCCTGGTGCCAAACATACCCGCATCGGTTGTCTCAATTTTACCTGGTATGATGCCAAACGAAAGCGCGTTCGCTATAAACAGGCAGGCCGAGGTGGCATCGGAACCGTATTTGCCGATAAGGGATTAAAAGCCATTGTGGCCCGCTGGGATACGGTTACGGCAACCACAAATAATCCCGCCGATCCTGAAGCCTTAAAAAAAGTAGCTAGAAGCCACTCCCGCGAAATCGTCGAACTTGATCCCAAACAAAATGAAATGTCGAAAGTCGGAACCACTCACTTGGTTCCGATCATGAATGATTTTGATCTGCTTCCGGTCAACAATTTCCGGTTCGGCCAGCATCCCGGCGCCAACCTGATTGGTAGCGACGCCTACCGGCATCTGTTTGATCCCGGTTTTGATGGTTGCTGGAAGGGATGCACGGTAGCCTGTTCCCATGGGGTCAGGGATTTTATCCCCTTTACAGGCCCCTATCGCGGAAAAAAAGTTTTTGTGGACGGCCCCGAGTACGAGACCATTGCCGGATGCGGTTCCAACCTGGGAATTTTTGATTCGTACACGATTATCGAAATGAATTTTTATTGCGACACCTACGGCCTTGATACCATCTCCGTGGGTACCTCTATCGCCTTTGCCATGGAATGTTTCGAAATGGGATTGATCAACACCTCTCATACAAACGGCCTGGATTTGAGCTTCGGCAACCGCTTAAGTGCCCTTGAACTGGTCCATCAGATGGCCGAGGGAGACGGATTCGGTGCGGTTATCGGCGAGGGCGTGCGGCGCATGAAAGACATTTTTTCTAAAAATTATAGTGCGGATGCCGCCCTCATGCAGGATATCGGTATGGAAACCAAAGGGCTTGAGTTTTCAGAGTATATGACCAAGGAGTCCCTTGCCCAGCAGGGCGGTTATGGTATGGCCCTCAAAGGCCCCCAGCATGATGAAGCCTGGCTCATTTTTCTGGATATGGTGCATAATTACATGCCGACCATTGAGCAAAAGGCGGAAGCCCTGCATTGGTTTCCCATGTTCAGAACATGGTTCGGTCTCTGCGGTTTATGTAAGTTGCCCTGGAACGATATTATTCCCGAAGATAACAAGGACATGGCCGAACCGGCCAAGGTGGTGAAGCATGTTCAGTGGTATGCGGACTATTATTCAGCCGTTACCGGCATCAAGGCAACCCCTGAGGATTTGATCGCCGCAAGCGAGGGGGTTTATAATTTCCAGCGTCTCTTTAACCTTAAGATGGGTTACGGCCGCAGGGAGCATGACCGGATCCCCTACCGTGCAGCCGGACCGGTGACGGTTGAGGAGTACGAATCCAGGGCAGAGCGCTATGACAAGCAACTTGTCGAAAAACACGCCACGGACATCGAAGGCAAGCAGACAGTTCAAAAAGTCGCTCTGTTGAGAAAGTTCAGAGAGGCCCAATACATCAAGCTCCAGGATGCCGTCTACCAGCGAAGGGGCTGGACGATTGACGGTATCCCCACACTTGAAACCGCCCTGCGCCTGGGTATCGATTTCCCCGAAGTTCTGGCGCTTTTAAAAGCAAACGGCGTTGAACAGTGATTACGCTCGGAGGGGAAAAAATCCCCTGGCAAGAGGGGATGACCGTTGCAACGCTTCTGGAAACGGTTGAGGACGGTCATAAATATGCTGTCGTGCGGATCAACGGAAAACTGGTTTCCAGACCGAATTTCGGACAAACTCCGGTTCCGGATCAAGCGCAGATCAGCCTCATCCCGATGATTGCGGGGGGATAGCTTAAGAATTCCTTAGATCGACACCTCGCGGTATCGGCCGGCCTAGATCAGGCAGCGGTCGAGGTTCAATCCGTTCAATTGGTGCTCGTGGCGGACTTTTTTTTCTGGGCGATCTTACTCTTTTTGGCTGTCGGTCTTTCTGTTTTTGAGGCGGTGAGATCCATCCGTATCCCGAAAGTGGCCATATACTGCGTCTGAACCCCGATCTTTCTTCGGGTTAGGGACAAGATTTTAAAGGCGGCCTTCTGTGCTTTCCAGTTTAGCTGATAGGTCTTATAAACATTTTGCGGTCCGTTTTTGACAAGTATGTTTTCCCTATAACTTGGCTCCCGGTATTTTTTCCAGCCCTTGACGGACATGTTGACCAGAAAGTCTTTTATGTCGTGCTGTCCCCGGGCCGTCGCCGTAACCTGATGAGATATCAGGACGGTGCGCTTGCTGTAGTGATTGAAATATCTCTTTTCATTGTTTGACAGGAGTATCTGAGCTTTATTAAGCGATTTTGCATCAGCCAGATTACTCTGTTCCTCTTGTAGTTTTTCAATCCGGCGTTTCAGGCTTGTGACTTCTTGTTGCAAGACACGCTGTCCTCTCCCAAAATGACGGGCGCGTTCGAGGTCGGTTTCAAGTTTTGCGGTTTGGGATTCCTGTATGATGAGCTCATCACGCAGCCAGTCTTTCAGTCCACTGTCGAAAAGGTGATCCTTCTCAAAAAAGATGTCGATCTGCTCTGCACTGAAAAGGGCATTGGCCAAGGTCCTAAGCGTCGTTTTGGGAGCGATGCGGGGCGGTTTGACAAAGGGGTAAACTTCAATCGTGCGAAAAAAATAGATCCATTGGGCGTTGTTTGAATCGAGTTCTGATATCTCCTCGGGAAATGTGGATGCAATGGTAAAGACCCAATTATCCATGATTTTAGCCGCGAAACCCGGTAGATAGTTTGCATAATATTATTTGGCCGCCTCAATCGCTTTTGCACCAAGCTGTTGTTCGGCTTGTGTCTGAACCTGCTCGTAGCTCAGCTTTTGGCGAACGATGTCGTTTTTGGAGTTTTTCCCCCAGACAAGAATAGAAAGCCGAAGCTGCTTCAGACGATTGATAAAGGCCTGCTCCCGTTTATTGATAAGATTTTGTAATATTCGAATGTTGTCCCTTATGACGCCGATCTGTCTATCGATTTCTTCTCTAATACGGACTTCCCCTTGTTTTGAGGCAACTTCCTGCAGACTGCTTTGCCAGTTTTTCTGTAACTGATTGAACATATGTTGCCATTTTTGTTCCTGTTGTCTCGCCAATTGCATCCATTCCACTTCAATAGCGGGGATCTGTTTTAATGATTGAAAGCCACCATTTTGTTTAAGATTCGTTTCAACTGAATTCGAAACAACAGCCTGCAAATCAGTATCAGAAATCCCTTGCGGAACAACTCTCCATTCTTGAGCGAACACAGGAAAGGCTGTGCAAACAAGCAACAGAAAAATGGTTAGCTTTTTCATAAAATCGATACCCCCCTCCAGAGTTTTAGAAGCGTGTGTGTTTTAATTTTGTCTGGTTGAAAGGATTGTTTATCAAAATTGAATGCAATCTAAGCATCCAGTATCGGCGTATCAGTCGATTTTTCAATTACTTATTCCGAACCGGAATAGTGGCAAATGGACATAATCGCTATGGACAGGAATTCCCCTCCGTTACGCCTAAGGGATATAGAAGATTGAACCTAATGTGTCAAATAAAAAAGGGGCCCTGATGGCTTTCAAAGTTGACGAGCGGGTATTGACATATCTGTGATGTTGAACTCACAATTGCGGTTTGCTGTATCTGTCGCTTACGAGTTCGTCCCCGGTTGAAACCGATCCACACGGGTTTGAATTTTACGGGCTTCTTCTTTCGGGATGGGTTGGGTTTGGAGGGTTTTAAGTACTTTCTGAAGCCGTTGGTGGGCCTTTTCCCCCAAGGTCAAACGTCCCTCCATCTCCCAATTTTCATAACCCTTGCGGTTCAAGAGATTCGGTCGCCACTGCGTCGCCCGCAAGTGTCCTAGGGTATGGTCATGGGTCAGAAAATGACCGCCCCAGCCGACATCCCGGATAACGGACACAGCCAGATGGTCGTCATCGACGGGAATGCCGTTTTGCATGCGCCGTACCTGGCTGATAATTTCGTCCAGCAGTACGATCATATCCAGACTCCCGGTGCGCCCGAAATCCAGATAGCCGACATCATGATTGAGGTTGGATCCGGCAAAGGCGGCCATGAAGGTGAGCAGTCCGGCTTCGAAGGCAGCCTGCTCGTCCGGAATTTGAGAGTCACTCGTGCCGGCATACCCCCAGTTGGGGAGATTGTAATAATGGCTCATCTCCACCATTCCCATATAGGCCATCAGATATTCGGGGGCGTTGTAGGAGCACTCTGCCGTGGCCATGTCCAAAACCGCCGGACCGATACCCATGAGAAAGGGCGCCCCCGGGGCCTTTAATTGATGAATGACCAAACCGCAAAAACATTCGGCCAGCCCCTGAACCATATGGCCCGCAAGGGTAATGGGGGCGGTGGAACCCGAGATGGGGGCCGGTGAGTAGATCACGGGAATCGCCTTGTCAGCGCAGAAAAGGAGTTTGTCCAGACTGTTCCGTGGATGTTTGAGGGGGCTGATCGGCTCTGCATAGTGCACGAAATACGGTTTTGACTTCAGGGTCTCGGCACCGCCGCGAAGGATACACGCAACTTCCCATATCTCTTTAAGATCGTCACGGCCTTCCGCCGTACAGACAATCGGCTTTATGGAATTTTGCGCCATGGCCTGAAAACTCAACAGATACGCCCTGGCTGGCGTAATGTCCGATGGGTGGGCGAAGGACATAATAAAATCGATGTTGGGTAACGCATCGCACACGCTTGCCGCCCGGGCCACATCCTCGAGCACACACTGCCTCCGCGACATTTTTTGAGAGTCCAAGGCATAGATCAGATCCGAACCGGTGCCGAAATAAGATCTGCGGCCTCCCAGATCCATCACCTGAGTCTCTGTCCGATCAAAAACGGAAATATTTTCCGGCGCGCTGGCGATGGCCTCCCTTACCAGCTGCGCCGGTATCGTGACCATGCCGTCCGGTGCGGTTGCGCAACCGGCATCCTTCAGCAGACTGAGTGCCTCGGCATGCATTATTTTCATCCCGACATCACTCAAGATTTCGAAAATCGCCTCATGTACCCGATCTTTGTCCGGATCAGATAAAAATGATAAGGCGGGTTTGAAAGTCAAATCGTCTAAGGTCATGTTTTGAACCTTTCCCTTTACATGGAATTCTTCACAAATTTTGGCATTGGGTTATGCCACTGATTTAGAGACTTCGGGCGAGGAGCATAAATCCAATTCGGCCAATTTCTCTTCGGTGGGAACCCCTTGGGCATCCCAGCCCATGACCCGGTAGAATTCCTGCTTCATCGGTTCCATCCATTCATGGGGTTTGGAGGGTGCCCGGCCGGAGTTGTATTCTTTTTCGAAAAACATGTCCGGAAGCCGGTCGTCGGCGTGGGTGGCGCCCTGTCGATTATTAAAAAGTCTTTCCAGGGTGATGATTCTCTCGCCGATGGCGAAAAGCGCCGCGGCAGAAGGCGACCACTCGTTTAATGCCGCCAGAAGTTCCGCTTCATTCGCCAGATCAAACGTACATATGAGGCACAATGCGGGGACTTTGCAAAGCCCGAGGGAATCCATAACAACGCCCACACTCATGGCCCGCCGGATCATTTTCGCCTTGCCGTGGATGGAGTTCATATCGGCGGCCTCAGGCGTGCCGAATTCGCAGTTTGCCTTTTCGGGCAGCCATTTGTATTCGAGGGTGGCATAAATATCGTTAAAATCCGCCCCGCGTGTGGCCACAGCGTACCCCAGGGCCGTTCCCATAATGTTATAGGGATGATAGCCGGCCATCTCGAGACCTTTCACATGCGGCGCATAGCATTCGGCGTCTCCACCAATTAAGCGCGCCGCCTCCCTGACACCGTGTGACAAAATGGCACCGAATCCTTTGCGATAAGCCATCTGTCGGATGAGCGTTTCCATGGATTTGCCGTTACCCCAACTTAAGTCAATTCCGCCTGTGTCTTCTTGGGTCAGCAGACCCCGGTCATAAAGATCCATCGCAAACGCGATGGCGGTACCGGCCGAAATGGTATCAAGTCCAAGGCGTGTGGTTAAGTTGTCTAGATAAACAAGCGTTTCCAGATCGCTGAGACCGCATTTGGCGCCCAGGGCCAGCATGGATTCAAACTCGGGACGAATCGCCGGCAGGTCTTTGAATTGACCGTTTTGGAATTTGAGTTCGGCTTTGCACTGGATCGGACAACGATGGCAACCTCGCTTGCGGGTAATATCCTTTTGAAGATGCTTGCCGTCAATCCGTTCCGCGGCCTCAAAATGATTTTCACGATAGTTGCGAGTCGACAATATCCCCAATTCGTCGGCCCACTTAACATAACCCGCGCCGCCATGGGTAACGACGCCCTGATAGTGGGGGGACGTTTGCATGAGCCGAATATAACGCTGGAAGGCTTCGGGTTTGATGCGGCTCGATCGCTGGGGAGGCTTTGACCGGGGCCCTTTGATGACGACGGCTTTCAGGTATTTGGAGCCCATAACGGTTCCCATTCCCGTACGCCCGGCGGCGTGATCCTTGTCGGTCATAATGCAGCCAAACCGAACCCCGTTTTCAGCACCGGGGCCGATAGTGAGCATTTTCAGCTTATCATTCGGATATTGCGCTTTGAGATGATCCTGGGTTTGCCACGTGTCCAAACCCCATAGATGCTCGGCGCGGCAGATTTTCACGGCGTCACCATCAATGAGGAGATAGCTGGGCTGTTTCGCACGTCCGCGAATAACCAGGGCCTGGATATCAGCGGCGCGCAAGCGAGCGCCGAATCCCCCGCCGATGTTGGAGCTGCCCAGCAATCCGGTTTGCGGAGACAGTGCATTGATATGCAATCGGGATGAAACCGGTGCAGCTGTCCCGGTCAGGGCACCACAGGAGATAAGAAGACAGTTTTCAGGGCTTAAAGGGTCGAGGCCCCGTGGGATATGATGATAAAGATACCAAACGTTAAACCCCCGTCCGGCGAGGAATTTTACGGCCAATTCTTCCGGATAAGGTTTGAATTGCCATTCCCCGGCGCTTAAATCAATCTCAAGAATCCGTCCCAGGTTGAGCATCGCTGATGATTGCCTCTCTCTTATTCGCAGCAGGTCAGAATCGCCCCACTTAAAAAAACGTGCTTAAAGAGGCGTAATATAAAAGCCCCTCAGGTAAGAGTCAAGCATAGAAATTGCTTGGCCCAAAAGGAGGCTTTATGCTACGTTTGATGGCGTCGTAAAAAGTCCCATCTAGAGTTGAATTCGCGACTTTTTGCGAGATCATCACACTTGGACCGGATTTTTAAATCGAGCCAGTTTCAGAACGTTTCAGTTTTATCAAGGTCAAGGAAAGCGAAAATTTTAACCGCAGGAATACATTGTGTATTTTGAGGATTAAAATTTGGGCTTGACGCAGAGATTGGCCGAAATGGGATGTTTTGAAATTGGCTCAATCGTATATTGAATATGGAGTGATTGATAACCAAACCCGCGACAGATGGATGGCGGATGGATGCCTATCTTATTGGAAGTCAAAGATCTGGTTAAAACGTACGGCAACGTGGTCGCCGTCGATGGGCTCAGTTTCGCCATCGAACAGGGAATCTGTTTCGGGCTCCTGGGGCCGAATGGTGCCGGAAAAACCACAACCATCGAAGTGATTGAAGATGTGATATCACCCACCTCCGGAAACATTTTTTATAAGGGAAAGCCCCGTACGGCACGGTTTCGGAATGAGGTCGGAATACAGTTTCAAACCACCGCCCTTTTAAATCTTTTGACCGTCCGCGAAACCCTCAAAACCTTTCAAAGCCTGTATCCCCAAATCGCCGATCTGGATCAATTGGTGGAATTGTGTCGTCTGGGTGAATTTCAGCATCAGTACAATGACAGAATATCCGGGGGGCAGCGCCAGCGTTTCATGCTGGCTTTGGCCTTGATCAATAAACCCGAATTGCTCTTTTTAGACGAACCTTCCACCGGGCTCGATCCCCAGGCGCGACACAACTTGTGGGACCTCCTAGAGCAGATCAAAGGTGAGGGCAAAACCATCATTCTCACCACGCATTACATGGAAGAGGCGCAGTACCTTTGCGATGAGATCGCCATTATGGATTACGGCCAAATCATCGCCCAGGGATCTCCCGAAGAACTCATCAAAAAACACGCCCAGGGAATGACGATCATCATTCCTAAAAAACATGTCACCACGCCACCGGATCAAATCGGGCTTTCTTTTCGGAAGGTACGCGATTATATCGAAATCAGAACCGATGACGTCAACGCCTGTCTGGAGCAGTTGCTATCGCATCAAATCGATTTATCGGAAATTTCAATCCGTTCCCCGAATTTGGAAAGCGCGTTTTTGAGTTTAACCGGCCGCGAATTACGGAAGTAGGATGAACTTTAAACGATTTTGGACCATCTTTGCTGCCAGAAATTATGAATTTTTTCGCGACCGATCCGCATTCGGATGGAATTTTTTGTTTCCTTTTTTGCTGGTGGCGGGATTCGGAGTTCTCTTTAGCGGGCGGGGGTCCTCGGAATACAAAATCGGTGTCTTTCCTCACAAACCGGGTGTTGTCAAGATTGAAAAGACTCGCATCCCGGAAGCATTTCAAAAAATCCCTTATCTCAAGTTCATCGGGTTTTCAACCGCCGCAGAGGGGCTGGAAAAGCTCAAGCATCACAAAATCGATTTTCTGCTAAAAATGGGCCATCCACCCCACGACTATTGGATCAGTGAGACATCCCCCAAAGGGGAGCTGGTCGAAAAAATATTTAAGGCCAGTCTCATCCCACCCGAGATTGAGATCAATGCCCAAAAAAATAAAATCCAAGGACACTCTATCCGCTACATTGACTGGCTCTTTCCGGGCATATTGGCCATGAATATGATGTTTAGTGCGCTTTGGGGAGTGGGATACGTGGTGGTCCGGTATCGCAAAAACGGCGTTTTAAAACGCCTCAAAGCCACTCCCCTCACTGCTTTGGAATATTTAACGGCCCAGGCCGTGTCGCGTATTTTTCTGCTCATGTTCACCCTTTTGGTGGTATGGATCGGGTGTGATTTGATTTTTTCGTTTCGGGTCAAAGGCGCTTATATCGATTTGATTTTGATTTTTTTAGTGGGCAGCCTGAGTCTGACGGCGCTGGGGCTGATTTTGGCCTCACGCGGCACCAGCGAAGAATTCTGTACCGGAGTCTTAAATTTTATTTCCTGGCCCATGATGTTTTTGTCGGAAGTCTGGTTTTCGATTGAAGGCGCCCCCCAGTGGGTTAAGATCTTGTCCCAGATTTTTCCGCTGACCCACCTCCTTAAGGCCGTGCGCAAGGTGATGCACGACGGCGCCACATTGCTGGATGTGGGTTCGGAAATGACGATTCTGATGCTGATGACACTGGTCTTTTTAGCCACTGGTGCCGCCCTCTTCTCGTGGAACAAATAGCGTTTGCGCCAGCAGATCCACATCAAAAACAGGCAAATTTTACCCAAATTGAGCTCAAAGCTGAATTTGGGTAAAATGAATGCACGGGGGAACCGGGGTGCGGGTTGATTCGATGCTTAAACCCCACCGGCACAGTCGCTCCATCGGTGCCCGAAGGATCATTCTTGGAGATTAAATAATAGAGTGCAGATGACTGCCGTAAAGGACATGCGGGAAATAACCGATTCTCTTGTAAAGGATCTGAAAGGATTAAAGTTCAGTCCACCGGTGACATGTGTTTACAACCCTCTGGA
>CAZHAH010000170.1:11103-12817 GCA_964530095.1 uncultured Desulfobacteraceae bacterium | reverse complement strand
TCAGCGGCTCTTTTTCACGATCGGTTTTCCGTCCAGGCCATCCAAAATCTCTATCAGCCGGCGTTTGCGGGCGTGCTGCTCCCTCAACCCTTTTAAATAGCCTTCCCACTCTGCCGGCTTTTTTCCCCGACGCATGACCTTGGCGGCTTTTCGCAGGTACTTGGCCGCCTCCTGGTATGCGCTGGGCTTAACCTGGGCAATCAGTCGTTCCGCCTTGTTTTTCCAGACGGCCACGGCCCGATCCGGCGCGTGGGCCTGAACGGCGGTGGCGATGGCGTCTTCATCAACCCCGTGCCACCCAAAACGGCCTTTAGGTCGCCGGTCGTACCATCTCAGCACCTGGTCCGGCTTTTTCTCAAAAATAGCAATGTCAACCAGATCATTAACCAAGGGAAATCGATTTGGCTGGCCCGCATCAGGCCGGTCCAGGCCGGACTCCGGAAGGGGCCAGCCCTTCTGCTTCCAGGGCAGCTCACCTTTTTCGAGGTAGCGCAATAGAGATTCGCGCACCTTGGGCCATGCCTTGGCTTTGCCGCAGGCTTTCTTGCAATCCGTAAAGGCCTTTCGGGACGAATAACGCACGAACGCTTCGACCTGCATCGCCGCTACCGCAGGCCACTTTTTTTCGAGAGTGCGGATTTCCCGCAGTTTATCGCGCAGGTTTCCGGCGATACCGGGCCACTTTCTCTCGGTGGCTCGAATCCCTTCTTGAATCCAGTATTCGGCGTCTTCATACTGCTTTGCCGAAATCAACCGTTTGACCAGACGGTCATAGCTACCCGTCCGTTTGGCCTCAGCCATGCAAAGGGGGATGATCTCGTCCTTACGATCGGCTTTCTCCAGGGCATAAATGCCCCAGTCGCTGAGCCGGTCACGTTCGTAGTTGCGGCTGAAATCATCGGCGCCCTTGGTGCCTTTAAGCCCTTTCAAACGGGCTAACAGCCGGTCTGAAAGCACGTTCCAGGCTGATTTGGGATGCCGGCGGTGAAGATATTTCGCAAAGGCCTCGCACACCTCGAACTGATCCTCGAGCACGGCATCCAGGGCCCAGGTCAGTCTGTCGGCAGCATCAAGGGAGGAATGGTTCAAGGCCTCGGCAATCATCGGCATGCAATTGGCAACTTCCATGGCGGTTTCGCCCTCATCGTGGCTCTCCTCCACCTGCCGGGTACCGGTCGTAACTAACTCCCAGCCCAGGGTCAGCACCTCGTCGGTGTGCCCTGCCTTGAGCAGCGTTTCCAGCTTCTTGCGAATCCCGGAATAATCCGGCGTATAGCCCTCACCATTCCAGTGGTTCCGCCAGCCAGGCTCATCGCCGATATCACGGATCTCTTTGCGCAGACGCGTCACCAGCGTTTTGGTATTACCGGAGATCAGTTGCTTGCGGTCGGACAGATCCCTTGCCATTTCCGGGTACTGCCCGGCAAGCTCATGGATCAGGTCGATGAGCTGGGCTTTGGTCTTGCCCTTGAGAAAAGCCTCGATATCCTGTCCTATATCATCGGGCATGGCGTTTTCATCATCCTCCGGTACATCATCCCAGTCTTCATCTTCCAATAGTTCCAGGCGATCGTCATCCTTCTTTGCTTTGGGAACGCGCCGGTTGTTTTCGACCCGCTTCAGGTACTCGATCACCACGGCCACCCCGTGCTTGCAGTCCAATTCGTAAGGGCAGGTGCAGATTGAATCCGGCAGGCCGTCTTCGTCCATTGTC